>JANMXS010000223.1:0-4061 GCA_031394335.1 Burkholderiales bacterium
GTCCATGCCGACGGCAAGCAGGATTTCCCGAGTCGTCGCGGTCGCGGCGGTGACAACTGGCAAACCGGTCGTATCCTGGACGATCTGCACCGACGGCAACGACGGCATCTGCACGCAGGCGCTCAGCACGATCCCGTCGGCCGCGCCCAATTTCAATCGCGACACGTGGCCCGGCAGCGCCGTGGGGTCCAGCCGCCCGACCATCAGGTTGTCGGCAACCGAAAGACTGATGCTGTCGACGACCTCGATTCCGGAACTCTCGATGTAGCGGATGACGAGCTTCGTCAATTCCGGCATGTACGGCGCGACCAGGGCAATCCTTCGCAGGCCGAGATCGCTGAGAGTGCGCACCAACGCGCCCGCGCTACTGACAATCGGGATCTTGCGGCCGTGCCTCGCTTCCGATGCCAGCTCCGCGAAGCGCTTCTCGGTTGCCAGGTGCGCACCGGGTCCGCGCGACATGAGTGCCACCAGGCAGGCATAGGCAATAACGTCCACGTCTGCGTCCGACACCTCGGCAACGCAGCGCTCGCCGTCGTTCACCATACGGGCCAACGAATCGACATCGACAGTGTGCAATCTGGCTCGGCTCGAATGAAAGGTCCAATGTGTGCCGTGCAGATTCTCGTGCCGACGCAACAGTTCGGGAATTTCGGTCTCCATTGTCGTGTTCGAACTAGGAACAATTAATCCAATGCGCTTCATATCGATATCCCTCGTTAATTTACTGGCATCGCACTCGGACGAGGACGCCACAACCTTCGTGTTCATGAATTCCAGCCGGAGCCAAACCGCTTTCCCGTCAAAACCGAATAGATTTCCGCCATGATTGCTATCGCGATACTCGCCGAGCTGTCCGCCCCGATGTTCAAGCCCGCAGGTCCGTAGATTCGGTCGGAAAGGGACTTCGTTGTGTTCCCTAATTCCTTCAGTAAGCGCGCCCTTCGAAGCCTTGGACCCAGCAAACCAATGTACCGCGGTGGTTGGCCGGCAAGTTGCGTCAAGTACGCGATGTCCGCTTCCAAGTGGTGGCTCATGATCACGGCTGCATCAAACACCGCAAGCTTGGCGTGAGCGCTCAGCTCGTCCGCCGACGCCGAGATCACGCGGGTCGTGGCCGGGAACCTGGCGGGATCGGCGAACGCCGGGCGATGATCGGTAACCGTGACGCGCCATCCCAAGGTGTCGGCGAGGCGTGCGACGGGCACGGCATCGGGTCCGCCACCGCAAAGCAGGAGGGCGGGCGGCAGCTTGACCGGTACGGCGAAGACCTCCAGGTCGCGCCCGAGATAGGGAATCATTTCCAAATGTGGCTCTTGGGCCTCGATCGAACCCAGGCGCAGCGCGAGCGGGTCGTCACTGCTGATTCCGGCGTAACCGTGTCGACCCAGCTCGCTTAGCCGAGCCTGACCGCCGACGACGGTTGCGATCGATCCAGATCGATTCTGCTGCAGGCAGTGCTGCAAATAGGCCAATGGCTCGTATCCCTGGTCGGCGGAGGTCGGTTGCAACCAGATTTCGGTCACACCTTCGCAACCGAGCCCGAGACCCGAGATGATGTCGTCGGATCCGGTCGTATCGTAAACCACGCGCTCGGCGCGCCCCTTCCTCAAGACGCGTTCGGCTCTTTCAAGCAGATCTGCCTCGAGGCATCCACCGCTCAACATGCCGCTGGTCGCGCCGCCCGGCGAAATCAGGATGCGCGCGCCGGCCTTCCTATAGGTGGAACCGTCTGTACGGATCGTCGTCGCCACCACCAGTGGTTCACCTCGGGTGCGCGCGGACTCGAAGTAGCGGCACAGTTCAGTTAAGCTGCTGTCCATAATCCGATCTCGTGACGCCGTGTTGGGGACGGCCTCTTCGCGTGGCTCGAATCATCGACGTGTTCGAGACGAAACCGGAGGCATCGCGGGTGGCCATCAAGCAGTTCGAGTTGGACTTCGATGGATTGGCGGTCCATTGCTATGAGGGAGGCAGGGGATTTCCGATCCTGATGCTGCATGGGTCCGGCGCCGGAACTTCGTCCGCTTCGAACTGGGCGCGCGTGCTCGACGAGCTCGCGGCGCATTACCACGTCTTCGCGGCGGACTTGATCGGCTTCGGACGCTCGGCCCGCAAGCCATCGCCTCCCTATTTCGATATCGCGCTGTGGACACGCCAGGCGCAATTCCTGTTCGATCGGATCAGCAACGGAGCGAACGCGGGGTTCATTGGCCACTCTTTGTCCGGATTTCTGGGGTTGCGATTGGCCGCCGCGCGCCCGAATCTCGTCAAATTGCTCGTGACCGGCTGTCCAGGCACAAGGTTCATGATCACGCCTGAGTTGCAGATCGCGTGGACGGCGCCACGCTCCCTCGAAGAATTGCGACGAATGTACGAGAGCGTCGTCGCCGATGCCAGCGGACTGACCGAGGAATTCTATCGGGAGCGCCTTGCGACCTTGAACGAAGGTGACTATGCCGACTATTTCTCGTCGATGTTCACCGGCGACAAGCAGGCCTACCTCGATCAACTCGTGCTCTCGGCTGCGGACTCTGCGCGGATAACATCCGAGACCCTCTTCGTCCATGGTTTGAATGATCGGATGGTGCCCTTCGCCGAGGCCACCTTGCCGCTGCTGCGATCGATCGCCACCGCCGACGCCGTTCTGATCAATCGCTGCGGCCACGGTCCCGCGCTCGAGCAGCCCACCAAGTTCGTGCGCGCTGCGCACGGATTGTTCGGCGCCTGAGCGCCACGACGCCCCCCGACATCGCAAGCACGCGCGTATGTCACGACGTGAACAGCCACGGCTCCAGTTCGCGCCGCCGAGCTTCGTAGTGGCGTATCAGCGCAGCGGACGCGAGGGTCAATCCGATTTCGTCGATACCATCCAGGAGCCGTGACTTGTTGCCCGGATCCACGTCGAAGGCGATCGCTTCGCCCGACGGCGTGGTCACGGTTTGTTTCGTCAGGTCGACGCGCAACCGATAACCCGGCGTCGCCGCGACCGCCGCGAACAGCCGGCTCACGATGCCGGCATTCAATACGACCGGCAACAGGCCATTCTTGAAGCAATTGCCGTAGAAGATGTCGCCGAAGCTCGGTGCGATGAGCGCGCGAAAGCCGAATTCGAGCAATGCCCATGCGGCATGCTCGCGACTGGAGCCGCAACCGAAGTTTTCCGCGGCCAGGAGGATCTGCGCACCCTCGTAGCGCGGCTGATTCAACGAAAACTGCGGGTTGCGCGGCCGCCGCGCGCAATCCTGCCCCGGTATTCCGGCGTCGAAGTAGCGCCATTCGTCGAAGAGGTTGGGTCCGAAGCCGGTGCGCTTGATCGATTTCAGGAACTGCTTCGGAATGATCGCATCGGTATCGATGTTCGGACGGTCCAGCGGCGCTACCAACGAATCAACTTGCGTGAAGGCGAGCATGGAGCTTCAACCCGTGTCTAAAGATGCGTAACGTTGACGAAGCGCCCGGCGAGCGCCGCCGCAGCGGCCATGGCCGGACTGACCAGGTGCGTCCGCCCGCCGGCGCCCTGTCGTCCCTCGAAGTTGCGATTGGATGTCGAGGCGCAGCGCTCGCCGACGTTCAGACGGTCATCGTTCATCCCCAAGCACATCGAGCAACCCGGCTCGCGCCATTCAAATCCGGCTTCCACGAACACCCGATCCAAGCCTTCCGCTTCGGCCTCGGCCTTGACCAGTCCAGACCCGGGCACGACCAATGCCTGCCGAATCGACGCGGCGACCCGCCCGCCACGTACGATTGCCGCGGCCGCTCGCAAATCGCCAATCCGGGAATTGGTGCAGGAGCCTATGAACACCTTGTCGAGCGGAATCTGGGCGATCAGCGTGCCGGGGCGTAATCCCATGTATGACAGCGCCTGCACCATGCCATTGCGTTTGGATTCATTCGGCTCCTGGCCCGGGTCGGGTACGCAGCCGTCGACCGGCACGACCATTTCCGGCGACGTCCCCCAGGTGACCTGCGGCTTGATCTCGCGCGCGTCCAGCCGCGCGACGAAATCGAAGCGGGCCTGCTCGTCGCTTTTCAGCGTGAGCCAGTAGGCCGCTGCC
>JANMXS010000224.1:0-13643 GCA_031394335.1 Burkholderiales bacterium
AAGGACAATGCGTGGAAATTGCAGCCTACTGCTTGACACGGTTGCTTCGCTGGGACGACGAAGTTTTTAGATGCCCCCATTTTAATGCGGGAAACCTACTTGCCCAGCATGCGCTCCAGATAGCGCGCCAGCAGATCGATCTCCAGATTCACCTTGCTGCTCTTGCGCAGCAGGCGGATGGTGGTGACCTGGTGGGTATGCGGAATGATATTGATCTCGAACAGCGCACGGCCGTTGTCGAGGTCGCGCACGCGATTGACGGTGAGCGAGATGCCGTTGATGGTGATCGAGCCTTTGCGCGCCACGTACTTCGCCAGTTCAGACGGCGCTTCGATCTCGAGGCGCCATGAGGCTTCAAGATCGTCCATGGCGGTCACCGTACCGACGCCGTCGATATGGCCGCTGACCAGATGCCCGCCGAGGCGATCGCCGAAGCGCAGCGATTTTTCCAGGTTGACCTCGGCGCCCTGATGCAACCCTGTCGTGAGTGACAGCGTCTCCGGCGACACATCCACCGAAAACGTCTCGGGCGATTTTTCCACCACCGTCAGGCAGCAGCCACTGACCGCAATCGAATCGCCGATCGCGACATTATGCAAGCCGAGGCGCGGCGCATTGATGGTGAGACGGGTATTGGCGGCGCTGACCTCGGCTGTTTCGATGAGGCCGGTGGTTTCGATGATTCCGGTAAACACGGTGCGTTCCTTTTTCAGGTTTTGTTTTTGAGCTGTGCGGTGATGCGTAAATCCTTGCCCACATGCCGGACATCGCCGATATTCAAGACTATCCGATCCTGCAGGCGGGTCAGTTCCGGCAGCGCGAACAGGCCGCGCGCGCTGTCGCCAAACAGGCTGGGGGCGAGATAGAACACGATCTCATCGACCACACCCGCCTGCAATAATGACGCATTCAGCCTGGCGCCGGCCTCGACCAGCACATGGTTCATGCCGCGCCCCTGATAACGGCCGAGTTGCTGCATCATCGCGACCAGGTCGACCTTGTCCTTGGCCAATTCCGTTGGCACGCTCATGATCGCCACGCCCTGCTTCAGCACGGCCTGCGTGCGCTCGCTGTCGGCCGCCGAGGTCACGATCAGTGTGTTGCCGCCTTGTAGCAGCTTCATGCCGTCACGCACCTCCAAACGACTATCCAGCAGGATACGCAACGGCTGACGCTCGACCGTCATGCCGGGTGGCAGATCGCGCACGGTCAGCGCCGGATCATCGCTGAGCGCAGTGCCAATGCCGGTCAGCACCGCACAGGCCATGGCGCGCATCCGGTGCACATCGCGGCGCGCCTCGGCGCCGGTGATCCATTGCGATTCGCCATTGGCCAGCGCGGTCTTGCCATCCAGCGTGGCAGCTACTTTCAGCGTCACCCAGGGGCGACCGCGCTCGACGCGATGCAGGAAAGCTTTCAGCTGCTCGCGCGCCTGGACTTCCATCAGACCGATATCAAGCTCGATCCCGGCGCTACGCAACCGTTCGTGACCAGCGCCATTCACACCGTGAAAGGGATCGTGCAGGGCCGATACCACGCGTTTTACCCTGGCCGCCACCAGCAAATCCGAACACGCCGGGCCGCGCGCGTTGGGGTGCAAGGCGCAGGGTTCGAGTGTCGAATAAACAGTGGAACCTTCAGGCGATTCGATGCAGGCAGTCAGCGCTTCCGCCTCGGCATGCGGGCGCCCGCCGAGACGCGTGAAGCCTTCGCCGATAATGCGGGCACCTTTGACAATCACGCAGCCCACATGTGGATTGGGGCTGGCAATACCGCGGCCGCGTTCGGCAATCTGCAGGGCCCGCGCCATCATCGCGTGGTCTGTTGCGCTGAATTTCACCACAACTGCGCCGCCACGGTTATTTCTGCACTTCCCGGATCGCGGTCTTGAATTCTTCGACATCGGAAAAACTGCGATACACCGAGGCGAAGCGCACATAGCCCACTTCATCGAGCTGCTTCAGCTCCGCCATCACCATTTCGCCGATCTGTCGCGAGGCGAGCTCGCGTTTTGCCTCGTTGAGCAGCGTTTGCTCAATGCGATCCATGGCCGCGGCCACCTGCTCCTCGCCGACCGGGCGCTTGTGCAGGGCACGGTGAAAACTGGTTTCAAGTTTCTTGCGCGAAAAATCCTCGCGCTGGCCATTCGATTTCACGATCGTCGGCATGCGCAACTCGGCGGTCTCGTAGGTGGTGAAGCGTTTGTGACAAACGGTGCAACGGCGACGGCGACGCACCACATCGCCCTCTTCCGATACGCGCGAATCGATCACCTGCGTTTCCTGCGCAGAGCAGAAAGGGCACTTCATGCGCGTGGGTTGCGGCGAAAAGCGTGGCAAAAAAAGCGACGCATTTTGTCATCATCCTTATGCGCCGCATTCATGATCGGTGCTCAGCCGTAAACCGGAAACTTGGCGGTCAGCGCATGTACACGCGCCTTGACCGCGGCAATATTGGCGGCGTCCTGCGGCTTGTCGAGCACATCGGCGATCAGATTGGCGGTGAGATCGGCCTCGGCTTCCCTGAAACCGCGCGTGGTCATCGCCGGGCTGCCGAGGCGCACGCCGGAGGTCACGAACGGCTTTTCAGGATCGTTCGGAATCGCGTTCTTGTTCACCGTGATATGCGCCTGGCCCAGCACCGCTTCGGCTTCCTTGCCGGTGATTTTTTTGGCACGCAGATCGACCAGCATCACATGCGATTCGGTGCGACCGGAAACAATGCGCAGGCCGCGTTTGATCAGGGTTTCCGCCATCACCCTGGCATTGTTCAGCACCTGCTGCTGGTAGACCTTGAATTCCGGCTGCAGCGCCTCTTTGAAGGCGACTGCCTTGCCGGCAATCACATGCATCAGCGGCCCGCCCTGCAGCCCCGGGAAGATCGCCGAGTTCATCGCTTTCTCGTGCTCGGCCTTCATCAGGATAATGCCGCCACGCGGTCCGCGCAGGCCTTTATGGGTGGTGGTGGTGACCACATCCGCAAACGGCACCGGGCTCGGGTATACGCCGCCGGCAATCAGGCCTGAGTAGTGGGCCATATCGACCATGAAGTAGGCGCCGACGTCCTTGGCGATTTTGGCGAAGCGTTCCCAGTCGATGCGCAATGAGTAGGCCGACGCGCCGGCCAGCACCAGCTTCGGTTTATGTTCGTGGGCGAGGCGCTCGACCTGAGCGTAGTCGATTTCTTCCTTGGCATTCAGCCCATAAGATACCGGCTTGAACCATTTGCCCGACATGTTCAGCGCCATGCCGTGGGTCAGATGCCCACCCTCGGCGAGACTCATGCCGAGGAAAGTATCGCCCGGCTTCAACAGCGCAAGGAACACCGCTTGGTTGGCCTGCGAGCCACTATTGGGCTGCACATTGGCGGCTTCGGCGCCAAACAGTTGCTTGACGCGATCAATAGCGAGGGTCTCGGCGATATCGACAAATTCGCAGCCGCCGTAGTAGCGTTTGCCCGGATAGCCCTCGGCATATTTATTGGTCAGTTGCGAACCCTGCGCTTCCATCACCGCCGGGCTGGTGTAGTTTTCGGAGGCAATCAGCTCGATATGGTCCTGCTGCCGCTGATTTTCCTGGGCGATCGCCGCAAACAGTTCCGGATCGGTAACGGCGAGAGTATTGGCGCGGGAAAACATCGGGAAATCTCCGTAAGAAGCGGCGCGTAGGCAGCGACAATCAGGTGACCGCATTTGTACGGCCGTTGGGGCTTGCGCCTGAATTTACAGAAATCTTAACATGCGCGCCCACTTTGACCATGCGCCGCGCTTGTTCGCGGGCCGTCCCGCGCCGTCGAAAACGGCATCTTGGCCGACCGTGAAAGCCGTTATAATCCGCAAGGATTCCGCAAGTCGAGTATGCCAGCATCGCTTCAAGCAATCGGCCATCCCGATTGTGCCGGCCATTCCATTCAATACCCGTGCAGACCTGTCGCGGCAGAACGCCCGCAAGCAGGCCAGGAGGTTCGTGTGCAGACTTTACTCAAACTCTCCCGTCTCATCGACGGACTCAATGAACGCGTCGGCAAGCTTGCCTACTGGCTGACGCTGGCCGCCGTTTTGGTCAGCTCCATCAACGCGCTGGTCCGCTATGCCTTCGACACCAGCTCGAACGCCTGGCTGGAACTGCAGTGGTATCTGTTTTCCGGTGTATTCCTGCTGTGTGGTGGCTATGCCCTGCTGCACCATGCGCATGTACGTATCGACGTTGTTTACCATCGTTGGTCGCGACGCACCCAGCTGTATATCGATATCTTCGGTCATCTTTTTTTCCTGCTGCCGATGGCCATGCTGATCATGTATCTGTCATGGCCGGTATTTGTGAATGCCTTTGTGGGCCACGAGATGTCTTCCAATTCCGGCGGCCTGATCATCTGGCCGGCGCGCCTGTTGCTGCCGGTCGGTTTCTTTCTGCTGGTGCTGCAGGGTTTTTCCGAGCTGATCAAAAGCATTGCCGTACTGAAAGGTCTGATCCCCGATCCGGCCCTGGAAGACAGCGGTCCCTCTGCCGAGGAAGATCTGGCCAGAGCCATTCAGGAAGCACGCGAAAAAGAACTCAAAGACAACGGCGCAGCGGCCTAGGCGAACAGGATCAGCATGACTCAATTCATCATTCACAATATGGCGCCCCTGATGTTTCTGGGGCTGTTCGCTTTCCTGTTGCTGGGTTACCCGGTCGCGTTTGCGTTGGCGGCCAACGGCATCGTGTTCGGCCTGCTCGGCATCCAGCTGGGGCTGCTGCATCCTTCGCTGTTCCAGGCCCTGCCCGAACGCGTCTGGGGAGTGATGTCCAACGACACGCTGCTGGCGATTCCGTTCTTCACCTTCATGGGCCTGATCCTGGAGCGAAGCGGGATGGCAGAAGACTTGCTCGATACCATCGGTCAGTTGTTCGGGCCGGTGCGCGGCGGGCTCGCCTTCGCGGTAATTTTTGTAGGCGCGCTGCTCGCCGCAACCACCGGTGTGGTGGCCGCGTCGGTCATTTCGATGGGGTTGATCTCGCTCCCCATCATGCTTCGCTATGGCTATGATCGCCGCCTGGCCTCCGGTGTGATCGCGGCCTCGGGAACGCTGGCACAGATCATCCCGCCCTCGCTGGTGCTGATCATCATGGCCGACCAGCTGGGCAAGTCGGTCGGCGATATGTACGCCGGCGCATTCATCCCCGGCACCGTACTGGCCGGTTTGTATGCGCTGTACGTCATTGGCGTGGCGATTTTCAAACCCGCCTGGGTGCCGGCGCTGCCGGTGGAAGCGCGCACCTTCCGCGAGGCCAGCGGAAAAAGCGGTGTGATTTCGTTCGCAATACTGGCAGTTCTCTCCATTATTGCTGCCGTCATCTTTGCCAAAAACTATCACGCCAAGGCGCTGGATGAAACCATCGTGGTGGCGACTTCCGTCGGTATCGGCATGGCGTTTTTTTCGGCGCTGATCAACCGCCAGTTCAAGTTCGGCCTGCTGTCGCGTCTCGCCGAACAGGTCGTGTTCGTGCTGGTGCCGCCGCTGGCGTTGATTTTCCTGGTGCTGGGCACCATTTTCCTCGGCGTGGCAACGCCGACCGAAGGCGGCGCGATGGGCGCCACCGGCGCGCTGGTGATGGCGGTGCTGCGGGGTCGCCTCAATTTCAAGCTGCTGCGCCAGGCCATGGATTCCACCGCCAAGCTGACGGCGTTCGTGGTCTTCATTCTGATCGGTGCGCGCGTCTTCAGTCTGACGTTCTACGGCGTCGATGGACACAAGTGGGTGGAGGAGTTGCTGGTCGGCCTGCCCGGCGGGCAGGTGGGCTTCCTGATCGTCGTCAATGCGCTGGTGTTCGTGCTCGCGTTCTTCCTCGATTACTTTGAACTCGCCTTCATTATCGTGCCGCTGTTGGGTCCGGCTGCCGACAAGCTCGGCATCGATCTGATCTGGTTCGGCGTGTTGCTCGCCGTGAACATGCAAACCTCGTTCATGCATCCGCCGTTCGGCTTCTCGCTGTTCTACCTGCGCAGCGTGGCGCCCGCCAAGGAATATCTCGATCGCGTCACCCGCAAAATCACCGCGCCGGTGACTACCGGACAGATCTACTGGGGTGCGGTCCCGTTCGTGCTGATCCAGCTCGTCATGGTGGGCCTGGTGATCGCGTTCCCGCAGATGGTGCTGGTGTACAAGGATGATCAGCCGAAAGAAGACGGCGGAAAAGTCGAAACCCAGTTGCAATCGATCGTGCCGATTCCGAGCGCTACGGAACAGATCAAGTCGGACGATGCAAGCAATAATGATCTGATGAAATCGCTGGGTGGCCAGGGCACGCCAGCGGTGGATGCACCGAAGGCAGATGCCGCAGCCGACGACCTGATGAAGGCGCTGGGCGGTACAACGACGAAACCGGACACAAAGCCCGACGGGAAATCGGATCCCAAGGCTGATCCAAAAGCGACACCCGCCAAAGGCAAGACTGCCGAACAGCAGGCCGCCGATGAAATCGAGAAGGCGCTGCGCGGCGGCAAATAGCTTCATGCTCACTCGTAAAAAAAATTCGCCCCGCAGTTGCGGGGCGAATTTTTTTGGAAACGACGTTTTGCGTCGAGCTATTTTTTCGTCGGTGGCATCTGGCTGGCGGCTGCCATGAAATTGTCGAAATTCTGCTCGGCCACACGAAACCACAAGATCTGTTCGTCGCGGAATTTTTTCCACGATTCGAAGATTTTTTTGAACTTCGGATTCTTCGCTGCCTCTTCGTCGCACACCTCGTTCGTCGCTTTCAGGCAGGCCACCATGATCTCGCGACTGAACGGCCTGATCTGCACGCCCTGCGAAACCAGCCGTCGCAAGGCCGCCGGATTGAGCGCGTCATACTTGGCGAGCATCTCGACATTCGCCTCGTAGCAGGCCGCCTCGAGAATCGATTTGTACTCGGCCGGCAGGGATTCCCACTGCGGGATATTGACGAACAAATCGAGCTCCGGCCCGCCTTCCCACCAGCCGGGGTAATAGTAGTTTTTCGCGATCCGCGACAGGCCCAGCTTCTCGTCATCGTAGGGGCCGACCCACTCGGCAGCATCGATGGCGCCTTTTTCCAGCGCAGGATAAATATCCGCACCGGCGATTTGCAGCGGCACCACGCCCAGTTTGGCCAGCACTCTTCCGGCAAATCCCGCGATACGGAATTTGAGACCCTTGAGATCGGCCAGCGTTTTGATTTCCTTGCGGAACCAGCCGCCCATTTGCGCGCCGGTGTTGCCGGCCGGGAAATGAATGATGTTGTAATCCCGGTAAAACTCGCGCATCAACGCCATCCCGCCGCCGTGGTACATCCACGCGTTTTGCTGGCGGGCATTCATGCCGAACGGCACCGCGCAGCCGAAGGCAAAGGTAGGGTCTTTGCCGAAGTAATAGTAGGGTGCGGTATGGGCGCACTCGACGGTGCCGTCCTTGACCGCATCCATCGCCGACAGACCGGGAACGAGTTCACCGGCCGCGAATACCTGGATCTGGAACTTGCCGCCGGTGGCCGAGGCAACACGTTTGCAGATGCCTTCGGACGCACCGTAAATCGTATCGAGACTTTTCGGGAAGCTGGACGTCATGCGCCATTTGATGGTGGGGAGCGTCGCCTGTGCAGCGGCCAGATTCGGCACTGAAGCCACACCCGCCGCCACACCCGCGCCCGACAGGGCCAGAAATTTACGTCTTTTCATGGGAGGTTGCATATTTTTCTCCTCGTTACGACAGCGCCTGGACAACCAACGATACCCGACCGCTATTCGCCGGCGATCGACATACGCTCGATCAGAATGGACCCGGTGCTCTTCGAGCCCAGCGCCAGCACATCATTGCCGACGGCGACGATGCCCTTGAACATGTCTTTCATATTGGCGGCGATGGTGATCTCTTCGACGGGATAGGCGATCTCGCCGTTCTCCACCCAGAATCCGACCGCGCCGCGCGAGTAATCGCCGGTGACGTTGTTCACGCCCTGCCCCATCATCTCGGTGACAATAAAACCGCGATGCATTTTTTTCACCAGCCCGGCAAAATCGAGCGCGCCAGGGGCAACGATCAGGTTGTGATTGCCGCCGGCATTGCCGGTGGTCGGCAAGCCCAGCTTGCGGCCCGAGTAAGTCGACAGGAAATAGCCATTCACCACGCCATCCTTGACCACATGGCGTGCGGCGGTAGCCACGCCTTCGCTGTCGAAGGGCCCGCTGGCCAAGCCTGCCACCAAAAACGGATCCTCGTAAATCGATACCAGCGGCGAGAACACCTGCTGCCCGATGGAATCGAGCAGGAAGCTCGCCTTGCGATACAGCGAGGAGCCGCTGACCGCGCCGACGAAACTGCCAACCAGACCCGAGGCTACGGTCGCATCAAACAGCACCGGCACTTCACCGGTGGGCGCCCGCCTGGCGCCGAGCCTGGCGACGGTGCGCTCGCCGGCCTTGCGGCCGATATCTTCGGCGGATTCCATCATCTGCTCGCCGCGCGCGACCGCATACCAGTAATCGCGCTGCATGCCGTCATCGCTGCCGGCGATCATCGACACGCTGGCGCTGTGCCGCGAGGTTGGATAGCCGGCCATGAAACCCAGCGAATTGGCGTAGACGAAGTCTGATTCGTAAGTCGATACCGAGGCGCCCTCGGAATTGTTGATACGCTTGTCGACGGCGAACGCGGCCGCTTCCATGCGCTTGGCGAGATCGGTGGCAGCCTCCACACTCAACGCCCAGGGATGATGGAGCGACAATTCCGGGTATGGCGCCTTGGCCAGGCGGGCAGGATCGGGCAGCCCGGAGAATTCATCGGCGGCGGTGTATTTGGCGATAGCCAACGCCGCAGCAACGGTGCGCTCAATCGCGGCGCGCGACAAATCGGTGGTCGAGGCGTTGCCCCGCTGCTGGCCGAGATAGACGGTAATGCCGAGCCCCTTGTCGCGATTGTGCTCGATGGTTTCAACGTCGCCGAGGCGCACGGTGACGCTCTGGCCGACGGAAGTGGAAATTTCGACGTCGGCGGCCGTGGCCCCAAGCGCCTTGGCGCGTTCCAGCGCAAATGCGGCGAGATCGCGCAATGAGTTCGATTGGCTTGCGGCAGAAGCGGGATTAACGGTTTCGATCACGGATAGAGGCTCAGCGTGGAGTAAAATGCGGACTTGACGAGATGGCCGGGTCGCCATGTAAAACTGCGGGACGCGCCGAGGAAGAAAAGTACGATGGATTCGGATCAACAAGAAAATTCTATCAGCAAAAGCCAGAAGAAACGGGACATGCTGGCTTTGCAGGCGGTCGGCGAAGAGCTGTTCGATCTTACGCCCGAGGCGTTACGCAAGCTCACCCTGCCGGAAGAATTGCTGGAGGCGGTGCTGGAAGCCAAGCGCATTCCCGTCAGCAAACACGGCGGCATCAAGCGGCAAATGCAATATATCGGCCGCCTGATGCGCGAAATCGACGCCGCGCCGATCATCGCTCAGTTGCAGGCCGTCAATGCGCCCAACCAGAAGCAGACTGCCCTGCACCATCTGGCCGAGCGCTGGCGCGAGCGGATGATGGCGGATGCCACAGCCGTCGCCGCTTTCGTCAACGAGTTTCCGCAGGCGAGTCATGACATGCTGGAACGCTATATCGCCGCCGCCCGCGACGACCACGCCCACAACCGACCGCCGAAAAATTTTCGCCTGCTGTACCAGACCCTGCACAAGCACATTGTCGAGCGCGCCAAGGTTGCCGCCGCTGCCGACAGCGAATGACAATGACCGCGCACGACCCCGCCAAGATCGGGCTGCTGTCGATCAGCGACCGTGCCTCCAAGGGCATCTATCAGGACGAGGGCCTGCCGGCATTGGCAACGTGGCTGCAGACTGCGCTCAAGAACCCGCTGACGATCGTGTCGCGCGTGATTCCCGATGAGCAGGCATTGATCGAAGCGACACTGAAAGAATTCGTCGACATTGAAGGCTGCGCGCTGGTGCTCACCACCGGCGGTACCGGACCGGCGCCGCGCGATGTGACGCCTGATGCCACGCTGGCCATCGCCGACCGGGTGATGGATGGCTTCGGCGAACGCATGCGCCAGATCTCGTTGCGATTCGTGCCGACTGCGATCCTGTCGCGGCAGGTGGCGGTGATCCGCAAGCAGTCGCTGATCATCAACCTGCCGGGACAACCCAAAGCGATCAAGGAAACGCTGGAAGGCCTCAAGGATGCCGAGGGCAAGCCGGTTGAAGTCGGCATCTTTGCAGCGGTGCCCTATTGCGTCGATTTGATCGGCGGCCCCTATCTCGAAACCAATGACAACGTGATCAAGGCATTCCGCCCCAAGTCGGCGCTGCGCGAAAACAAAAGCTGACGATATTCAAACCATGGCCAAACTCATTCAACACATCGAACTCACCACCGGCGCAGAGCCCAAAGGCAGCGTCATCTGGATGCATGGCCTCGGCGCGGATTGCTGGGACTTCGTACCCATCGTCAAGGAGCTCGGGCTGCCGGAGGAGTTGCCACTGCGCTTCATCTTCCCGCAGGCGCCGACACGCTCCATCACCATCAATGGCGGCCACGAAATGCCGGGCTGGTACGACATCGCCATGAACGAACTCGAGCGCAAGCCCGACGAGGCAGGCATCCGTGAATCGCAGGTAGCCATCGATGCCCTGATTGAACGCGAAATCACACGTGGTATGGCGGCCGACAAAATCATCCTGGCCGGTTTCTCGCAAGGCGGGGCGATCGCGCTGCAGGCCGGCTTGCGCAACAAGCATGCGCTGGCCGGCATTCTGGCGTTGTCGACCTACCTCACGCTCGGTGATTCACTGTCACGCGAGAAAACCGTCGCCAATGCAAATATCCCGATCCTGTTGGCGCACGGCACCCAGGACCCGGTGGTGCCGCTGGCCCTGGCGAAGAGTTCACGCGATACGCTCGCCGCCAGTGGCTATAAGGTCGACTGGCAGGAATATCCGATGCCGCATTCGGTATGCGCCGAGGAAGTTGAAGCGGTCGGCGAGTGGCTTGCGGCGCGCTTCAAATCAAGAATTCTGCTGGCCTGAGCGGCGGAAAGTCTAAAAACGAAACTCAAGCACTGGAGCGGCTCCTGGCGCACTTTTGCTTCAAACGCCGCGCCAAATGGCGTTCTACGTATTTCTATTCGCAGCTTAGTGCCATAACCGCTGCTCGCAAGGTAGCGGGCAACGCCGTCGGCCTGCGCGTGACCCGATCAACGTACACATGCACAAAATGTCCCTGTGCCAAGGCAAGGTCCGCGCCCTCGCGAAAAATCGCAATCTCGTAGCGCACACTGGAATTGCCCAGATGTACAACACGCATGCCGGCTTGCAAGGCATCCGGAAACGCAGCCGCTGCAAAATAGTGGCAGCCGGTTTCCACCACCAGGCCGATCACCGCGCCACTCTCGATATCCAGCGCGCCCCGGGCAATCAGATAATTATTTACCGCCGTATCGAAATACGCGTAGTAGACAACGTTGTTGACATGCCCGTAACTGTCGTTGTCGGACCAACGCGTCTGAATCGGCGAAAAATGATGAAACATTTCGCGGGTAGCGGGCATCGGGCGCTCTACCTTGCGCTCACTACTGCCCGGCATGCTTCACCGCTTCCATCTGCGTGGTGCTGACCGGATCGAAGTTTGGAATCGGCATGTCGGTGGGCATGGGGCAGGAATTGGCATCGAAAAACAAGGAGATTTCCTCGCGCCGCGCCATGATATCGAGATAGCCCATGTTGATCAGCGCACGGCAATAACCGCGGTCGAACAGCAGATAGCTGGCGAGCGTGGCGCCGCCCTTGCGCATCGCGCCAATCGAGCGCATCAGGAAGCGGATGGTCCAGGGCAGATCGTGAACATGCTTGTGCGCCAGCACGTCCAGCGGCTCGTTAGGACAAGCCACGCAGACATCGACATGGTGCAACTGGCCGCCGGAGGCTTTCATCTTGGCCTCATCGACCAGCTTGAGCGTTGAGTTGATGCGCAGCAGACGCTCGATGTCGACCGCGAGGGTATCGAGAAAAATGCTCGACATGGCATGACCGGCGATCTGCGCCAGCGAGGGATAGCTGTCGCTGCGCGTGCGATCCGGCACCTCCTTGACCAGCTTGGCGGTGCCGACCACAAACACGCGCTCGGCGCCCAGATGCAGGGCCGGGCTCACCGGCGCCATTTGCCGGATTGAGCCATCACCGAAATATTCGCGATGAATCTTGATGGCCGGAAACGCGAACGGAATCGCCGCCGACGCCACCAGATGCTCGACGCTCAACTGCTGCACGCGGATGCCGACCCGCAGCGAGCGCTTCCAGCCATTGAGCTCGGGAGCGCCCTGAAAAAACGCGCAGTTCTGGCCCGAGGTGTAGCCCGAGGCGGTGACGGATACGGCGCGCAGCGCCCCCGACTCGATGTGTTTGCTGATGCGCTCCACATCGACATGATTCCTGAGCAGGTCGAACAGAGGCGAATTATCGAACAATGAAACCTTGTGGTTCTTGCTCATGGCCCCGAACACCAGCGCCGACATCCACCTGGCGCTGTTCCTGAAGACCCCGGGGAAATCGGTACGGTAGACCTGGTCCGGGGAAAACTGGCTCCAGACATTCACCAGGGTCTCAACCCCTTTGGCAAAATTATCGGCATGTGCCGCGAGTACCGCCGCATTGATGGCGCCCGCCGAGGTGCCGGTAATGATCGGGAAGGGGTTTTCCACGGGATGGCCGAGAATCTCCGACAGCGCCTTGAGCACGCCGACCTGATACGCGGCTCGTGCACCACCGCCCTGCAGCACGAGGGCGATTCCCGGTTGCCGCGCATTCTGCGGCTGAGCTTCCGGTTGCCGCATGTCCTGCGGCTGAGGACCGGATGGCAGCACGCTATGCGGCAGGGATGCAGCGGATGCGGATGCGGGCGAATCCAAGCGAGGCTCCTCTCCGCTGACGCCATGACCACTTTGCGACCCGGCACACAGCGGGCCGCCGGCGACGGCTAGCGCGGCATGTTGCCGTCGTTAAACTGAATGATATTTGCGTCTTCCGGCGCCTGCACGATCTTGCCCAGAAGGTTATAGACCTGCATCGGCCCTTTGCCCTTCACATGTATCTGTTGCACGGCATCGAATACGTATCGATTGTGCAGCCGCCGATAGGTCACTGCATCCACTTGGGTGCGGTCGGCCTGGGCCTCCGAACACATGCGGCTCGCCACATTGACAGTGTCACCCCACAAATCGTAGCTGAATTTGCGGCGCCCGATCACGCCGGCCACCACCGGCCCGGTCGCCAGGCCGATGCGCAAACTCAGGCGCTGACCATTGGGCGCCACATAGCGGGAGACAAAGTCGAGCATGTCCAGGCTGATATCCGCCATCGCATCGACGTAGTGCAAGGCGCTGCCGGTATTGCCGCCCGCACCGATACCGCTGCGGCCGCGCAGGCCGCCTGCAGCCATGTAGGCATCCCCCACGGTCTTGATTTTTTCGATGCCGTATTTTTCGGCAAGGTTGTCGAATTCCGAAAATATGTCATTCAGCAAATGCACCGTTTCGTTCGGCGACATTTCCTCGGACATATGCGTGAAATCGACGATATCGGCAAACATCACGGTCACATCCGCATGTCCGTCGGCGATATTGGTTTCCTGCCGCTTCAGCCGCTCGGCAATCG
>JANMXS010000225.1:0-6539 GCA_031394335.1 Burkholderiales bacterium
CAGATAGACGTTTGTTGCGCAATGGTGGCGTGGATTGAACTCATTCGTCAAGCCTCAGAATGAGGGAGCCCGCTTTCAACCTGATTGCGCTGCACGACCAGGGTTTATCTCGTTTGCAGATATGCCGCCACGTGCTGCATATCTGGCAAAGTCATGCCGTGCGCAACGACCTTCATCACGCTCCCCTCGGGCCGCTCGTCGGTTCGCTGAAATACATTGAGCTGCTTGACCAGATAGTCGGCATGCTGCCCGGCCAGACGCGGAAACTGATCGCTGCCTTTGCCCTCTGCGCCGTGACAACTCATGCACGGCGGGACGCCCTGGGCAGGAAGCCCATTCTGGTAAAGATCTTTGCCTGTCGCAGTACGAGCATCTTCTGAAGTTGCTGCCGGCAATGGCTTCTGCCGCCCAAAGTAATCCGCCAGTCCTTCGATCTGGCTATCCGTCAGGCTTCGGCTCAGGCCCCACATATACTCAAACCCGGCGGGATCGGAGCGGTTGTGACCGCGAAAACCCTTGAGCTGCGCCACCAGATAGTTCTTCTGCTGAGCCGCGAGCCGGGGAAAATTGGGCGACACGGAATTTCCATCCAGGCCGTGGCAATTGGAGCAAACCTGCTCTGCTAACGTTTGCGCCGACGTGTTCGGGTTGGCCATATTTCGCGAGCGCTCGGGCGATGCGCAACCCACAATGGAAGTTGCCACAAGAATACTGGCGGACAATGCGATCAATTTCATGACGGTCTCCCGGGTATCCATTAGTAGGCAGCCCATATGTAAAGGAATAGCGAGTTGTTGTCCTTTGCATTGCGGCCAAATCCGTCGTAATTCGTTGATGCGCCGTTGTACTTGGTGAAGTTGGTGTACTGGGCACCCACTCGTACATACTGGATCGGCGTCCAGAACAACTCATAGATCATCCCGCGCGTATCCGGGGATCCCGACAGGTTGCCGGTATGGCTTCCAGCTGGCTGCAAGGTGCCGGTATCGTCGAACCCTGCGCTCTGGTTCATCGAATTAATGTTGCCGGTAATGTTGAAGAACGCCAGACTGCCGCCATATTTTGCCTGGTAGACATACGATACCTTGGCCCTGAAAAACTTCAGGGTATCGCTGTCATTGAAGTTGGGCTGCGAGACCGTACCCGTTGCGTCGAAGAATGCCGATGCGTTGGCCGAATTGTGCGCTGGTCCATAGCTGATTCGCTCGCGAATATAGCTGGCCTGCACCGTCACAGTATGCGGATCCAGCAGGTACTGGTACTGGGAATCAAGCCCGACATCGCGAAACTTGTCGGTATCGTTTCCGTCGCGAACCAGCGGATCGTTATATTGGATGGTGGTCATGCCCAACACGCCGACCATCAGGTTGTGCGCGCCCCATTCACGTGTCAGCGCAACACGCCAATAGGGATTCAGATCCTTCACCAGGCTCAACTGGTCTTTGGGGATGCCTTGACTCATCCACCTCGCAATGCCTCGGTCGGCCGCGCGGTATGCGGCGACTTCTGCGTAGATGTACTGGTTCCAATACGCATACGCGCCGAGACCAGCGACATTCTGGCCGAGGCTGGCTATTTTTGGGGCATAGCCTGGTTGAGTAGCCGAGAGCCCCGTCTGGTAGGGAAACCACCAGGCAGGTACGCTATTGAATACGTCCTGCACCGAGGGATTGTTGTTCAGACTCAGGCCGACGATCAGGTCGCGATTCGGGTCGATGAACCGGTCTGCATAGCGTATGTCCAGCATGTCAGACTGGCCGTGTCCCTTCCAACGTGAGTCGCTGACAGCCTGTTCGTGATAGTTGTTGTAGGTGTATTGAATGAGGGCGCCCAGGTTGTTGGTAATCTTGCCGGCGATGAATAAACTTCCACTGGCAAATACGGAATTACCATCTTTCGGGAAGTCGGCGCGAGGATTGCCGCCCTGAACGGTGTCGTCAGTATTTTTCGTCCTGGTGTTTGAGGCAACAGCCATGGCCGATAACGGAATCGTTCTCTCACCAAGCGTATAGCCGGTGAGCTTGAATGCTCGCCCGTAGGGTGTGAGCTCAGGAAACTGTCCTCCCGCGTGACAGGCCACGCAATTTTGGCCGGTTTGTCGCGCAAATGTCGGTACGGCATCGGCGCGGCCAGGCTGCAATATCAGCATGCAAACGACGGTCGAGAAAAACAGCCCCAACATCCCATGGGCTTTTGGTGGCGTATTGACGCATTGGTACAGAATCATGGCGGCATTTCTCCATTGGCAGGCACGCGTGATTGCGCCCTGTCGTTACCACAAGGGAAAATCCTGATCTGGCAATGTATGGACGGACTTGCCTTTGAGATATTGATACCGCTCTTGGCAATCCGAAACTTGCCAGGAACTGCTTGCAGATTAAATGTTGGCGATTGCAGCGTAGTGATCCATATCAAAGGTAGCGCGAATAGTTCGCGACTGCGTTGTGAGCGAAAGATTGGCCCGATTCATGGGGCGGACGTTTTCCACTCAGAGATGACTATCCCCGTGAATTGCGTGATGCTCCGTTCGATGGCGTACGCAGCATGCAATGAAAAAAACCGTCTTGCGACGGCTTTTCTTGTTCAGCAGGTGATGCGGTATGGTTTGCTCACCCGGTTGGGGAACTATTTTTGCTTGAGCGAATATTCAATTTGCGAACAGCCATGCACGCAAGGAAATGATCAGGCCGCCAGCGCTTCCTTCAAAGTCAGATCGGCACAGGCTTTCTGGATGCGGCGGCAGGCATCTTCCAGCAACTCGGTCGAGGCCGCGTAAGAAACGCGGAAATGCGGCGACAAACCAAACGCGGCACCGTGAACCACGGCGATACCTTGCGCATCGAGCAGATAGTTGATCACGTCTTCATCGTTATTGAGGATCGTGCCCGCTGGTGTTTTCGCGCCCAGCAAACCCGCGCAACTGGGATAAACATAGAAGGCGCCTTCCGGCGTGTGGCAATGCAAACCCGGCGCGTCATTAAGCATTTTCACCACCAGGTCGCGGCGCTGCTTGAACACCGCATTGTTCTTCGGGATGAAATCCTGTGGGCCATTGAGCGCTTCGACTGCCGCCGCCTGGCTGATGGATGAGGGGTTCGAAGTGCTTTGCGACTGGATATCACCCATCGCCTTGATCAGATGCTCCGGACCGCCGGCATAACCAATACGCCAGCCGGTCATGCAATAGGCCTTGGAGACGCCATTCATGGTCAAGGTACGGTTGTACAGCGAGGGCTCGATCTGTGCGGGCGTGGTGAATTCGAAATCGTCATACACCAGGTGCTCATATATATCGTCGGTCAGTACCCAGACATGCGGATGGCGCACCAGCACCTCGGTAATCGCTTTCAATTCGCTGCGTGTATAGGCCGCACCGCTCGGGTTGGATGGGGAATTGAGCAGCACCCATTTGGTTTTTGGCGTGATCGCCGCCTCGAGATCGGTCGCGCGCAATTTGAAACCGTTTTCCTGTGGGCAGGGCACGATCACCGGCGTACCTTCGGCCAGCAATACCATTTCCGGATACGAAACCCAGTAGGGCGCAGGGATGATGACCTCATCGCCCGCCGACAGGGTGGCCATGAAGGCGTTATACAGCACCTGTTTGCCGCCGGTGCCGACGGTGATTTGTTTGGTGGTGTAGGTCAGGCCATTCTCGCGCTTGAACTTGGCAACGATCGCTTCCTTCAGCTTGGGGGTGCCATCGACAGCGGTGTATTTGGTGTCACCGGCCCAGATTGCCTTGATCGCGGCCTCTTTCACATTGTCCGGCGTATCGAAGTCAGGTTCGCCAAACGACAACGCGATCACGTTCTTGCCGGCCGCCTTGAGGGCATTGGCTTTGGCCGAGATGGCGATGGTGGCAGAAGGTTTGATGCGAGCGAGGCGGGCGGCGAGGAAAGACATTTTTGTTCCTTGGGATTCAACCGTCATTGTTGCGGTGCAGCGTAATTATACGATGATGTGCCGGGCGCTGTCCTCAATCGCGCTTCAACGCGTGGTTACAGGTAGATTTAGTCGCGAACCGGGGCAATCAACAGCGTCAGAGACGGCGTCGTATGGCATAATTTCATCTCTGAAAAACTGAAAAACCATGCGCATCCTTCTCTCGAACGACGACGGCTACTTTGCCCCCGGGCTGGCCGCACTTGCCGAGGCGTTATCGCCTCTTGCGCAGATTACGGTAGTGGCTCCCGAACGTGACAAAAGCGGGGCTTCCAACTCGCTGACGCTTGATCGCCCGTTGTCGGTCCGCAAAGCGCCGAACGGGTTCTTTTTCCTCAACGGCACGCCTACCGACTGCGTGCATATGGCGGTTACCGGCATGCTTGATTTTGTGCCGGACATGGTCGTCTCCGGCATCAACAACGGCGCCAATATGGGCGACGACACCATCTACTCGGGTACCGTCGCGGCGGCCACGGAAGGTTTTCTGTTGGGCATCCCGGCCATTGCGGTGTCCCTGGTCGGCAAGGAATATCGCCACTTTGAAACCGCCGCCTGGGTCGCCGCCGAACTGGTCAAGCGTCACCAGCGCACGCCGATCACCACGCCCTCGCTATTGAACGTCAATGTCCCCGATGTGCCGCGCGAGGCGCTGCAGGGCTTTGAAGTAACGCGCCTCGGTAAACGCCACAAAGCCGAGCCCGCTGTGAAGGCGGTCAATCCGCGCGGCGAAACCGTGTACTGGATCGGTGCTGCCGGTGCCGCCGCCGACGCCGGCCCCGGCACCGATTTTTATTGCACCGACAACAAACGCGTATCGGTTACGCCGCTGCAGATGGATCTGACGCACTACAGCCAGATGAAGTACGCCGCCGAATGGATGGCGGGCTGATGGCCGGTCCCATCGAAAAGTTCGCTGCCAAGTTCAAGGGATCCGGACTCACCTCCGACCGCACCCGTGCACGCATG
Organism: Burkholderiales bacterium; assembly: GCA_031394335.1. Lineage (GTDB taxonomy): Bacteria > Pseudomonadota > Gammaproteobacteria > Burkholderiales > Usitatibacteraceae > UKL13-2. The sequence continues at coordinate 4,915 of JANMXS010000225.1, forward strand.
ATCGAAGCCCTTCGCGGCAAGGGCGTTAAAAATGAGCGCGTGCTCAAGGTAATGGCCGAAGTGCCGCGGCACGTCTTTGTCGAGGAAGCGCTGGAAGGCCGCGCTTACGAAACCGACAAGGCCTTGCCGATCGGCCACGGGCAAACCATCTCGACGCCGGAAATCGTCGCGATCATGACCGAACTGATTTGCGAGAACGGGGTACCCAAAAAAGTCCTGGAGATTGGTACCGGCTGTGGTTACCAGACGGCAGTGCTGGCCAAGCTGGCGAAGGAAGTTTATACCGTCGAGCGCATCGCACCATTGATGGATCGCGCCCGCCGCACACTCCGCGACCTGCGCTACTTCAACATTATTTTCAAACATGCGGACGGCCATTTCGGCTATGCCGAAGCCGGACCCTACGACGCGATCATGATGACCGCTGCGGCCAGCCATGTGCCCGATGAACTGCGCCAGCAATTGGCGATCGGCGGACGCATGGTGCTGCCGGTCGGCAATGAATCGCAAAAGTTGTATGTCATCGACCGTACCGCCGATGGCTTCGTCGAAAAAACCGTGCATGATGTGCGCTTCGTGCCTCTGGTATCGGGAACCATCTGATGAGCAAGTTCGTGAACCCCAATCTGATTGCCCGCCTTGTCGCCTTCGCGATGATCGCCATGCTCGCGAGCTGCGCCGCGCCGCGCCCGGCACCGGTGTCCGATTCGCGCCCCGCCACGGCCATCGTTGAGACACCGGTCACCACGAAGCCTGCCGATGCTGCTCCCGGCGCCACTGAGCCAGCCAAAGTCGCGGATAGCCCACGTCTGCATGTAGTGCAGCGCAGTGAGACCTTGTACTCGATTGCTTTCCAGAACGGTCTCGACTATCGCGAATTGGCAGCCTGGAACAATATCGTCAACCCGGCAGTCATTCGTGCCGGCGACACCTTACGCCTCAATGCACCCGGCGCGACCCCCGCAATTGCCACCACCTCGCCATTGCCGCAGCCCGGGGTACCGGTCGCGACGCCGCTGGTGACGACTACCGGTACCGCGCCGGTTCCCGAGGGCAGCCCGCTCGCCAACAGCGCGCAAATGAAGGTCGAGCCCAAGGCGGGCAGGGTGCCTTACTCGGATGCGGCCTACGCCAAAATGCAGGCCGACGCGGGCGTTGCTGCGGTCGCCATGCCGGTGCCAGCCGCGCCGGGCTCGATCGTGCCTGCCCAGCCAGCCGCCGGCAACGACAATATCGCCTGGGCATGGCCGGTGAAAGGCAAGGTACTCTCCACCTATACCGAAATCAGCAAAGGCATCGATATCGCCGGCAAACGCAGCGCTCCGGTGTTGGCGGCGGCCGCGGGAAAAGTACTCCACAGCGGTTCGGCAATACGCGGCTATGGACGCCTGATCATCATCAAGCACAATGACACCTGGCTTTCCGCCTATGCCCACAATGAAAAATTGCTGGTGAACGAAGGCGATGAAATCAAGAAGGGGCAGAAGATCGCCGAGATGGGTTCCAGCGATACCGACTCCGTCAAGCTGCATTTCGAAATCCGCAACAAAGGCAAGCCGGTGGACCCGTTGAAGTTCCTGCCGCCGCAATAACAAGCAAAAAATTACGTAGAACCAGCATTGGTG
>JANMXS010000226.1:0-2569 GCA_031394335.1 Burkholderiales bacterium
CAGGGACTTCCGTTGGTCGTAACCCGTCAGGCCCGTTTTCAACATCGTCACGGGCATCCGCGTGAGGTTGTTGGGTTACGTCGCAAAAGACCGCGTCTAACCCAACCTACGAACTACGAACTCCAAATTCGTCATCCCAGCGCCCCGAATGGGGCCTCCATCGAAAGGCCGGAATCCAGTCCTTCGTATTATTAAAACCCACGACGGACGTGGGGTGAAAGCACGCCGGCACGCCTCCGCTGGGACGACTGGGTAGACGTCCCCAAAGCCATGCGGATCGCCATTTGGCGCGGTGTTTGGAGCAAAAATGGCTGAAGAAGCGCGCCAATGCTTGATCTACGAAATTTCCAACATGCTCCGTCGCCACTTCAATCCCCAGCCATTTGCAGGCAATCGCTGTTCCCAGCGAGTAGGGTCGGCAAGAGCGCAGCGTGCCCACGCGGTCACCGATGGTGGGCACGCTGCCCATGCATCAACCAATCCCACAACCAATCCAACAGCCAATCCGCCAGCCGAGGCGCGGCATAGTAAAATCCGGGACTCGATCTTCAAGAATGCAGCAATCCAGCCCAAAGGCACTACCCGAAATGAAGTTAATCCCCACCATTCTCTGCGGCGGCGCAGGCTCGCGCTTGTGGCCGGTATCACGCGAGACCCATCCAAAACCGTTCATGCGCCTGGCGGACGGGCAAAGCCTGTTGCAGAAGGCGTTCCTGCGTGGTGCAGCAATGCCCGGCGCTACCGAGGTATTGACGGTTACCAACCGTGAACTGTTTTTCAAGACACAGGACGAGTATCGGGACATCAACAGCGCCAGGCTGCCGACCTCGTTCATCCTTGAACCGTTCGGACGCAATACCGCCGCGGCGATTGCGGCGGCGGCGCTGTATGTGAGCAAAACGCATGGCGATGACGCCATCATGCTGGTGCTGGCGGCCGATCATCTGATCGCCGATCAGCCCGCGTTTGCGGCGGCGGTGGCCAAGGCAACCGAGCTTGCCCAGGGGGGCAAACAAGGCGGCAGCCTGGTCACCTTCGGCATCAAGCCCGATGCACCGGAAACCGGTTACGGCTACATTCAGGCCGAGGGCAACCGCGTGCTGCGCTTTGTCGAGAAGCCCAGCCTCGAAGTCGCCAAAACCTATCTAGCGTCGGGCGATTACCTGTGGAACTCCGGCATGTTTTGCTTCAGCGCGGGCAGCATTCTGCGTGAGCTTGAACGCTACAGCGCGGACGTTTTCAACACCACCCGGCTCTGCCTCGAGCAATCGAGCGTCGCGGAATCGGCCGGCTTCGCGCAGATCGAACTGCATGCCGATAGCTTCGCGAACGTGCCGGACATTTCGATCGACTACGCCGTCATGGAAAAATCCAAAGACGTCGCCGTCGTGCCGTGCAGCATCGGCTGGAGCGACATCGGCTCGTGGAGTGCGGTCAGCGATCTTTCCACCGCTGATGCGAACGGCAACCGCGTCGAGGGCGATGCGCTGCTGCACGATTCCACCAATTGTTATATCCAGAGCAGCGGCCGCATGGTCGGCGCCGTTGGCGTCAACAACCTGATGATCATCGATACCCCGGACGCGCTGCTGGTGGCCGATCGCAGCCGCGTGCAGGACGTGAAGCATATTTATGCGGCGCTAAAAGCCAAGGGGCACGATAGCTATAAGCTGCATCGCACCGTGCATCGCCCTTGGGGCACCTACACCGTGCTGGAAGAAGGCGATGGCTTCAAAATGAAACGCATTGAAGTCAAACCGGGCGCGCAACTTTCGCTACAGATGCACCACCATCGCAGCGAGCACTGGATTGTGGTGCGCGGCATGGCCAAGGTCGTCAACGGCGAAACCGATTTTTTGCTGAATACCAATGAATCCACCTACATCCCGGCTGGCCATAAACATCGTCTGGAAAACCCCGGCAAAATCGACCTGGTGATGATCGAGGTGCAGAGCGGGGATTATCTGGGTGAAGATGATATTGTCCGCTTCCAGGATGTGTACGGACGCGTGCCGTCTTAACGTCCTATTTTAAAAACAGGAACTTGCTTGGAAACGACACTTGCTATTGCAAAACCGGCTGAGCCGGGCGGACCGATCGCGGCGTTAAAACGCCTGCTGAAGCGCATCAACCTGATATTCGCGCTCACCGTGCTTGCCCCCACCGGTATCGCGATTATCTATTACGGCCTGATCGCCTCCGACATCTACATTTCAGAATCGCGGTTTGTGGTGCGCAGCCCGCAGCGGCAATCGCAAACGGGCATATTGTCATCGATATTGTCGGGTACGGGATTTTCGCGCTCGCAGGACGATGCCTATTCGGTGCATGACTTCATCAAATCGCGCGATGCATTGAAAGCGCTCGACGATCAACTCGGATTGCGCAAAAAATTCAGTTCCGGCGACGTCGATTTCATCAATCGCTTCGGCGCCCTGGATCGCGATTCCAGTTTTGAAGCGCTGCAAAAGTATTACCAGAAACGCGTGGGTGTTGATGCCGATTCAACCTCCGGCATTTCGATTCTGCAAGTGAATGCGTTTACGGCCGAAGATGCGCGCAACGTCAA
>JANMXS010000227.1:0-14180 GCA_031394335.1 Burkholderiales bacterium
ATTGCTGGCGCTGGTGTTTGGCCGGCGTGAAACGCGTGCCTTCGGTGAAGTTCATCACGCTGGTGGGCATCAGCGCGAATTTCTCGCAGGCCCTGCGCGTGGTTTCCTGGTCCTTGCCGCGCATCTCGGGGTGCTTCTTCAAGAACTCCTCGCTGTGCCGGCGCATGAAGGGGAAGTCGAGTGCCCACCACGCCAGGCCCATCACCGGCACCCAGATCAGTTGCTGCTTCAGAAAGAATTTGAGCAACGGAATGCGGCGGTTCAGCAGGTGTTGCAACACCAGGATATCGACCCAGGACTGGTGGTTGCAGGTGACTATGTACCAGCTGTGCGTGTTCAGCCCCTGTAGGCCCTGGACGTCCCAATCGGTGCGCTGCGTCAGTGCCATCCAGGCGCTGTTGCACCAGATCCAGGACTCGGCGATGCGCAGCAACACGGGTGCTATCGCGCGCCGCACCGCGGCAATCGGAATCGCCAGCTTGAGCAGCGAGAAGACCAGCAGCAGAGGCACCCAGAACAGCGCGTTAAGCACCATCAGCATCGAGGCGATGGCGCCTACCAGCAGCGCGGGCAGGAGGTTCAGCATCGACCCACTGTAGCAGTCCCGAAGGGCTCGCACGCATCGGCCGATATAGTGGTGCACGCAACTAATCCGCGTGGCCGTCGTGATCAGAATCTTGGTCGGCTTGGAGGGGTAGGTGGCCTGGCTCCAGGCACCGGAGGTGCAAAGACTGGCGATGGCGGTGGTGAGGGTTCGGCGGGTAAGAATCACGGTGTGCTCACTTTTCAGGAGTGAGGTCAGGTTCGCTCTATGGGAGAAGTGGGACGCCTCACAGGATGGCGATGGCGTTGGCGGGCGACCCGACGCCGCCGGTCAGGTTCAGCGGCTTGCAGCTAACCATGCATTCGTACACGCCGGTGGCGGCACAGTCGGCGGCCAGTGCTTCGAGGTCCCACAACTCGCCGATACACAGGCCCAGCAGAGCGATCAGGGTCGGGTGCATCAGCCCGGCATGGATCGGGTCGGCACCTGCGGCCTGGTCGCGCATCGAAACGAAAGGGGACTGCGTCGAGGAGGGAATCGCCTCGAAGCCCGCGTTGTCCGAGGCGCCCACCGATATCTGGTGGTCCCACAGCCACGCCACGGTTTCACGTGCCTGCAGCAAACCGGTGCTCTTCAATGCGCCGGGCAGCAGCGTACGTTCGGCGGGCGTCATGTCGTTGAAGTAGCAGTCCATCCAGCCGGTGCGCATCAGCAGGATGTCGCCGGGCATGAAGCGCACGCCTTGGGCCGCCGCCACGTCGTCGAGCAGGCTTGCGGAGAACGCCTCGCCGGCACGGTGGTCGAGCTTGCGCCCGCGTTGCGAAAGGTAGCGTTCGATGTCGATCAGCACACCGCGCCCTACGATGCAGCGTTCCGCAAACCGGTTGACGCCTATGGTGGGGGAACCCGGAACCACGTCTTCGTCGCGTACGCCGTTGTAGAAACCGTGGTCCGCATGCCGGAAGTGGCGCAGGCTGTCGACCTGGGTCGTGCCCTGCGGGTAGAAATTGTCTATGTAGTCGTCGCGGTGGTCAGGGCTGTTGCAGAACATGGTGTGGCGCGGCTTGTGCCGGTGCCGCGCGACCGGTGGATCGAAGGCGTCCAGCGACTTGTCAAGGTTGAAGCAGACGCCGCGCTTCACCAGCTGGGCCGCGTACCGGGTACATTGCGCAGTGATGAAGTTGACCGTGCCGACTTCGTCGTTTTCCCCGAAAAGTCCCCACGAAGAGCCCGGCGGCGCGTCGCTGCGTTGCAGCAGGTCGTTGTAGCGGGGGAACACGTTTTGCTGTGTATCGGAAGACGCCATGCTGGTCCCTCAAATGGTCTCGGCGCTGTTTTTGCCGGTTTGACATTGTAGTTTCGGAAGCTATACTCTGCGCTTAAAAGGAAACTGAGTTTCTTATAAAGAAACATAGTTAACAGGAGCACACCATGTCTTTGTCGAAATATTTGCATTCACGCCGGGCCCGGTTGATTGGCTGCGCGGCTCTGGCTGTCGGCCTGTCGGCCTTGCCGGCATGGGCCTTCCAGTCGGACGGCACGGTGCGCATCGGCTCGCTGGAAGCGCAGACCGGCGTGCCAGCGCCGTACGGCATCCAGGCGCTGATAGGCTCGCAGATCGCCATCGACGAAATCAATGCCGCGGGTGGCGTGAAGGTCGATGGAAAAATGGTCAAGCTCGCGCTTGCGCCGGCGCCAAACGGCTACGACCCCGGCGCCGACTCGGCCGCGACCATTGCCCTGATGAAGAAGCTGGTGTCCGACGACCAGGTGCTGGTGATCAAGGGCACCTCGCGCTCTGACAACACGGAGGCCGCGTTCAACTACCTCAACGAGCTGGAGAAGCAGGGCACGCCCATCGTGCTGCTGTCTTCCGCGTCCGCCAGCCCGGGCCTGGGCAAGATATCGAAGTGGGGCTTTCGCAATTCCTTCTTCGAGGCCGATCTGATTGCGCGCGAGACCCAGTTCCTGCACGACAAGCTGGGCTACAGGACCGCCGGCATCTATGTGTCCAAGGACAACGCCTTCAACGCCGTGGTGGCCAAGGCGATTCTGATCCCGCAGCTCCAGAAGGCCGGCTTCGAGGTCGTGGTGCAGACCGAGGGGCTGGAAAAGGACTCCGACTTTTCGTCCCAGGTCGATGCCTTGTCCAAGGCCAAGCCGGACATCGTGGTGGTGTCGACACCGGTTCTTCCCGGCGTGAACCTCATGAAAGAGGCGCAGCGCAGGGGCTTCACGCCCAAGCTGTGGATGGGCACGATAGGCAATATCGCGCCCGAGGTTCCGAAGCTCGGCGGCAAGTCGGCCGAACGCATGGTGGTCGGCAGTTCCTATTCGCCTGAGCTGCCGAAGATCGCCAAACTGGCCGAGGACTACCGCAAGCGCGGTGGCAGCGACCTCAATCTGTTCGGCGTGAATGGCTACGAGGCGATGTACCTGTTCAAGGCGGCCATCGAAAATGCCGGCATCAAGAACACGCCCGAGGCGCTGGCCGATGACCGCAAGAAGTTCAGGGACGCGCTGGTCAATGTAAGTGTCGAGAGCGTGACCGGCGAGCGGATCAAGTTCAATGCCGAGAACGATGCGATCAAGAAGGGCTACTTCCTGACCATCAAGAACGGCAAGTACCAGCTCTGGGACGAAAAGCCGTTTAACTAGGACAGGTCTCACGCGTCTACCGGGCTTCCACGCGCATGCGAGTCATCGAGTATGTGCTCAGCGGCATTCTGTTCGGCAGCACCTATTCGCTGGTGGCGATCGGTTTCACGATCATCTTCGGGGTGCTGCACCGGCTCAATATCGCGCATGGCGCGACCATCATGGTCTCGGCGTTCGCGGGCGCCACGGTGTCGCTGCTGCTCGGTGGCGATAGTTACCCGGTGCTGATTCTGTCCTTCGCGGTGTCGGTCGCCACCGGCGCCGTGCTCGGCCTGCTGATAGAGCGGCTGATCTTCCGGCCTTTGCGCGACTCTTCGTACCTGGCGCCCTTCGTGGCGACGGTGGGGCTAACGCTGATGCTGGAAGAAGTGATGCTGCTGCTGTCGCGCAAGGTGCCGATCTTCTATCCCGAGTACACGCCCTATCCCTCGCCGCTGGAGGACCTGTCGTTCCATCTGGGCGACGTGTATGTGCGCGGCGTGTACCTGGTGATCTTCGTCATCTCGCTCTGCCTGATGGCGTTGCTGCACCTGTGGATCACGCGTACCGACTCGGGCCGCGCCATCCGTGTGGTGGAAGAGAACCCGACGGCAGCGCGGATCCTGGGCATCGATGTCGAGCGCACGGAGATGCTGGCTTTCGCGGTCGCGTCCGCACTGGCCGGCGCCGCGGGATGCCTGATCGGAGTCGCCACCGGCACCATCAACGCGTTTCTCGGCGCGCCCTTGCTGCTGGCCGGTTTCGTGGTGATCGTGATCGGCGGGCTCGGCAACCTGTACGGCGCCATGCTGGGTGGTTTGCTGGTGGGCGTGGTCGAGACCGTGACGACCAATCTGCTGTCGGCCACCTACAAGCAGGCGGTACTGTTTGTCCTCATGTTCATCGTGCTGGTATTGCGGCCGCAGGGTCTGTTCGGAGGAGGCGGTCAGCGCCCCGACTAGGGCCACCCAAGCCATGAGCTACCTCGTTACGATGTTGACGGTTGCGGGCCTGAATGCGATCCTGGCCCTGAGCGTGTACCTGACGCTCGCCACCGGCCAGTTCTCGCTGGCGCAGGTGGGCTTCTGGGCGCTGGGGGCGTATGGCTCGGCCATGCTGACAACGCTGTTTGGCTGGCCGCTGCTGCCGGCGCTGCTGGCCCCAGCGCTGGTTTGCCTCTTTCTCGGCCTCGCGCTGGGGTATCCCTGCCTTCGGGTACGCGGCATCTATCTGGCGCTGGCCACGCTGGGTTTCTCCGAATGCGTGCGGATATTTTTTCTCAACTTCAGCTACCAGTTGCCGATCGGCGGGCGCCTTGTCGGGCCGGCGGGCGTGACGGGTTTCCGCAATGTTGTCGTGCTGACTCAGCCCTGGCATGTGGCGCTGGCGCTGGTACTCATCGTCGTTTTCCTCGCCGCGATGGAACGCAGCCGCTTCGGCCTGACCCTGGCGGCGATCCAGGAGGATGAAACCGCGGCCGCTGCCATGGGCATAGACGCCGTCGCGGCCAAGCTGTTTGCTTTCGCGCTGGCGGCCGCGGTGGCGGCGATCGGCGGCGGGCTCTACGCCAACTACATCTCGTTTATCACCTCGGCCGATTTCGGCTTCAGCCTGACCATGGTGGCGGTGTTGTACGTAGGCGCGGGCGGTCTGGGCACGTTCTGGGGACCCTTGTTCGGCGCCGCCTTGCTCACGCTGCTGCCCGAGATGATCCGGCCGCTGCAGGAATACCGGATGATCTTCTACGGCTTCCTGGTCATCGCCATCGTGCTGGTGCGTCCCCGTGGCCTGATCGACGAGGAGGTCGTGCGCTGGCTTGGCGGCGCGGTCCGGGGACGGCGCACTTCGACTGGCGCATGAGCACCGCCGGGCCGTTTCCAAGGGCTGAGTCCGCAGTGTGCAGCACGCGGGATGTCCGGTGAGCGGGGTGCTGATGGTCCAGTCCGTGGCCAAGGCCTTTGGCGGCGTGCGCGCGCTGGCGGGTGTGGACCTCGTATTGGGCGAGCGGGAAATCCTGGGCCTGATCGGCCCCAACGGATCGGGCAAGACGACGCTGGTCAATCTGGTCTCGGGCTTCATCAAGCCGGACTCCGGAAGCGTCATGCTGAAGGACCGGCCGATTACCGGGCTTGCATCCCATCTGATCGCCCGGGCCGGTATTGCCCGCACATTCCAGAACCTGCGCATCTTTCGGCGCCGCACCGCCCTGGAGAACGTCATGCTGGGCCAGACACCGACCGTCTCGATGCAAGACTTTCTGACGCCACTGCCAACTGCGCGCCAGCGTGCGCAGCAGCAGGCCGCGCGCGATCTGCTGGCGCGCTTCGGTCTGCGCGGCAAGGCCGACACCGTTGCCGGCAGCCTGTCGTTCGGAGAGCAGAAGCGCCTGGAGCTGGCCCGTGCCATGGCCAGCGCGCCGAAGGTCCTTCTGCTCGACGAGCCGGCCGGTGGCATGAACCCGAGCGAGATTGAAGAACTCAAGGTAGGCCTGCGTGCAGTGCGCGCCGAAGGCGTTTCAATACTTCTGATCGAGCACAACATGAAGCTGGTGATGGAAATCTGCGACCGGATCGCCGTGTTGTCGTCGGGGGAACTGGTCATGACCGACAAGCCGGAACTGGTGCGCCAGGACGCGCGCGTCATCCGTTCCTACCTGGGCGAGGAATGAAGCCATGCTGGCGATAAGAGACCTGTCGGTGCACTACGGGCCGATCGAGGCGCTCAAGGGCGTGAGCATCGACGTCACCCAGGGCGAAATCATCAGCATCATCGGTGCCAACGGGGCCGGCAAGACGACCTTGCTGCGCGCCATCTCCGGTTTGCTGCGGCCGTCCGCGGGCACCATCCAGTTCGACGGCCGGGAGATCGGTGGCGCGCCCACCCACACCATCGTGCGCTCCGGCCTGGTGCAGGTGCCCGAAGGCCGCATGGTGCTCGCCAAGCTCAGCGTGCTCGAAAACCTGCAGGCGGCAGCCGGCGTGCGGCCCGACAAGGCCAATGTTGCGCGCGACCTGGAGCGGGCCATGGATCGCTTCCCCATTCTTCGCGAGCGTGCGAAGCAACTCGCGGGAACCTTGAGCGGCGGCCAGCAGCAGATGCTGGTGATCGCGCGCGCCTTGATGGCCAAGCCCAAGCTGCTGCTGCTGGATGAGCCTTCGCTGGGCCTGGCCCCCGTCATCAGCACGCAGGTCTTCGCCATCATCTCCGAGATCCGCCGCGAGGGCGTCACCATTCTGCTGATAGAGCAGAACGCCAACCGCGCCCTGGCAATCGCCGACCGCGCCTATGTTCTGGAACTGGGCAAGCTGGTGCTGGATGGTCCAGCCGCGGAAGTGGCGCGCCATCCCAAGGTGATAGAGGCCTATCTTGGCGGCTGATGAAAGTGCGCCGCCCAGCGCCGTGAAACACGTTGACTTTGCCTGCACAAAAGTTATACTTTCACAAATTAGGAAACTGTGTTTCCGTAACAGAAACAAATTGGATTTGCGGTTCGATCAATTCGTTCCGATCGAGCCCCACTACAGCATCAGGCGGTAAAACTTTCATGTTGAAATTTGTTGCCATGTGGAACCTCAAAGAAGGTATCTCCGAGAGCGTTTTTGAGGAGTGGTACAGGACCCGGCACATCCCGGACGCCAAGCGTATTCCGGGGCTGCGCAAATACACGGTCAATCGCGCGGCGCATCAGGTGCGCGGCGAGTCCCGCTACTACCGCATGGCCGAACTCAGCTTCGATTCGTACGAGGCGGTGCAGCACGCCTTGCCCAGCCCGGAATGGAAGAGGGCATTCCTCGACGCGCAAGGTTATATCGCCGACCACCTGCGGCTCCAGTTCGAATCCGAGGAGATTCCACTTGACTGAAAATGCCACCGTCAAGACCGCGTTTCCTGCCGCCGGCTGGTTTAGCGAACTGGCGTCCTTTCTCGAACGTGACGAAGACTTCCGCAAACACGCCGCGTGGCTGACCGCCAGAATCGCCTTCCGCTGCGACCAGGAGATGGTGACCGTCTTCTTCGACCGTGGTCTTGTTCTCGAAATCACCGCCGGGGATAGAGAGTTCGATTACCTGATCTCCGGCACCCGGGAGCAATGGGGCTTTCTGTTCGACGCCGGCTGGGGACTGGTGCGCTTGTACCGCTCGGGCACGCTCACCATGCGCGGCGACCCGGTGCGCATGATGCAGAACTGGAAGGCCATATTTTTCATCACCGAAGGCATGAAGACGTTCGCCCGCGCCGGCTGACACCTCAAAGGAATATTGTCTTGGCCTATGTTTATCTGGACGGACTTCGTCTTTACTACGAGGAAGCAGGCCGAGGCAGGCCGTTAGTGATGATCCATGGCGCGAGCCAGGACACCTTGTCCTGGCACGACAACATAGATCATTTCGCAAAGCAGTACCGCGTGTTCGCGGTGGACCTGCCGGGCCATGGCAAGTCCGAACTGGTTGCCAAAAGGCCGACCACCGAAACCGCGGAGTTCGCGGACGTCATCGGGCGCTTCATGGCCGCCATGCAATTGCGTGACGCGATCCTGGTCGGCCATTCCATGGGGGCCGGCATTTCCATCATGGCCTCGATAGCGCATCCGGACCTGGTGCGGGGCGTGGTGGCGGTGTGCGGCGGCGCGGCATTTCGCGGCCCGACGGGTGTCACCTACCAGCCCGACATGCTGCGCAATACGCAGATCAACGCGACCGACTGGCTGGAGACGATCTTCCATTCGGTGCTGGGCCGCACGACCTCGATCGACCGGCGCCGCGAGATGGCCTTCGACGCAACCCGTTGCTCGCCCTATGTGGCGTATGCGGACCTCATCACCTATTCGAGCCTCAACCTTTACGAGTCGCTGCACAGGATCAAGGCGCCGATTTTTTATATCGTCGGCGAAGACGACTGGTCGACCACGCCCCAGATGGCGCGCACCACCTCCGAGCAACTGGCTGCGCTGGGCGTGCCCACGGAATTCAACGAACTCAAGGGCATAGGCCACATCCCGCATTGGGAACAGCCCGAGGCTTTCAACGCGGTACTGGACGGTGTTCTGGCGCGTATGGAGGCACACTGCGCTTCGGCCTGACGGCCGTTGGGTTTTTCAAAATAGCGGGACGAAACAAGGTTTCGATCGCACCGTAGTTCACCAGGAGACATCATGACTTCATTCATCACGCGTCGACAAATTCTTGTAACGGGTGTTGCCACCATTACCACGTCAAACTGGCTCTGGCGCAAGCTGCCGGTGGCCTTGCTCGCGGGCGCTTTCCTGGTCTGCGGCGCGCCAGCCAGCGCGCAGAGCGACAAGCCGGTGAAGATCGGCGTATTGCTCGGCCTGTCGGGCCTGGGTTCGCAGATCGGGCAATGGATACTTAATGGCGCCGAGGTCGCTACGGAGCAGTTGGCTGCGTCGGGCGGGCAGAAGTTCTCTATCGTCGCGGAAGATTCGCAATGGAATCCGCAAAAGGGCGTCGAGGGCTTCAACAAGCTCACCAACGTCGACAAGATTGACGTGTTGCTGTCCGGGGGCAGTTCGGTCATGCAGGCCATCGCCCCGATTGCCGACGAACGCAAGCTGGTGCTCCTGAACGTGGGCGCGCAGTCGCCGAACATGGCGGGCATCGGCAAATTCACGTTTAGCGCATTGCAGCTATCCGACTTCGACACCGCCGTCCTGGCCAAGTACGCGTACAACACCCTGCGTTACCGCAAGATCGCCACGCTGTACGTCAACAACGACACCGGCAAATTCAACCAGGCCGCGCTGGCCGATTTTTTCAAGGCCGCGGGCGGCACCATCACCGCGCAGGAGGCCTTCAAATCGAACGAAACGAACTACGGCGTGCAGATCGCCAAAATCCGCGCCACCAGCCCGGACGCCATCTACGTGGTCGGCACTCCCGCGGAACTGCCATTCGCGGTCAAGCAGGTGCGCCAGTTCGCGCCCAAGGTCCCAGTGCTGTCCTATGCCGCCGTGGAAAGCAAGGAGTTCCTCACCGCCGCCGGCGACTCGGCCAACGACATCATCTACACCACGACCGCCTTCGACCCGGCCAGCAAGGACCCGGCGATCGTGGCCTTCGCCAAGGCTTACGAAGCAAAGTACCATGAAAAGCCGACCAGTCCCTATATCGGCTACGGCTACGACGCCGTGATGATCATCGCGCAGGCGATGAAACAGAACGGCGGCAATGCGGGTGAACCGCTGCGCGCCCGGATTTACGCGACCCGGCGCTTCCCCGGCATCACGGGCGAGAACGTATTCCGCGACGATGGAACGGTGGCCAAGGACATTGCCGTGCGCAAGATCGACAACGGCGTCTTCAACACCATCACCGTGGTCAAGCCTTGAGCTAAATGCTGTTTGTACAACTGCTGGTCAATGGCATCTTCGCGGGAAGCATCTACGCTTTATTGGGACTGAGCTTCGCGACCATCTTCGCGACCACCAAGATCTGGCATTTCGCCCAGGGCGCCGTGTACACGTTGGGCGCCTATGCCATTCTGGCGGCCAGCCTTTATGGAAAGCTGCCGTTTGCGGTCGCGGCGGGCCTGGGCGTGGCTGCCGCCGCATTGCTCGGGGTCCTGTCCATCACGGCGTTGTACCGGCCACTGCAGCGGCGCGGCGCATCCTCGCTCGTCATGGTGATGGCATCGCTGGGTGTCATGGTGATAGCCGACAACCTCATCGTGCTGGGCTTCGGGCCGACCGGCTACAGCATCGATGTGTCGGTACCCGCGACGATCAGCTTCGGTCCGGTGCTGCTCACGGGGGGTCAGATGGTGGCGCCGGTTACTGCTGCAATCGTGGTCGCGCTTTACCTGTGGTTCCTGTTCCGTTCCATCCACGGCCGTCGCATGCGTGCGCTGATCGACAACGAGGAACTGCTTCTTCTGAATGGCGTGGACACCGGCCGGCTCAAGATGCTGGCGTTCGCCCTGGGCTCGGCGCTGCTGCCTTGTGCCGCCGCCTTGTCCATCGTGTCGGGCGCCGGCATCTCGCCCTATTTCGGTATCCAGGCCGTGTTGACGGGTGCGATGGCCATGTTCTTCGGCGGCGTGGACAGCATAGAGGGCGCCGCGCTGGCGGGCCTGGCGCTCGGTGTGATCGAAAGCCTGGCCGCCTACGCCCTGCCTACCGAATGGCAAACTGCGGTCACCTATGCCGCCGTGCTGCTGTTCCTGATGGTGCGGCCCACGGGCCTGTTTGGCCGTTCGCTGCCCAAGACATCGCTGTGAGCGGAACATGACTACCTATATCGTCGGCGTGCTGGTGGTGGTGGTGATTTTCGGCTTGCTGGCGGTGAGCCTCGACCTGCTCATCGGTTACTCCGGCTTGTTCACCATCGTCCATGGTGCGCTGTTCGGCATGGGGGCCTATACCTCGGCGATTCTGGCCAAGACGCTGGGCTTCGGCTTCTGGGGCGGCGGGCTGGCGGCTCTGGTGGCCGGTGGCCTGATCAGCTTGCTCATAGCGATCCCGTCCCTGCGCGTCAGCGGGCATTACCTGGTGCTGGCTTCCTTCGGGGTGCAGGAGGTGCTGCACGCCCTGTACCTGAACCTGGATTCGGTGACGGGCGGGCCGGCGGGCCTGCGGGGCATCCCGCGCCCGCGCCTTTTTGGCAGCGAGATCGCTTCCAACACCTCCTATCTCGCGCTCTACAGCGTGCTGGCCGCGGTTTGCATCCTCTTCATCCTGGCGCTGGTACGTTCGCCGTTCGGCTTGCTGCTGAAGGCCATCCGCGAGGACGAACTGGTGCCGCAGGCGCTCGGCAAGCCGGTCGTGGCCCTGAAGATCAAGGCCTTCATGGTGTCCGGCGCCACGGCCGGTTTCGCCGGCGCCATGTATGCCCACTACATCACCTTTGTGTCGCCCGAGACCTTCGACGTTCACGCCTCGATACTGATCCTGTCCATGGTGCTGATCGGCGGCATGGGAACGCTCTGGGGTCCTTTCCTGGGCGCCGCGGTGCTCACCGTACTGCCTGAGGCGCTGCGATTTCTGCCGCTCGACAGCACCACGCTGGGTCCGCTGCGGCAGGTCGTCTATGGCGTGGTGCTGGTGGTTTTCTGTTTTGTCCGTCCACGCGGTCTGGCCGGCGGACGGGGCGGGATCGAGTGATGCTGCGCCTGGACAAGCTGACCAAGAGCTTCGGCGGGCTGACGGCCATCAACGATGTCAGCATCACGTTCCAGCGGGGTGAAATCGTGGGCCTGATCGGGCCGAATGGAGCCGGCAAGACCACGCTGTTCAATCTCATCACCGGTGTGCTGTCGCCGACGCAGGGACGCGTTTTCTTCGGCGAGCGCGACATCACCGGCCTGCGGCCGCATCGCGTTGCGCGCCTGGGTATCGGCCGCACATTCCAGCAGACCCGCATCTTCCACGACTTGAAAGTGGTCGACAACGTAGTGCTGGCGCGGCCCGAGGTCAACGGGGGCCTGACGCGTGCGCTGTGCACCATGCCTTCGACCAAACGTGCCTGGGCAAAGGAAGCGATTGCGCATCTGGCGTTCCTGGGCCTGGCGGACCGCGCGCAGGAATATGGCGGAGACCTCTCCTACGCGGAGCAGAAGCTGGTGATGTTCGCCTGCCTGATGGCCAGTGGCGCCACGACACTGCTGCTCGATGAACCCACCGCCGGGCTCGACCCTACCTCGCATCTGGGGATGATAGACACGGTCACGCGGCTGCGCCGGCCGGGCACGACCATCGTGCTGATCGAGCACAACCTGGATATCGTAAGGGGGTGCTGCGACCGCGTCGTCTTCCTGGCCGAAGGCGCTGTCAAGGCCGTGGGTACCACGGACGAGGTGGAGCGCAGCCCGGAGTTGCGCGATCTCTATTTTGGAACCGGTGGCGCGAAATGATGCTCGACGTGCGCGACCTCGTTGTCGGCTACAACCGGAAAAACGTCCTGCACGGTGTGTCGCTGGGGGTTGGCAAGGCGGAGATTGTGGCCCTGGTTGGCCACAATGGGGCCGGCAAGACTACGCTCATGCGTTCCGCGCTGGGGCTCACGCCGTCCAGTGCCGGTTCGGTTGTCTTCGATGGTCAGCCGGTGGCCGCGGGCCGCGTGGCGCAGACGGTGGCGCGCGGCCTGGCTTTTGTGCCGCAGGGCCGCAATACCTTCCGCTCGCTCAAGGTGGCCGAGAACCTCGACATTGCGGTCAATGCCGCCGGCCCCGAAGCCGCGGCGCGAATTGAAGAGGTCTTTGCCATGTTTCCGATTCTGCGCGAGCGGCTTGCGCAACCGGCCGGCAAGCTGTCCGGCGGGCAGCAACAGATGGTGGCGCTGGCGCTGGCACTGGTGCGCGGGCCGCGCCTCATCATGCTGGACGAGCCGTCCACCGGCCTGTCGCCGGTGATGGTGGACGAAGTTTTCCGGCGTGTGGTGGAGATGCGTGAACGCTTCGGCATATCGGTGCTGATCGTCGACCAGAACGTGCGCCGCCTGCTGGGCATCGTTGATCGGGTGGCGGTGCTGAAGGCGGGGCGCAAGGTCTTTGATGGGCCACCGGCCAGCATTGCGAACGACGACCAGCTCTGGCAACTTTTCTAGACTCCCTTGGAGAGCAGCATGCGTATTGCCAACGTCTCGACCCGCATCATCAGCGTGCCGCTGGAGCGGCCTATCCGCACACCCATCCACTACATCGTCAACGTCGACAACGTGCTGGTGGAACTGCATACGGATGAGGGTGTCACCGGCATCGCCTACCTGTGGTGCTTTGGCGTGCAGCGGGCGAAAGCGCTCGCCGCGCTGGTGCACGACATGGCCTCGCTGGTGGGCGGCATGGACGCAATCGCGCGCAACATCGTTTACGCGCGCATGGAACGCGAGGCCAATTTCCTCGGCAAGGTGGGGGCGGTCACCATCGCCATGTCGGCCATCGACACGGCGCTGTGGGACATCGCTGGCAAGGCGCTGAACCGGCCCGTCTGGCAGCTTCTGGGGGGCGAGTCGCGCAGTATTCCGGTCTATGCCGGCGGCCTGTTCCTGTCGGACTCGATCGACATGATCGTGGCGGAGGCGAAAGCCTATGCGGCATCCGGCTTTCGCGCCATCAAGATGCGCTGCGGCGCGACCGACTGGCGCGAGGACATCGCGCGCGTGGAAGCGGTGCGTGACGCGGTCGGCCCCGATTTCAAATTGCTGGTGGACGTGGTACAGGGCTGGACGGTGGATCGCGCCATCCAGGTGGGCCGCGCGCTGGAGCGCTTTAACCTGGCCTACATCGAAGACCCGGTCGCTTTCGACGATCTGGAAGGCATGGCGCATATCGCGGCCGTGCTCGACACACCGATCGCCGCGGGCGAAAACGACTACGGGCTGCGCGGCTTCCGGCGCCTGCTTGAAGGCAATGTGGTGGACATCCCGATGATCGACCTGCAGCGCGTCGGCGGCATATCGGCCTGGATGCAGGTGGCGGCCATGGCGAGTGCCTGGGGCAAACCGGTGGTGCCCCATGTGTTTCCCGAAATCTCGATTCATCTGCTGGCCGCGACGCCAAGCGCGCTGTTCCTCGAATATGTGCCCTGGTGGGAGGTCTTGTTCGTGGAAACGCCCAAGCTGGTGGATGGGGGCATGCGGCCATTGGACAGTCCTGGACTGGGCCTTGCTTTCAACTCCGATGCCATCGAACGTTTCCGTATTGCCTGAGCGATCACCATGAAAATTACCGCCATCACTACCATCCCGTTTTCGCTGCCGCTACGGCGCGCCATTGGTTTTGCGCATGGCAGCATGGCCTTGACCGAACATGTGCTGGTCGAGATCCATACCGACGAGGGCCTGGTCGGCCGCGCTGAAGCACCGTCGCGCCCCTACCTGTATGGCGAGTCGCAGGCGTCCATGGCGGAGGCCGTTCGCCTGTGGTTTGCGCCGCCGCTGATCGGCCTGGACCCGTTCCGTACCGACACCGTACGCGGCATCCTGGACCGTACCGCCAACAACAACACCATCAAGGGCGCGATCGACATTGCGCTGCACGACCTGATAGG
>JANMXS010000228.1:0-14352 GCA_031394335.1 Burkholderiales bacterium
CGCTTGAATTACCGTCTGATTTTCCCTTTCCACAATCGCCCATTCAGGATATCCACACCATGCAAGCCAAGATTCATCGCGCCTTTCTACTTGCCCTTTTTTCCTTCTGCGCCACGTTTGGCCCGCTGCTGAGCGCCAAGCCACTCACCGATGCGGCCTATCCCGGTACGCTGACGCTGAAGGTCGATCTCAGCGATGCGGCCCGCAAGATTTTTGCGGTGCGCGAGACCATGCCGGTGAAGGCGGGGCCGCTGAATCTGGCCTTCCCGAAATGGATCCCCGGCGAGCATGGCCCCACCGGCCCGATCGACGGCGTGACTGGATTGAAGATCAGCGCGAATGGCCAGCGCCTGGCGTGGCGGCGCGATCTGGAAGACATGTATGTGCTGCACCTTGATGTCCCTGCCGGTGTGAGCAGTCTCGACATCGAATTCCAGTTTCTCTCACCCACCGGCGGCGGCAGCTTCGGCGCGGGTGTGTCGGCCACGCCGCGCATGGTGGTGCTGGAATGGAACCAGGTGCTGTTTTATCCGGCCGAGTACAACACGGGCCGCGTGCAAATCGCGCCCAGTATCAAGTTGCCGGCTGGCTGGAATTTTGCCACGGCGCTGGAAAAAACTTCCACTACGGCAGACGGCGCCAGTTTCAAGCCGGTCAGCGTGACCGAGCTGGTAGATTCCCCGCTGATGGCGGGACTGCACTTCAAACGCATCGATCTGGCGCCCGGTGCGGCCGTGCCGGTGGTTCTGAATCTGGCGGCGGATCGTGCCGAGAATCTGGACATCACCGACGCGCAGATCAAACAGCATCAGGCGCTGGTGACACAGGCCGTGGCCCTGTTCGGCGCGCAGCATTACGATCACTATGATTTCCTGCTCGCCTTGTCGGAGCGCACCGCGCACTTCGGGCTGGAGCACCATCAGTCCAGCGATGATCGCACCGTGGCCGATTTTTTCACTTCGCCCACCGCATATCTCGCCGATCCGGCGCTGCTGCCGCATGAATATGTGCATTCCTGGAACGGCAAGTTCCGCCGCCCGGCCGGACTCGCCACCCCCAACCCTGGCGTGCCGATGAAAGGCGAGCTGCTGTGGGTCTATGAAGGCCTCACCAATTACCTGGGCGAAGTGCTGACCGCGCGCGCTGGCATGTGGAATGCCGAGCAATATCGTGATTTGCTGGCGATGACGGCCGCGGCGATGGATCACCGCCCCGGCCGCGCCTGGCGACCACTGCGCGACACCGCCGACAACGCGCAGATTCTGTACACCGCATCGAGTGCCTGGAGCAACTACCGCCGCTCGGTGGATTTTTATCCTGAAGGCACGCTGCTGTGGCTGGATATCGACACCAAAATCCGCGAACTCTCGCAGGGCAAGAAATCG
The DNA here is from genome assembly GCA_031394335.1 of Burkholderiales bacterium. Lineage (GTDB taxonomy): Bacteria > Pseudomonadota > Gammaproteobacteria > Burkholderiales > Usitatibacteraceae > UKL13-2. The sequence continues at coordinate 1,386 of JANMXS010000228.1, forward strand.
CTGGATAACTACATCAAGATTTTTTATGGCAAGGACGCGGCATTTGCCAGCACCAGTCATGAGGTCAAGCCCTACGAGTTCAATGAAGTGGTGAAGACGCTGAATGCGGTGCAGCCGGCCGACTGGAATGCGTTCCTGCGCAGCCGACTCGATTCCACCAATGAACGCGCCCCGCTCGACGGCATCAGCCGCGGTGGCTGGAAGCTCACCTACACCGATACGCCCACCGAACTGTTCAAGGCGAACCAGAAGGAGAGCAAACAGCTCAATCTCATGTATTCGCTGGGCCTGATCGTGGCCAGCGAGCGCGGTCGCGGCGCCGAGCCGGGCGAGGTGGTCGACGTGCTGTGGGGCGGCCCCGCGTTCGAAGCCGGCCTGGCGCCGGGTCTGAAAATCGTCGCCGTCAACGGCGAAGCTTTCGATGCCGAGCAGTTCGTCGCCGCACTCGTGCGCGCGCAAAAAGACAAGAGCGCGATCGAGTTGCTGGTGCATAACCAGGATTACTACTCGACCGTGCGCGTGGCCTATTCCGGCGGGCCAAAGTATCCACGACTGGTGCGCGTTGAGAACGCGCCCGATCTGCTGACGCCGATTGCGGCGGCGAAGTAACGCTGGCGCAAGCGATCAGGCCATACCTTCAAACGGCCCGCCTGTCCCGGGCCGTTTGCCGATTGGACATCAAAGCCGGTAATGCGCGACAATTTGATTATATTAAATGGGGTCAGACACCATTTAAACCCGGAAAGTAGTATCATGCAATCTCCACCTCGCAATCGGAGACCCCCATGGCCCGCCTGCCCCGCTATGTCATCCCCGGCCAACCACAGCACATTATCCAGCGCGGCAATAATCGGCAGGTGATCTTCGCCGCCGAGGCGGACTACCAATTCTTCCGCGACGCCATCATCGAAGCCGCCGGCCGCTTTGGCCTGGCGATACATGCCTATGTGTGGATGACCAACCACATCCATCTGCTGGCCACGCCGACCGATACCGACAGCATCAGCAAGACTTTCCAGTCGGCCGGGCGGAAATATGTGCAGTACTTCAATGACACCTACCAGCGCAGCGGTACCTTATGGGAGGGCCGCTATCGCGCTACCGTGGTCGACAGCGAGCAATACATGCTCAGCATCATGCGCTACATCGAACTCAATCCTGTCAGGGCCGGGATGGTGGCGCATCCCCGCGACTATCCCTGGTCGAGCCATCGGCGTTATGCCTACGGCGACAGCGGGCCTAACTTGAATTGGCTGATCGAGCCCGACCAATACCTCAATATCGAACGCAGTGACGAGGCGCGGCGGCAGGGCTATCGGGACTTGTTCAAAACGTCAATCGATACCGACGATCTGATGGCGATTCGCACCTCCGTCCATAAAGGCTGGGCCTTGGGAGATGATCGCTTCAAGGCGATGATTGAGCGATTGGGAGAGCGGCGCGCGGGCCCGGCAGTGCGAGGCCGACCGCGAATGGAAAAAGAAAATGGCGCTTAGCGAATTTTTCTTGCCGCGCTAATTCGCGGGTAAATCTACGCAGATCGCCATTCTGCGTGCCTTTCCAGACAAAAATGCCCTGAAACCCGCGCCAATGCTTGACCTTGGTTTTTTCAGCTTTGCTCGTTGCCAATGAACCGCGCAATCTTCTCCGCGATATTTTCCTTGTCGTAGGGTTTGGCGATGACGCCGTTGTACTCGCTGTTGTCGGCGTTGATGGCGGCGCCGCCGCGGCGACTATCGGCGAGCAGGATCGGGATGTCGCGCCCGTCGGCGAACAGCGCGCGCAGCTGGGCGGTGATCTCAGTGCCGGCCTCGAAGCCCGGGGTGGCGGGATCGACGAGAATGACGTCGAAAATATCCTGCAGCAGGACGGCCTGTGCGTCGGCAGCGTTATCGGCCACCACCACGCGGTAATCTTTTTTGCGCAGCGCCTTGGCGGCGAGTACGTTTTGATCGCGGTTGTTGTCGATGAGCAGCACGGTGCCGGCCTTGGACTCGCGCAGGCTGTGGCGCGTGATCAGGGTCTGCGTGGCTTCGGCGTCATCCTGTGCACCCATCACCGCCGAGATCGCTTCGTTCAGTTGATCGGCACTGATCGGATGGCGCAGATAAGCGCTGATGCCGTTTTCGCGGCACTGGATGGCATCGCCTGGGCGGCCGCCGCGCGCCAGCATGATCACGGTGGTGTTCTTGAGTTTGGGCTGGTGCTTGATGCGAAACGCCAGCATGAAGCCGTCCTGCGTGCGCATATTGTTGGCGGTGATGACCAGCGGAATCGCGCTGCTTTCATCGCCGACGCGGGTCAGCAGCTGCAGCGCCATCGCCGCGTTGTCGGCTTCGCGCGGATGCATGCGCCAGCTGCGCGCGAGCTCGGCGAGTTCCTTGCGTTCGGCGGGGTCGCTGCTGACAATCAGCACCGGCAGTCCGGTGAGGGTGACGAAGGTCGGACGCGCGCGCGTTGGTTTGACACCATGGATCGGGAAAGCGGCGGTGAAGGTGTAGGCGATCGATTCCTTGCGCTCGCGGATTTCAATCTTGCCGCCCAGCGCGCGCACGATCTGGCGGGCCAGCGAGTATTTCATCACCCCGGCCGGTGACAGCGTCTTGCTTCGCGCCACGCCCTTGGGCTGCGTATGTTCGACCATAAAGCTCAAATGGCTGACTCCATCGGCGACATACTCGGGTTCGATGGCGAGGCTCAGCTCGGCGCCGGCATCGTTCCCGGCCAGGCCACATTCCAGCAGGTTGCGCAGGGCCAATACCAGGCGCGCACCGTCGCCGCGCAGGTTTTCCGGGACATCCTGCTCGATGCGCAGCTTGAGTTGCAGGCCGTGGGTCTCGGCGCTATGTGCCTGACGCTCGAGCATGGTTGCAATCAGCTCGCGCAAATGAAAGTCGCTGGCGTCGAGCGCCACGTCACCCGACTCGAGCCGCGAGAAATCGATTAGCCGGGCGATCGCCGCAAATGCCGACTTGGCCGAGGCCTCGACTTGACGGAAATGTTCCAGCGCCTCGGTGGGTAGCTCCAGTTGCTCGGTGCGGCGCAGCGCCCCGCCGGCGCCTTCGACGGTGCTGGCGAGTTCGCGCGCGATACGCTCGATCAGCTCCATTTGCACCGCGGCGGTGGCGGTGATGGCCGACAGCACCTTGGCGTCTTTGGCATCTTGTTTGATGGTTGGGCGAAACAGGTGCAGGCGTCCGGCGATGCCGTTTTCACCGGCTACCGGCAGCGTCTGTTGCTCGATACCCTGGCCGCTGGCCAATGCAAACTCAAGTTGATCGGCTTCCTCGGAATCGAGCGGAAAGTAGATCGGGCCGATGCGCTTCTCAGTGACCTTGGAGGCGTCTTCGAACAGTTGCGCGCAGGTCATGCCGACCAGCGACTGCGAGGCGGACTTGATGGCGAACAAATCGCAGAAGGCGCCATTGACCATCTCGACCAGGCCCAGGGCGCTTTCGACCACGCAGGCATCGGACACGTTTTCGACCAGATCCAGCAAATGCGTGCCCTGCACATTGGCCGCCATTTCATTGGCTTTTTCAACGCTCAGGTCGCGCAACCACGCTGCCGCGCCGGATACCTTGCCGCCCTCGCGTGAAATGGCCGCGAGCTTGATCTCGACCGGCAATGCCTCGCCATCGGGCGGGGTCAGCATCAGTTCCAGCGTGGCGCTCATGGTCTTGCCGTCGATGACGCGCTTCAGGGTTTGCTCGAAGCGCGACCGCTCACCGGCACTCAGGTGTGTGGCGAATTCGTAACCCGTTTCCTCGCCGGTCCAGCGCTTGACCGCCGGTGAGGCGTACACCACCATGCCGGCCGCATCGAGTTCGAATACGGGTTCATTGAGCGCGAGAATAAGTTGTTCGTGGCGGGACATGGCAGGATTGTACGAGCTTAATCGTGTGCTGCGCGACGCAAATGCGCAATCGTCGCCTGCAAATGTGCGGGCACTTCGGCGTCGGCATCGACAACTGCCGGAAGCAGCGATTTGGCGATGGTCTTGCCGAGCTCCACGCCCCATTGATCGAAGGGGTCGATGTTCCAGATCACGCCCTGCGTGAACACCTTGTGCTCATACAGCGCGATCAAGGCGCCCAAGTGGAAGGCATCGACGCGCGGCAGGATCAGCAGCGTTACCGGGCGGCCGCCTCGCTGGGTGCGATGCGCGGCCAGGTAGTGCCGCTCCGCCTTGTCGGCAATGTTTGCCGACGCGGCATAGGCCTGTCCGGCATCGCAGCCGAACCAGAGCGCGTCGGCCTGCGCCAGCGCATTGGCCAGCAGTTTTTCGTGATGGCCCTTGAGCGTGCTCTGGCTTTCGGCCACCATCAGGATGTCGGCCGAAATTTTATCACTGCCCTGGTGCAGCAGCTGATGAAACGAGTGCTGGCCATTGGTGCCGACCTCGCCGAAAATCAGCGGGCAGGTGGCGTAATTGAGCGGCTCACCGTCGAGGCTCACCGACTTGCCGGTCGATTCCATTTCCACCTGCTGCAAATGGCGCGGCAACATGGCCCGGCGCTCGGCGTAGGGCAGCACCGCGGGCGCGGAACTGTGCAGAAAATTGCGGTTCCAGATGCCGGCCAGCGCCAGCACCACCGGCAGATTGCGCGCAGCGGGGGCGCCATGAAAGTGCCGGTCCATGGTGCGCGCGCCGGCCAGCAACTGCTCGAATGGTGCATAGCCCTGCGCGAGCGCAATCGGCAGCCCGACCGCCGACCACAGTGAATAGCGTCCTCCGACCCAGTCCCAGAATTCGAAAATATTCTCGTCGCGATAACCCTGGCGGCGCGCTTCATCCGCATTGGCCGTAATGGCGACAAAATGCGCGGCCATCACCTCGGCATCGGCGCCGAGGGCGCGTTTCAGCCATGCGGCGGCGGAATCGGCATTGCTGCAGGTCTCGTCGGTGGTGAAGGTTTTGGAAGTGACGGTAAACAAGGTGGTGGCGGGGTTCAGTCCAGCCAGCGTGGATTGCAGGCTGTAGCCATCAATGTTCGAGACAAAATGCAGCCGTGGCCCGCTGGCATTTTGCACCAGTGCCGAACAGACGAAAGCCGGACCCAGCGAGGAGCCGCCGATGCCGATCGCGACCACATCGGTAAATGCCTGGGCACTGACGCCGCGGCGTTTGCCGGCGCGCACGGCATTGCTGAAGGCTTCCATTTTTTTGAGCTGCGCCGCAATCAGCGGGCGCACATCATGGCCATCGACCATCAACGATGTCGTTGCATCGTCACGCAGCGCGGTGTGCAGGGCGGGGCGCTGTTCGGTTTTATTGACGATGCCGCCCGCAAACATCAGATCGCGTTGCGTCTTGAGTGCGGTGGCGTCGGCCAGCGCCAACAAGGCGCTGAATGCGTCGGCGCCAATGGCTTGCCGTGAAAAATCGGCATACAGGCCGGCCGCCTCGATGGGCGCGATCGCCGAGACGGCGGCTGGCGGCGTTTGCGGGCGCAAAGCGGACGACGCAGCGTTCAGTGCTTGCCACGCGGCTGTTGAAGTAGGTGAGGTCATTTATGGGTATGGGTAAGCGGCGGTATGATTATAACGAGAGAAGCAACTCATCCGCAGCGCCCCTTCATTCCGTACCCTATGCCTTTGCTGGAACATACCCCGCGTGGCCTGTATTGCGCCGCCGGCGACTTTTACGTCGATCCCTGGCGCCCGGTGGCCCGCGCCGTGATCACCCATGCACATGCCGACCATGCGCGGCCCGGTCACGCTGCCTATCTGGCCGCAGCGCCGTCCTTGGGTGTGCTGAAATCGCGTCTGGGCACGGGCGCTGCCATCGAGGCGGTTGCCTACGGCGAATCACGCCACCTCAATGGGGTAAACGTCTCCCTGCATCCAGCCGGCCATGTGCTTGGCAGCGCGCAGGTGCGCATCGAACATCGCGGCGAAGTATGGGTAGTGTCCGGCGATTACAAACTCGATTACGACCCCACCTGTGCGGCCTTTGAACCACAGCAATGTCACACCTTTGTATCGGAATCGACCTTCGGCCTGCCGATCTATCGCTGGCAATCGCATGCGGAACTGTTCGACGGCATTAACCGCTGGTGGCAGGCCAATGCCGCCGCCGGGCGCGCCAGCGTGCTGTTCGGCTACGCCTTCGGCAAGGCGCAACGCATCCTCAAAAGTGTCGACGCCAATATCGGGCCGATTTTCTGCCACGGTGCCGTCGAGGTATTGAATCGCGCCTATCGCGAGGCGGGAGTGACCCTGCCGGCAACGCAGACGGTCAGCGAGGTCGACCAGAAATTCGACTATGCCGGCGCGCTGGTGGTGGCGCCGCCGTCGGCGCAATCGACGCCATGGATCAAGTGCTTTGGCGATTATTCCGATGCCTTCGCCTCCGGCTGGATGGCGATTCGCGGTGCGCGGCGGCAGCGCAATGTCGATCAGGGCTTCGTGCTCTCGGACCATGCCGACTGGCCGAGCTTGCTGATGGCGATACGCACCAGCGAAGCCCAGCGCGTGCTGATCACGCATGGGCAGGTGGCGGTGATGGTGCGTTATTTGCGTGAGCTGGGGATTGACGCGGATGCGCTGGAAACGGAATTTGAAGGCGAGGCCGGTAGTGAAGAAAAGGGCGCCGATGCGGTCGTGGCTGAGGGCAGTCCGCAATGAAGCATTTCGCGCAACTCTATGGGTCCCTGGACAACTCCACGCGCACCAATGACAAAGTCGCGGCCCTGGTAAAATATTTCCGCGCGGCGCCGCCCGAGGATGCCTGCTGGGCTGTCTATTTTCTGACCGGCAATCGCCCGCGCCAGGCGGTGCCGGCGCGCAAGCTGCATGAGTACGCGGCCGAGGCAGCGGGTTTGCCGCTGTGGCTGTTTGCCGAAAGCTATGACGCGGTCGGCGATGTGGCCGAGACCATCGCGCTGATTCTGCCGCCGCCGCAACGCGCTTCCGAGCTGCCGCTGCATCAATGGATTACCGAGCGCCTCACGCCCTTGCGCAAGCTTGACGAGACCGAGCAGAAAGCTGCGCTACTGGCCTACTGGCAGGAACTCGATCAGCGCCAGCGCTTTGTGTTCAACAAGCTCATCACTGGCGGGTTTCGCGTCGGCGTGTCGTCGCTGCTGGTGATCCGAGCGCTGGCCGAGGTTTCGGGGGTCGATGCCAAGGTGATTGCGCACCGTCTCGCCGGCGACTGGCAGCCGACCGCCGAAAATTTCGCGACGCTGATTTCGACTGCGACCGGCAGCTTCGATATTTCCAAGCCCTATCCATTTTTTCTGGCGCATCCGATTGTGGCCGCGCCCGAGTCCTTCGAGCAGGAGCTGGGCCCGCGCAGCGACTGGCAGGCCGAGTGGAAATGGGACGGCATTCGCGGCCAACTGGTGAAACGCGAGGGCCAGGTGTTTCTGTGGTCGCGCGGCGAGGAGCTGGTCTCCGCACAGTTTCCCGAACTGATTGCCGCTGCTGCGCCGCTGGCGGACTGCGTGCTCGACGGCGAAATTCTGCCGATGAAAAGCGGGCAAGTGCTGCCGTTCACCGCGCTGCAAAAACGCCTGGGCCGCAAACATCCCGGCAAGAAAATTCTTGTCGATACGCCGGTGGTATTCGTCGCTTACGATTTGCTCGAAGTGGCCGGCGAGGATTGGCGCCATCATCGGCTGCATGAACGCCGCGCGCGCCTGCATGCACTCATCTACAGCATTGCCGATAACACCGTGCTGCAGCTTTCCGACATTGTGCGTGCGCCGTCATGGGCCACGCTGGCGATTGCGCGCGAAGAGTCACGCCAGCGCGGCACCGAAGGGCTGATGCTGAAGCGCCGCGATTCAGCCTATGGCGTGGGCCGCGCAAGCGGACAGAGTGGCGGCGACTGGTGGAAATGGAAAATCGCACCGATGACCGTCGACGCGGTACTGGTCTATGCGCAGCGCGGCCACGGCAAGCGCGCCAGCTTGTATACCGATTACACCTTCGCCATCTGGAAGCAGGATGGCGACAAGCGCGAGCTGGCGCCCTTCGCCAAGGCCTATACAGGCTTGAGCAATGAAGAGATCGCTATCGTCGATGCCTTCATCCGCAAAAATACGCTGGAGAAATTCGGCCCGGTGCGCACCGTCAAAGCCGAGCTGGTGTTCGAGCTCGGCTTTGAAGGCATCCAGCGCTCGGCGCGCCACAAGTCCGGCGTGGCGGTGCGCTTCCCGCGCATCTTGCGCATGCGCACTGACAAAAAAATTGAAGAGGCGGATTCGCTGGAAACGATCCTCTCCCTGCTTGATCGGATTGCCTAGCCGGTTGCAGGCCACAGGCTGACAGGGTTGTTTGGTATAACCGTACTACCCGGGCACAGCGATACACGGCGCAAAAAATGGAGGAAGCATGCAAGCGAAGGACTTGGAGAACCCCCACAAAAGCAAAAGTGGCCTTACGCGAATCTGGCGCGCGTTCTTCTATTCGATGGAAGGATTCCGCGCCGCGCTCAAATACGAACACGCCTTCCAGCAGGAGCTGATCCTGTGTCTGGTGCTGCTGCCGTTCGCGGTGTTTCTGCCGCTGGATCGGGTTGAGCGCATCATCCTTATCATGACGTTGATGTTCGTGCTGGTGGTGGAATTGCTCAATTCCGCGATTGAAGCCATCGTTGATCGCGTCAGCCTGGAAAATCACGAACTCTCCAAACGCGCCAAGGACCTCGGCAGTGCGGCGGTTTTTTTGAGTCTGGTGATGACGACGTTGGCGTGGGTGCTGCTGGCGGGACCGGCGGTGGTCAGTTTTTTTTGAAGGTACGGAAAGCCGGCGTAGCAAATTTTTTTTGCGGATCGCCATTTGGCGCGGCTCCCAGAGCATTTTTGCCCCGAGAGCCGCGCCAGTGCTTGAGTTTCATATTCACATCGAAAGTGCAGACAATCTTTGTGCGACACGTACGCCACCGCACATCGTTCTCCGCAAGCGCGTGATACTCTCAACCACGGTTTATTTACAGAGGCTCATCCCGAGTCGCGTGATCCGCAGGAATGCATCATGAGTGATGGTTACATTGTTGAATCGGTTAACCCGGTAGAGAATAATTTTTCGGCGGATTCGCGCGACAAGGATGGCATGCGGGTGGTGATGTTCGATGCAAAGCGGGCATTGACGATGTATCTGTTCACCGCGCACATCATCCAGATCGAAGCGGTCAAGGACAGCAAGACTGACGAGGAGCGCGGCATCATTACCTTGTCCTCGGGGCTGCGTTACATCACCAAGCGCGCCGCGCTGGCGATTTGCGCCGGGATGCCAAAGCTCGCCTAGAGTTGTTCCGGGTTATTCAGGCTTGATTTCAAAGCGCTGCTCGATCAGGTCGGCATCATCAAAATGCCGGCGGCCGACGAATGCGGTTGCATGGGTGCCCCATTGGCGCATCGCCCCCGGACTGGCAATTCCCATCGGCCAGAACAGAAAGCGCTCGCCGCGTTCCGAGCCAACAATGATGCCGTCGTTGCCGAATACGCTTTTGTGCCCAGCGTTCACGATCGGCAATGAGCGCAATTCATTATCGTCGCGCAAGCCGTAGCGAATATCTGCGGCATGTTGCGTGCCGTTGAAGGGGCGGATATCGACCAGATAGTGGCTCGCCGGGGCCAGTCGCAGCTGCACGCGCTGCCCCGCGCCCAGCACCGGCAGGGTGGCCGGAATGAACGCCCACTCCATATGCGAGTGCGGCGCCGGGCGCGGGCTGAGACGCGGCGTCGGAAAAAACAGGTGATAACAGCCACAGCTGTGAATGCTGTCGACGAGCAGGGGAATGCCGCGCTCGTCGAGCGTGATGCGAATCATCACGCCGTCGAGTCGGCCCGCCAGCAGATCGAAGGCATCGGCGGCAGGGCGCTCGGGGAACCAGATGCTGTAAACCAGCTGCGCCAGCGTTCGTCCGCGATAGCGCGTGAACGCGATGCGCTGGTAGGCGACGGGATTGTCAATATCGATGCCCGGCGTGTCGTCGGTGGTGAAGCGCAGTGCGCCGAAGCGGTCGGCGCGGCCGGGCGCGCCGGCGGCTGCTCCCTTTGGCGTTTCGATATCAAACACCGGCGCATATTGCGCCAGCAGCGCTGACCAATCACTTGCCGCCAGCTGCGGAATGCCAAGCGCATTGCGGGGGCCGGCGGCAAAACGTTGAACCGCGGTATCGTCTAGCGTGCTGTTGATGATGGAGGGTAGATAGCGTGTGGTCGGCTCAGCATGGGCGGGGGCATGCGCAAAGCGCCCTGCTATTTCCTGCTGCCAGACATTGACGCCGTGCAGAAACGGAATCGAGGTCAGCGGGTAAAGCCCCAACGCGCGCTTCCAGCCGGCGTAATGGTCGGGCACCGCCAGCTTATTGGCGAGAGCCGCTACCGAGTCAACCCTGGCCAGGGTTTCGCTTGTTACTTCGCTTGAACAGGCATCGAGCAGCCGGCGCAGTTGCGTATCCGGCGGGAGCTTGAGGGCTGCGCGCGATGCGCCGGGCAGGTTCGCCATTTCGAACAGGCGGGCCTCGGTGTCGAGTTCGCGCAGATAGTCGAGCAGCGCGGTGAGTTGTGCACGCGCATTCCCGTCGGCTGCACGCGGGGCAAGCGAATCCCGGAATGAGGCCGCAAAGCGGTCCACGCGCAACTGGGGAAATCCGGCGATGCGTACGGCGCCGGCATCACGTACATTGCCATGCTCGATGGCCTCATCCAGCGCGCCATACCAGCGACGGCAATTGCCGTCGCTCGGTGTCGCCATCGCCTCGGCAGTCAAATCGCCGGATGCTGGCGATGGAGCGGTTGCCGGCCCCAGCGCTGCGCATCCTGCCATCAGCGCAACGGTTGCCGCAACGGCCAGGTTGGCGAGCCGGCGGGAGAATTGAGCGGTGCAAAGCATATCGCCTGATTATAGTCGTCGTTACCAGGCGCCACGGCAATACCGCGCTGATGTCACCCCGCATTGGCGCCATGGCATGTGGTCGTTCATCGCTGTATTATTGGCCCAGCAGCGATGGCAGCCACAATGTAGTCAACAGCGCATCACTGCGACACGATATTCCAGGATTTCAAATGTACTGTTATCGATAGCCCCAAACACATGGCCACTCCTGTTGCTGCGATTGCCTTGCCCAAGCTGGTGCCGCCGGTAAAGGGCGCGAAATCAGATCGTCATGTCACCCTGCGCGAGGTGCTTGAGGCGCTGGTCGAGGACGGCTATATCCCGCAGGAAGAAAGCGACAAACTCGCGCACGATCAACGCTCCGCACCTACGGACGATCATCCGCTGACCATCATCGCCAAGGCGCGCATCAAGTCGCAGCTGGCGCCGTTGCGACCGCTCGATATCGAGCGCCTCACCGAATGGATGGCGGGCCGCGTCAAACTGCCGTATTTCCATATCGATCCACTGAAGATTGATCTGCGCGCCGTCACCCAGGTGATGTCCTCGGACTACGCCGCCAAGCGCAATATCCTGCCGGTGGGCATCAACGGCCGCGATGCGGTGATCGCCACCTGCGAGCCGTTCGTCACCGGCTGGCAGCGTGATCTCGGCGAAATGCTGCGCATGAATATCCAGCTGGTGATCGCCAGCCCGCAGGATATCGCCCGGTATGTGAGCGAGTTCTACAACCTCGCCAAATCGGTCAAGCGCGGCGAAAAAAATGAAGGCGTGGCCGCCAGCATCAACAACTTCGAGCAATTGGTGGAGCTGGGCAAGGCCGGGCGCTCGCTCGATGCCAATGACCACCATATCGTGCACCTGGTCGATTGGCTATGGCAGTACGCCTTCGACCAGCGCGCCAGCGATATCCACCTCGAGCCGCGCCGCGACGCCGCCACCATCCGCTTCCGCATCGACGGCGTGCTGCATCAGGTTTATCAGGTGCCCGCCACGGTGGCGGCAGCGATGACCTCGCGCATCAAGATTCTCGGCCGCATGGACGTGGTCGAAAAACGCCGCCCGCAGGACGGCCGCATCAAGACGCGCATGCCCGATGGTGAAGAAATCGAGCTGCGTCTTTCCACCTTGCCAACGGCATTCGGTGAAAAGCTGGTGATGCGTATTTTCGATCCGGACGTGCTGGTGCGCGATTTTTCCGAGCTGGGTTTCACGCCGGATGATTTTGAGAAATGGCAAAGCCTGATCGGCAATCCCGGCGGCATCGTGCTGGTCACCGGGCCCACCGGATCGGGCAAAACCACCACGCTGTACTCCACCCTGAAAATGCTCGCCACGCCGGACGTGAACGTGTGCACCATCGAAGACCCGATCGAAATGGTCGAACCCGCATTCAACCAGATGCAGGTGCAAACACAGATCGACCTTGGCTTTGCCGAAGGCGTGCGCGCCCTGATGCGGCAGGACCCGGACATCATCATGGTCGGCGAGATTCGCGACCTGCCCACCGCCGAGATGGCGATTCAATCTGCACTCACCGGCCACCTGGTGCTCTCCACCCTGCATACCAATGATGCGCCAACTGCCGTCGCACGTCTGCTCGACCTCGGCGCGCCTGCTTACCTGATCAACTCCACCGTGCTCGGCGTGATGGCGCAGCGCCTGGTGCGCACCCTGTGCCCGCACTGCAAGGAAAAAATCCCGTTCGACGACCCGGCCAAAATCAAGATCTGGCATGACACCGTCTCGCCATGGAAAGGCGAAGCGCCGAAAGAAATCTACAAACCCGTCGGTTGCCTGGAATGCCGCAACACCGGCTACAAGGGACGTATCGGCATCTATGAAATCCTGATCATTGACCAGAACATCAAGAAACTGATTGTTGAAAATGCCGACCTCGCCGCGATTACCGCCGAGGCCTATCGCGCAGGGTTGCGGCCGCTGCGATTGTCGGGTGCGATGAAGGTTGCGCAGGGGCTGACGACGCTGGAAGAAGTGCTGAAGGTGGCGCCGCCGGCGGCGTAATTCGCGATTTCATATTGGGAGCAATCGTCCGCTTTTGGTCAGTGCCCTGTCTGGAATCTGTCCCAAGCTGACATTACGACGTTAAAAG
>JANMXS010000229.1:0-5050 GCA_031394335.1 Burkholderiales bacterium
GGCGCTGGAACCTAAATCCAGTGCGTCTACCAATTCCGCCACTTTCGCCAGACCCCGATTTTACCGCAAAGCAGGTGCCACGCATTGCGCACCATCACTTTTTATTCGTCTTGGACGCCGAAAACCCTTTGTTTTCACACATATAATCCCGGTCACTTCAGGCGCGATCGAAATTCCCGAAGCTCATAACAAGCCGATCTGCCAATACCTGCGACGCACCACTGAAACCCCAAACCCGTGCCAGTAGAACATTACGAAAATTTTCCGGTCGCCTCGATTCTGCTGCCGGGACACCTGCGCCACCCGATTGAGATCATTTACGCCTTCGCCCGCTCTGCGGATGATTTCGCGGATGAGGGTGAGATGGCCGCATCCGAGCGCATCAGGCTGCTTGATGAATATGATCTCGAGTTAGGTCGGATCGGGCACGGCGAAACACCGACGCTGCCCTTGTTCGTCAAACTGGCGGCGGTGATTCGCGAACACGACTTGCCACTCAGGCTGTTCCACGATCTGCTCGATGCGTTCAAGCAGGACGTGGCCAAAACACGCTACGCAAATTTCGCCGAATTGATGGATTACTGCCGCCGCTCGGCCGACCCGATCGGACGTTTGCTGCTGCATCTCAACCGCGCTGCCAGCGCCCAAAATCTCGCCTGGTCGGACGCCATCTGCTCCGCCCTGCAACTGATCAACCATTGGCAGGATGTTGCCGTCGATTGGCAAAAAAATAGCGGCGGACGCGTTTACCTCCCCCAGGATGAGCTGACGCAGTTCGGTTTGTCGGACGCCGATATCGCCGCCGGCGATGCCGGCCCGGCCTGGCAGGAAATGATGCGCTTTCAATGCGAACGGGCGCGGGCGCTGCTCATTTCCGGCAAACCGCTCACGCACACCTTGCCCGGTCGCATGGGCGCCGAGCTCCGGCTGATCGTTGCCGGTGGCGCCTGCATAATGGATAAAATCGATGCCGCCCGAGGCGATGTATTTCGCCGGCGCCCCAGATTGGGCAAATGGGACTGGCTTAAAATCGCCCCGCGCGCCCTGTTTTTGAATCGATAGTTTACGATGACACCGGACGAATATTGCCAACAGAAAGCCGCCCAGAGCGGCTCCAGTTTCTATTACAGCTTTCGCTTCCTGCCGTCAGAACGGCGGCGCGCGATTACCGCACTGTATGCATTTTGCCGCGAAGTCGACGATATCGCCGACGAAATACAGGACGTCAATATTGCCCGCGCAAAGCTGGGCTGGTGGCGTGCCGAAGTCGCCAATCTGTTCGCCGGGCATCCGACACACCCGGTGAGCAAAGCCTTGCAGCCGGCCACGCAACAATTCAGCGTAGACGAGGCGCGCCTGAACGAAATCATCGACGGCATGGAAATGGACCTGTCGCGCCACCGCTATCAGGATTTCGCCTCGCTACAGCTCTACTGCCATCGGGTGGCCGGCGTGGTCGGGCAACTGTCGGCCAGTATTTTCGGCTTCCAGAATCCCAAAACACTCGAATACGCCGAAAATCTCGGCCTTGCTTTCCAGATGACCAATATCATCCGTGACGTTGGCGAAGACGCAAGGCGTGACCGCATTTATTTGCCGCAGGAGGACCTGCAAAAATTTGGCGTGAGCAATGCCGATATCCTCAACTGCAAGCAAACCGCAGCCTTCGAAATGCTGATGGTGTTCCAGGCCAAACGGGCAAAGTCCTTGTACGACGCGGCGTTTGCGGCGCTTTCGCCCGAAGACCGGCGTCCACAGCGGCCCGGCCTGATCATGTCGGCGATTTACCGAACCTTGCTCAATGAACTTGAACGCGACGGCTTCAAGGTGCTGAACCAGCGTACCTCGCTGACGCCGCTGCGCAAATTGTGGATTGCCTGGAAAACCTGGGTGCTGAATTGACCACGGCAGAACCTCGTATTGCCATCATTGGCGGCGGTTATGCGGGAATGGCCGCTGCCGTCAGGCTGGCCGAACTGGGCCGCAAGCCCACCGTGTTTGAAGCCGGCAAAGTCCTCGGCGGACGCGCCCGGCGCATCGACTATCGCGGAACGGTACTCGACAATGGCCAGCACATCCTGTCCGGCGCTTATACCGAGCTGCTGCGGATGATGGCCCTGGTCGGGGTACCGCCCGGCGCCTGGCGACGCACCCCGCTGACCTTGAACATATCGCCCGATTTTTCCTTGCGGGCGCCCAGACTACCTGCGCCGTTGCACCTGGCCTTTGCATTGCTGACGGCGCGCGGGCTTAATCTCGGTGAACGCTGGGCGGCAATCCGCCTGATGCGTGCGCTTGAGCGTTGCCGCTTTAAGGTGAATCCGGGCTGGTCGGTCGCACATTTGCTGGCACACCATCGACAGCCGGCAAGGCTGGTACGCAATCTGTGGCAACCGCTGACCATCTCCGCGTTGAACACGCCGTTGGCAACCGCCTCCGCGCAGGTATTCGCCTGCGTACTGCGCGATGCCTTCGCATCGACGCGCGAAGCCAGCGACCTGATTCTGCCGCTGGTGGATTTGTCAGCCCTGTTTCCGGCGCCGGCTGCCGATTGGCTGACTGCGCGGGGTGGTGAGGTGCGGATCGGCACGCGTATCGCGCGTATCGATCGCAACACACAGGACAGCGGGCAACAATGGGCCGTTCATACATCCGAACTGGCAAACAGCGCATACGAATTATTTGATCGCGTGATCGTCGCGGTAGCACCCCATCAACTTGAATCGCTGGCGCTTCCCGCGACACTATTGCCACAAGCACTAAGCTTCGAACCCATCTACACGATCTATCTGCAATATGCGCAATCGGTCTCTCTGCAGCACGCCATGCTCGGCCGTGTGACCGGACACTGTCAGTGGTTCTTTGATCGCGAACAGCTGTCTGGCGGATGCGGGCTGGTGGCCGCTGTAATTTCCGCTTCCGGTGCGCATGAATCGCTGGATCAAAGTGAACTCGCGCAGCGCGCGCACAACGAACTCCAAACCCATGTTGGCACCCTGCCGCCACCGCTGTGGTACAAGGTGGTCGCCGAGAAATTTGCCACCTTTGCATGCACACCGGCCCTGCAGCGCCCGGCCACTGAAACCGCCCTGCCGGGCCTCTATCTGGCGGGCGATTACGTCGCATGCGACTATCCCGCCACGCTCGAGGCGGCGGTGCGCAACGGCGCGCACGCTGCCGAACTGGCGCATGCATCCCTCCCGAATTTTTGACCAGACCATGACGGTACCCTTCGCCTCCCTCCCGCCCAATTACCAACCCGACAAGTCGCTGCTCGCGGGCCGCGTCATTCTGGTCACCGGCGCCGGTCAAGGCCTCGGCCGTGTCGCCGCACTGGCCTTCGCAGCGCATGGCGCCAGCGTCATCCTGCATGGTCGCAATGTGGCCAAGCTTGAGACGGTATACGACGAAATCGAAGCCGCCGGTGCAACACAACCGGCGATTCTGCCGCTTGATTTCCTCACTGCGACGCAGCCTGAACTCGACGGCTTCGCGCAGTCTGTACACGGCGCATTCGGGCGGCTCGACGGCATTTTCCATGCCGCGACGCATTTTTCGCCGCTGATGGCGCTGGGCCTGCAGGACCTGGATACCTGGCAAAAACATCTCACCGTGAATGTGGCAGTGCCGGCGGCGCTGACCCGCGCCTGCCTGCCCTTGCTCAAACGCGCACCGGATGCTGCGGTGGTTTTTCTGTCTGAAACGCATGCGCTCACGTCGACCGCATACTGGGGCGCATTCGCAGTCGCCAAAAGCGCACTGGCCAACATGGCCACCATCTGGGACGCCGAGATGACAGCAACCCCCTCGTTGCGCTTTCGCGTGTGCGTGCCAGGCCCCGTCGACAGCCCGATGCGCGCCAAGAGCCATCCCGGCGAACTCTCTTCTTCCTTGCCATCCGCCGACAGCCTTGTACCCCATTTCCTTTATCTGCTTGGACCGGACAGCAAAGCAAGCCATCAAGTCCTTTACAAATGTGTCTTCTAGAGTCCGCATGCACTAAACCGATGTGCATGAGTTGAGGGTGAACAGGCCTAATGTGCGCCACCGCACAGTACCGCGAATACGGGATATTGATATGTTTCGAAAGCCCGGCAGTTTTGGGTAAACTACGGGGGAAACCAATACGTACGGCGCTTGCACAGACTGAAGCCGCCGCCCCATTCCGCATTCGATTCATCGTTTTATACCGACCATCATCTTGAACGCCATGCTTGAGCAAGGAAATCGCACGTTTATCGGCAGCGTCTGCTTCGTCGATATCGTCGGCTATTCCCGGCAGTCCGTTTCCGAGCAAATCATGCTGAAGGATCGTTTCACCTCGCTTTTGTCGGAGTCCCTCAAGGACGTCGCCCCCGATCAACGCATTATTCTGGATACCGGCGACGGTGCCGCCCTGAGTTTCCTCGGCGATCCGGAAGATGCGTTATTCGTAAGCATGAACATGCGTGACTTTCTGTCACGCGCCACCGTCGAACGTATGGCGGCAGAGTCCGCCAACGCACAGGGCGGCGAAGTTCCGGTCATCAATGAACTCAGCCTGCGCATCGGCGTAAATCTGGGGCCGGTCAAACTGATTCGCGACATCAACGGCCAGCCCAATATCGTCGGTGACGGCATCAACGTCGCGCAGCGCATCATGAGTTTCGCGGATCCCGGCCAGATCGTCGTGTCACGCTCTTATTACGACGTGGTCTCGGTGATCTCCGACGAGTATGCCAAGCTGTTCAAATATGAAGGCTCACGCACTGACAAGCATGTGCGCGAACACGAAATTTATATCGTTGGCGAATCGGCAGCTGCTTTCAGCCAGGCCAAAGCCGGCATGGTTGACCGCGCTGCCTCCACCAATACCAAGGCGCAGGTCGGTGTCGTTGGTGTACCCACCGGTACCTTCCCGTTCAAGCGCGTGAATGCAGCCAATACCGCGGCCCCGGCGTCGCTCATACCCGGCGGTCTGGTCGCGCTGGTGCAGGACCCCAAAAAACTCATGCTCGTTGGTGGCGTGCTGGCGGTGATCGTGCTGGCGCTGCTATTTGCGCTGACCATC
>JANMXS010000230.1:0-4747 GCA_031394335.1 Burkholderiales bacterium
GCGCCTTCAACCCGCAGGCCTACTCGCGCGCCAACGCCTCCGGCATGTGGCAATTCATTCCCTCCACCGGCCGCAATTTCGGCCTGAAACAGGATTGGCAAAACGATCGCCGCCGCGATGTTTTGATGTCGACCGACGCGGCCCTCGACTATCTGCAAAAACTGTACGGCATGTTCAACTCATGGGAGCTGGCCTTCGCCGCCTATAACTGCGGTGAAGGCTGCGTGGGCCGCGCCATCGCCGCCAATCAGCGCAAGGGCCTGCCCACCGATTTCCTCAGCCTCAAGCTGCCGCCGGAAACACGCAACTATGTGCCCAAGCTGATCGCGGTAAAAAACATCGTGCTGTCCCCCGGCAGCTACGGCATCGAGCTCGACAGCCTGCAAAATCGCCCCTACTTCGTGAAAGTTGCCGCGCCGGACAAGATCGACATGAAGCTCGCCGCACGCCTGGCTGAATTGCCGCCGGACGATTTCGCCGCGCTCAATCCGGCGTTCAGCAAACCGGTCGCCGCCGGCAGCGGATATTTTCTGGTGCCGACCGACCAGGCCGAGGCCTTCAAAACCAATCTCGACCTCTATCGCTCGCTCAACGCGCCGATGGTGTCCTGGCAAACCGCCACCGCCAAACGCGGCGAATCGATCGACAAAGTCGCGAAACGCTACGGCATGACCGGCAGCTATTTGCGCGCCACCAATGGCCCCTTCAAGGAACGCAAAGGCAAGTTGCAGCAGCCAATCACCTTCATGGTGCCGATGCAAAAAGAAGCGAAAAGTATCGACGACGCTTTTGAAAAACAGCTGGCGATGCAGGCCGCGATGCCCGCACCAGTAGCGTCGAGCGAGAAGTTATCGGTGGCCGCCGCGATGATTGATTCAAAGGTCGATGCAAAGGCCGCCACCGCTGCCCCCAACGCAGAACCGGCGATAGCCATGGAGCGCGCGCCGATTGCGCCCATCGCCAACCCCTCGACCTATAGTGTGCGAAAAGGCGACACACTGTTTGCCATCGCCAAACGCTTCAACCTGAGCATTGAACAACTCAAGGCGCTCAATAATATGAACGGCAATCAGCTGCAGCTCGGCCAGAATCTGCTGCTGGGCGGTGTTCCCGGCAGCGGCAGCGGTAGCGGTAGCGGTAACGATATCGCCATACTGCCGAACGATGGCAACCTCAAACCGGCAGTGGTCAACCCCCGCAACAATACCGCCGCCCCGCGCGTCGTCAGCACCCCCGCACCGGCCGCCAAAACCTATACCGTGCGAGCTGGGGATTCCTTATTTGCCATCGCGCAAAAGAGCGGAGTATCGCTGCAGAATTTGCTGCGCTGGAACATGCTGACGGCGTAGTCGGTGATTCAGCCGGGGGCGCGGTTGGGGGTGTCGTAGGCGGGCCGGAATTTATAGCGGCAACCGCAAACCCATCATCGCGCTTTTGCCACTCCCGCTTTCTTCCTGGCACCCGCCAGCTTGGCGACGGATGCTTCAACCGCATAAGGCGCCACCGGCTCGCGCACCAGCAATTCCGCGGGAATGCGCAGTGCCTCACTCAGCGAGCGAACCATGCCAAGCGTAAGTGCGCGTTTTCCGGAAAGCACTTCCGACACGCGATTCTTCCCGCCGAGTAGTGGCGCCAGGTCTTTTTGGCGCAGCCCCTGCTCTTCCATGCGAAAGCGAATCGCGCTCAGCGGGTCTGGCCGCGCAAAGACAAATTTATGCTTTTCGTAATCCTCAACGAGCTTTGCCATCAACTCCAGCTTGTCACCCTCCGCGCTGCCCTTGGCTGGGTCGTTGGCGGCCAGGCGCTCAATCTCGGCCAGGGCTTCGCGATGTTGCTTTGCGGTTTTGATAATTCTCGGGTCCATGTCATTCAACCATTCGTCAATTGATTTTTTTTCGCGTCCTTGCAACGATATACGAATGTTCCCGTTTTGGGAACCGACAATTAATCACTGTCATCCCGGACTTGGTCCGGGATCCAATTTTCGTACCCACGAAGTCCCAATCAAAATTTCCTCACACCAATTAATTGGAGTAGCATTTGTTCATGAAAATCGCGACCGGCACTATCGTAAATGGCAAAGTCATCGCCGAGGGGCTCTCGCTCCCGGAGGGAACCATTGTGACGATTCTTGCACGTGGTGATGAGGCAGCTGTAAGACTTCCTCCCCAGCAAGAAAACGAGCTTCTGGAAGCTCTCGATGAAGCCGACAAAGAAGAAGGCATTTCGGCCGACGAACTTTTCGCCCGGCTCCGTCGCTTCGGCTGATCTTGGCGCTCGTAGTCAGAATCAAGCCCCGCGCACTGCGGGAAATTGAACGAGCTGCAGCATGGTGGGCTGAAAATCGCCCCGCTGCCGTCGGCGCCATACGCATGGACCTTGAGGGCAAGCCGTAGCGCATAGCACCCCTATCAGCAACTATTTTTCTGTTTCAAACAAACCAAGATAAGCCTGGAATCGATACATCCTGTTTCGGCCCTGCCCGGTCGTTTCTTGCAGCAAGCCCGCCCCAACAAACTTTGCAACCAGCTTGCTCGCGGTCAGATAAGACGTGTCGATAATGTCCTTGCACTGGTTGATATTGACAACCGGGCGCGTAAAAAGTGAATCAAGCAATTTAAGCGCGTTCGCGTTCTTGGCGAACTGGGCTCGGTGCTTCTCGCGCATGGCAATAATCTTGCGGGCGGTTTCAATGGCTTGCATGCTCACCTGGCTTACGCCATTGAGGAAAAATCGCAGCCATCCCTCCCAATCGCCACGCATGCGAATCGCGGTCAGGCGGTCGTAGTACTCGGAACGATTGGCTTTCAGGTAATGGGAAATGTAGAGCAACGGTTTGCTGAGCGCTTGGGCTTCGCAAAGCATCAAGGTAATCAGCAAGCGACCAACGCGGCCATTGCCATCCAGAAACGGGTGGATCGTTTCGAACTGTGCATGCGCCAATCCGCACTGGATCAGCAAAGGTGTATCGTCCTTGCCGCGATGCAGAAAGGTTTCAAAATCGCCAAGGCAATTCATCAACTCATGCGGTGGCGGCGGCACGAAAGCTGCGTTCACCAGATTGCTACCCGGTGGGCCAATCCAGTTTTGCGAAGTACGGAACTCGCCTGGGGTTCTTTCGGCACCACGCACGCCTTGCATCAGTTCCTTGTGAATTTCGCGCAGCAACCGCAATGAGAGCGGCAGATCGGCAAGGCGCGTGAGGCCGTAGTTCATGGCGCGCACGTAATTGACCACCTCTTCCACATCTTTCGGGGTGTGGTTATTCGTCGCGTTTGCCTCGAATGCGAGCACATCTTCCAGCGTGCTCTGCGTACCTTCAATCTGCGAAGACAACACCGCCTCATGCCGCACATACATGGCGACAAACAAATCCGGGTTCGGCAACAGTGTTGTTATGGCATCCAGCCGCGCCAACGCCCGATCGGCATCGGAGAGCACGCGAAGCAGCTCACCGTTAATGGCAATCGGTGGTTGAGGCGGCAGCGGTGCGGGGTAGAACGCCTTATATCCCGTCGATTGCGAGATGTAGCGGCCTGCACGCGATTCAATTGTGTTGGTAGTCATTTTGGTTGTTTAAGCAGGTTTAAATAAGGGCTGAACAGGCTGCTTTTATTTAGCATTTCGCTAAATATATTAAATAAAAACCAAAAATACCAACCTTATTTAACCAATCCATCAAAATTCAAGGTTTCGCCAGACTCAACGAAAAAGCCAAACTCCAGCACTGGCGCGCTTTCCCAAGCCTTATTGCCCCAAACACCCCGCCAATGCTAGGGTTCGCCATCCCCGCGTGATCAAAACCCGTCGTCCCTGCAAAATTAAGCGTCGTCGCCCCGGCGAAGGCCGGGACCCAGTCCACCGTAGGTTTTAAAACCCCGAAGGGCTGAAATAAACCCCCTCCCGCTCACCCCTCAACCGCCCGCGTCCCCCGACACCCCGGAAACTTCGAACCCCCCCAAAACTGCGAACCCGCATTCGCCCCCTTGCTCGCTGTCCGCTTCACCATGGCCGATCCGCAAACCGGGCAAGCCACTGTAGTAGCGGGTGCTGCCGCACTTTGCATTGAGGCAAGCGGTTTTGATTGGCCCCCTTGCTTGCCCCCGCTGGCGATAGATCGCTGCGCTTGCTTGATCATGGCGAACAGTTTTTCGCCATCCAGCAACTTCAAATTGCGGCCTTCCGCAAACGCCTTCGCATCCGCGGTAAACCGGCCGGAGGTCACCACGTATCCGCCCGCCGCACCTTTGGCCGCCATCACGCCGTATAGCTCGCGCACCACGTCCACGCCGACACGGTACGCCTTCCACTGTTTGCACTGAACCAGAAACTTCTCGTTGCCTTTGGACAGCACCAGATCAACCCCGCCATCGGCACTACCGCCGCCACCGGTTTCGACGACACTGAACCCGTTCAGACGAAAAGCTTCGCCAACCAGCATCTCGAATTCGCGCCAGGACATGCCGTCAAGGGCATTGCTGGATTTTGCTTGGGCAAAATCATCGACCAGATTTTTTCACTGGAGGCGGCGCCTGGCGGAAACGATTGCGGCGATTACGCAGCGCCCCAGCCACGGCTGTCGGATTCGCAGACGAGCAGCACGCGGATATTGTGCTCGGCTTCGATGCCGGCAAGGCGCGCCACGATTGCCCGGGGCCTGTACAATCGCGGTCAGAAAACCGGGAGCGAAAAACATGCTTTACACCTTTGGCTATGAAGGCCTCGACATCAATCAATACATCAAGCG
>JANMXS010000231.1:0-4873 GCA_031394335.1 Burkholderiales bacterium
GTCCGACAGGCCATCGGTGATCGCGAACGATTTATCCTGCTCGGTCGAATAGATGTAAGCCGTCTGCGTATACGACAACGAATTCAGCGGGTAGGCAATCCAGCGTGAATCGGGCGCCCACGTCGCGCGCAGGGTTTTACGCGGGCCATAGAGCGGCTCGGTGGCAATTTTTTTGATTGCGCCGCTGCCCGTATCTATTACGAACAGGCTCCAGGCGTTATCGGTGAATACGATTTTTTTGCTGTCGGGCGACCATGCCGCACGATCGTAGTAACCCGCGCCGTTCAACTTGAATTTTTTCGCCACACCCTTGCCGTCCTGGGCGCGGATATGCAATTCGTATTCGCCTGATCATCCGAGAAATAGGCAATCGACTTGCCATCGGGCGACCAGATCGGCGAGCGCTCATGCGCGGCGACGGTCTGCGTCAGGTTACGCACATCGCCCTTGTCGGCCGGTAGGGTGGCAATTTCACCACGGAACTCAAGGGCTACGCGCGCGCCGGAGGGGGACAGCGACGCATCGCGGATGTATTTTGCGCCCTTCACAAAACGTGGCCGCGACATGGCGAGATCGGCGCTGACGCCGATCGTGAGCTTGTTGGCAACACCGGTTTTCGGGTCGAGCACATGCAAATAACCGGCCTGCTCATAGACAATCTTGCCGCCGCCCGCCGCCGCATACAGCACCGGAAAATCGGCGTGGCGCGTCAATTGGCGAATTTCCTTGCTGCCAGTATCGAAGGCATAAAGATTGAATTCGCCATTGCGATCGGAGCGGAAGTAAATCGTGTCACCCACCCAGATCGGGTCCACATCGTTGGCGCGGCTGGCCGGCTGCGGAATCTTTTCGGTGCCGCGATCGGCAAGATTGAACAGCCACAGCTGCGAGTGGGTGCCGCCGCGGTAGCGCTTCCATTGCTCGAACGCTGGATATAACGGGTTATAGGCAACGCGCTTGCCGTCCGGCGAGTAAGTGGCGCGGAACGCGTGCGGGATTTCCAGCTGGGTCTCAACGCCGCCGCCGATCGAGACTGTAAATAACTGACGATAGCGGCCGGTAAACACCGCGCGTGGTGAAGTGAACAACACTGACTTGCCGTCCGGCGAAAACGCCTGCACCCGATCCGGGCCGGGATGATAGGTCAACCGCTTGGGAACGCCACCGTCCACCGGCACCACGTAAACATCGGTATTGCCTTCGTACTGCGCGTTGAATGCGATCAGCTTGCCGTCTGGCGAAAACACCGGATTTGATTCATCGCCGACATCCGAGGTCAGGCGCCGGACATTACTGCCATCGAGATTTGACACCCATAGATCACCTGCGTAAATGAAGGCGATGTTGGTGGCCGACACTGCAGGCTCGCTGAGCATGCGCGTGTCGCGCGTGTTGGGCAAGGCGGATACTGAAAGTGATAGCAGTAACGCAGCCATCGATACAACGACGGACAAATGCCATACGTTCAGGAATGCGAGTTTCAAGTGAGGCTCCTCGTGAAGTCGGGATCCGGGCGATCCTTGGTTTTTTTGTCGCAACAATCCGGCAATTTACACGGATACGCTCGCTTAGCCTTGCCCCGCCAGCGTCCGATAAGTCCAGAACCCCAACGCCGTCAGCGCAAAAGATCCCAGCAAATGCGCTGCAGCAACGGCGAGTCCCATGGAGACCTCGCCGCGCTCCAGCAAACCCACCACCTCGGCCGAGTAAGTCGAAAAGGTGGTCAGGCCGCCCAGAAATCCGGTGATCGCGAACAGGCGCCACGCAGGTGAGATTTCCGGATGGCGTGTAAAGAAGGCCACTGCCAGCCCCACCAGAAAACCGCCAATCATGTTCGCGGCCAGGGTGCCGAGCGGAAATTTGCCGATCACCGGATTCATCCACGCCGACAGCCCCCAGCGCAGCCAGGCGCCGATGGCCGAACCGAGTCCCACGGCGAAGAAACCACCCCACAAGGTATTCATGCCCTGCCCTCCAGCAGATCGCGCAAACGCTGCGGCACCGGCGCGGGTTTTTGCGCAATGTAATCAAACCAGACGATAACGAACTCGCCGGTCGCAGCGGGCGCATCGTCGCCCTCGATAGTCAGTTCATTGATCATGTTGAGGCTGGTCCGGCCGATAGCACCGGCAAACAGATCGATCGACACATTCGCCGGGTACACCACCGATTTTTTATAAGTGACACTGGCTTTGAGCAGGATCATGCCCTCGCCCTCACTATGCAGCCGCAGGCCGTTGCGTTGCGTCCAGTCGACGCGGCTTTCCTCGAAGTAGCGCAAATACTGGGCGTTATTCACATGGCCCAGTGAATCCATATCTCCCCAGCGAATCGGGAATTTGATGGTGGACAAGAGGCGGCCTTTTTTGATTTCCGCATTTTTGGGTTCGGACATGATGGGCGTTCGATAGGCGACAGGATGGAGAGGACGGGTATCAATCTATAATAACGGTCTAACTCATTTCATCGCAAAAAATAATCATGTCCGACCGCGAATTCATGAAGTACGACGTTGTCATCGTCGGCGCCGGCCCGGCTGGGCTGGCCGCCGCCATCCGTCTCAAGCAGCAGGCGCAGCGCGATGGCACCGAGGTGTCCGTATGCATCGTCGAAAAAGGCTCGGAGGTCGGCGCACATATTCTGTCCGGCGCGGTAATGGATCCAATCGCGATTTCGGAATTGATCCCTGACTGGCAACAACAAGGCGCACCGCTGAACCAGCCGGTATCGGAGGATCGCTTCCTGTTTCTGTCGATGACGGGCAGCATGCAAGTCCCCAACTGGATGCTGCCGGCCTGCTTCAAGAACCATGGCAACTACGTCATCAGCCTCGCCAATGTGTGCCGCTGGCTGGGCACCCAGGCGGAAGCGCTGGGCGTGGAAATCTATCCTGGCTTCGCGGCGTCTGAAGTGCTGTTCAATGAGAACGGAAGCGTCAAGGGCATCGCCACCGGCGATATGGGTATCGGCAAGCTTGGCGAACACACCGACCGCTACGCGCGCGGCATGGAGCTTCATGCCAAATACACCTTCTTCGCCGAAGGCTGTCGCGGCAACCTGGGTAAATTGCTGCAGGAAAAATTCAATCTGAACGAGGGCCGCGATCCGCAGACCTATGGCCTCGGCCTCAAAGAGCTGTGGGAAGTGAAACCGGAAAAGCATGTGCCCGGCTTGGTGGTGCATACCGCCGGTTGGCCGCTGGACAGCGAGACCTATGGCGGCTCATTCCTGTACCACATGGAAAACAATCTGGTCGCGGTCGGCTTTGTGGTGGGCCTGGCTTATACCAATCCCTATCTGTCGCCGTTCGAGGAATTCCAGCGCTATAAGACCCATCCCGCGATTCGCGGGTTCTTCGACGGCGGAAAACGCATTGCCTATGGCGCGCGCGCCCTGGCGGCCGGTGGCCTGCAGTCGCTGCCAAAACTCATATTCCCGGGCGGGGTATTGGTGGGTGATGACGCTGGCTTCCTGAATGCGTCGCGCATCAAGGGCAGCCACGCGGCAATCAAGAGCGGCATGCTGGCCGCCGATGCCACCTTTGCCGCATTGAAAGCAGGTCGTAGCGGCGATGAACTGGACGAGTATCCGGAAAGCTTCAAGCAAAGCTGGTTGCATGAAGAACTGCACCGAGCGCGCAATTTCAAGCCGGCGATGGCCAAGGGGCTGTACACCGGCACCCTGATGGTCGGCATCGATCAGATCGTGTTCGGTGGCAAGGCGCCGTGGACCATGCATCATCTCCACGCCGACCATGAAACACTGCAACGCAAAGACCAGGTCAAGCCGATCGACTATCCCAAGCCGGATGGCGTGCTCAGCTTTGATCGCCTGTCCTCGGTGTTTATCTCCAATACCAATCATGAGGAAGACCAGCCCGCGCACCTGACCTTGCGGGATGCCGGCGTGCCGGTCGGCACCAACCTCGCGCTTTACGACGGGCCCGAGCAGCGCTACTGTCCGGCCGGTGTTTATGAATTTGTCGATGCCAGCGATGGCGGGAAAAAATTGCAGATCAACGCGCAGAACTGCGTGCATTGCAAAACCTGCGACATCAAGGACCCGACGCAGAATATCGTCTGGGTGGTGCCTGAAGGTGGCGGCGGTCCGAACTATCCGAATATGTAATTTGGCCCCCGTTACGACTGACGTGGTGCTGCACCCGCATTTTGGTTATGCTTGTTCAAGCGATATATACGGGGTATCCCTATTGCTGACCGATTCCTGATGCTTAAGGAATCGCCGTGGCGTGCATAACAAGAGGAGGCCATATGAAATCCGTCTCAGAACTGCTTGGCAAACGCAACAGCACCTTGTGGCATATCAAACCTGAGGACTCGGTGTTCGACGCGCTCAAGCTGCTCGCGGATCATGAAATTGGCGCCTTGATGGTGATGGAGCACGGCAAACTGGTCGGCATCATCTCCGAGCGTGATTACACCCGCAAGATTGCGTTGCAGGGCAAGAACTCCCGCGAAACACCGGTGCGCGAAATCATGACCAAAAATGTATTGGTGGTATCACCGATGACGCGCACCCGCGAATGTATGGCGCTGATGAGCGAGAAAAAAATCCGCCACCTGCCGGTGATGGACGGCAATACCGTGGTCGGCATGGTCTCGATCCGCGACTTGATGGATGACATCATCGCCGATCATGAAATGACCATTGCACAGTTGGAAAGCTATATCCACAACTAAGCTGCGCCATACCATTCACCACTGAAAACGGGCCCCGCAGGGCCCGTTTTTTACGGCATTGTTGCTTACGCGAGCTTCAGGTTCTTCAGGGGCAAACTGCGCACCGGTTTGCCGGTCGCTGCCGCAATCGCATTCATCACCGCCGGCGATACCACGCAAATCGTCGGCTCGCC
>JANMXS010000232.1:0-8224 GCA_031394335.1 Burkholderiales bacterium
GACAATGATTTTGCGCCCGGTCAAGCCGCAATCGCCCTGCGGACCACCGACGACGAAGCGGCCGGTCGGGTTGACCAGATAACGGGTGTTCTGTAGCCATTCCTTGGGCAATACCGGCTTGATGATGGTTTCGATGACCGCTTCGTGAATATCCTTTTGCGACATTTCCGGCGCGTGCTGGGTCGACAGCACCACCGTATCGATGGAATGCGGCTTGCCATCGACATAGCGCATCGTCACCTGCGATTTGGCGTCCGGGCGCAGCCACGGCAGGCGTCCATCCTTGCGCACTTCCGATTGACGCTGCACCAGGCGATGCGCATAGTAGATAGGGGCGGGCATCAGCACCGGGGTTTCGTCGCAGGCGTAACCGAACATCAGGCCCTGGTCACCAGCGCCCTGGTCGAGGCTGTTGTCTTGCGCGTTATCCACGCCCTGGGCGATGTCCGGGCTCTGCTTGTCATAGCAGACCATGACCGCGCAACCTCTATAATCGATGCCGTAGTCGGTATTGTCGTAACCGATGCGTTTGATGGTGTCACGGGCCACGCCGATATAATCGACGTTGGCATGGGTAGTAATTTCACCCGCCAGTACCACCAGACCGGTATTGCACAGCGTTTCAGCGGCGACGCGCGAACGCGGATCCTGGGCTAAAATCGCGTCCAAAATTGCATCGGAGATCTGATCGGCGACCTTGTCGGGGTGGCCCTCGGAGACGGATTCGGAAGTAAACAGATAGTCGTTCATTGGGTATCCCCACAGTCGTTGAAAGATGGTCAAACAGCCTTGAATTCTAGCAGAAAGCCACTCAGCAGCCCACCTCCCCCTGCGCACGCACGGGGACCTGTCGCACGATGATCTGGTTATTCAGCATGCTGGGCAAACTGCCGCTGCGCGCGAATCACGCGGTCGGTGCGGCGTTAGGCTGGGCAACATGGTATCTGTCCCCGCGTCAACGTCAATTGATGCGCGCTAACTTGAGCTTGTACGGCGCATATCGTCCGGCGGATGATGTGGCCGCGATTTCGCGCCGCGCGGTCGCCGAACAGGGACGCGGCTTCACCGAGCTCGCTATCGCCTGGACGGCGCCGGTCGAGCGCCTGTACGCACTGGTGCGTGAGTGCGCGGGCTGGCGACACATCGAGGCCGCCAAGGCTGCGCAGCGCGCCATCATCTTTGTCACGCCGCACCTGGGTTGCTATGACATCGCCGGCCGCTATCTCGAAAGCCGCATTCCGGTTACCGCACTGTATCGCCCACCCAAACAACGCTGGCTACAGCAATTGATGGAGGCCGGGCGCTGTCGCGGCGGCGGCTCGACGGCGACCGCCGGCTCTGCCGGTGTACGTACCCTGCTGAAAACGCTGAAAAGCGGCGGCAATATCATCATTCTTCCCGACCAGGTTCCCGGCCAGGGTGACGGGGTATGGGCAAATTTCTTCGGCAAGCCGGCCTACACCATGACCTTGTTGCCGCGCCTGGCACTTTCCACCGATGCGGTCGTGCTATTTTTTTTCGCCGAGCGCCTGCCCCAAGGCCGGGGCTACCGGGTGCATATCGAGCCGATGCATGAGCCCTTTTCAGCCGACCGCGAAATCGCCGCGCGCCAGGTTAATGCCATGGTAGAAGCGCTGATTTCCCGGGCGCCTGCCCAATACCTGTGGGGCTATAACCGTTACAAGCACCCGGCGGGAGCGCCCTTGCCGCCCGTTGCAGCAGAGGAATGCGAATGAGAATTGCGCTATTCGTACTGTGGTGCATGCGCTGGCTGCCGATCCGCTGGGTCGCAGCCATCGGCCACACACTGGGCAAGCTGCTGTTTCATTGGGGCCGCCGCCGCGTCACGCTGATCAACCTGGCGCGGTGTTTCCCGCACAAGACAGCGGTCGAGTGCGAAGCCATCGGGCGCGGCGTGTTTCAGAGTCTGGGGCGCGCCACGCTTGATCTCGGCCGTGTCTGGTACGCACCGGCGGATCAGGCGCTGGCGCATGTCAAGCTGATCGACACGCAGCATCTGGACGCGTTGCGCGGCAAGGTGCCGGTGATTATTCTGGCGCCGCATTTCGTCGGCCTTGATATCGGCGGGGCGCGCTTTTCGCAAGCGTATCCGGACGTGTTTTCGATGTATTCCGAGCAGAAAAACAAGACCTTTGACACGGCGCTGCGCCGCGCGCGTTTGCGCTTCGGCAATCCTCTGCTGGTCACCCGCCGCCAGGGGCTGCGCCCGGTACTGAAGGCGCTGAAAGAAAAAAAACTCTTTTACTATCTGCCGGATATGGACTTCGGCGCCAAGGATGCGGTGTTCGTCGATTTTTTCGGCATCAAGACGGCGACCGTCACCGCTCTTGCAAGGCTCTGCGATATCACCGGCGCCAGGGTGGTCCCGCTGGTGACGCGTCAGACTGCGGACGGCTATGAGGCGCGCTTCTATCCCGCCTGGGAGAACTATCCCAGTGGTGACGCCGAGGCCGATGCACGGCGCATGAATGCGTTTCTGGAGGAGCGTATCCTCGAAATGCCCGACCAGTATTTCTGGGTGCACAAGCGTTTCAAAACGCGGCCGCCGGGCGATGCCAATTTTTATGATTGAGCGCCAGGAATCCGCTAGAATCCATTTATGGCTTACTTTCATGTGTTCCTGCGAGGCGAGCACTTCCTGATCGAACAAGACGGGAAGCAGGCGTGGATGGGCTTTTACAAGAACATTTATACCGAAGCGCCCAATGCCGACGAGGCGAGCAATATCGCCATCTCGCGCGCCTGCGCGGATCCGTCCTTCCGCGCCTCAGTCAAAAATCCGGCCGACAAACCACCAGCGATGAACATCGAAGAAATCACCGAGATCGAAAAGGACACCTCGCTCGCGGACAGCGCGTTCGTGTTCTTCCCCGACGAAACTGCCGGCTAGCCAGGCCACCCGTTCATGCGCCTCACCTTCACCAAGATGCATGGTCAGGGCAACGACTTCATCATGCTGGACGGCATCGCCCAGCCGCAGGCCCGCTCCCTCAGCGCCGCGCAAATTCGCAAACTCGCTGACCGTCATTTCGGCATTGGCTGCGACCAATTGCTGCTGGTCGAAAGCACGGACACGCCGAATGTTGATTTTCGCTATCGGATCTTCAATGCCGATGGCGGCGAAGTCGAGCAGTGCGGCAATGGCGCGCGCTGCTTCGCGCAGTTTGTGCGCAGTGAAGGCCTCACCAGCAAGACCGAGATTCGCGTCGAGACCATGAGCGGCGTGATCACGCCGCGCATCGAGGCTGATGGCCTTATCTGCGTCGACATGGGCGCGCCACGCTTCGTGCCAGCTGAAATTCCCTTCAAAGCCGAAGCCGAGGCGCTCCAATACCCGCTCAATATTCAAGGCATGTTGCTCACCATCGGCGCGGTCTCGATGGGCAATCCGCACGCGGTGCAGGTAGTTCGCGACGTCGATCAGGCGCCGGTGCACGAAGACGGACCCTTGATCGAGCACCACGAACGCTTTCCGCAGCGCGTCAATGCCGGCTTCATGCAGGTGGTGGCGCGCGATCATGTGCGGCTGCGCGTCTGGGAACGCGGCGCGGGCGAGACCCTGGCCTGCGGCACCGGCGCCTGCGCGGCCGTGGTTACCGGCATCCGCTGGGGTCTGCTCGA
Source organism: Burkholderiales bacterium (assembly GCA_031394335.1). Lineage (GTDB taxonomy): Bacteria > Pseudomonadota > Gammaproteobacteria > Burkholderiales > Usitatibacteraceae > UKL13-2. Next base: position 3,643 of record JANMXS010000232.1, read on the forward strand.
TGAAACGGTGCGCGTCACCACGCGCGGCGGTGATCTCGCGGTAACATGGCATGGCGTCAAGAAGGGCGATGGTGAAGCCGTGCTCATGTCCGGCGTGGCCGCCACCGTGTTTCGCGGCGAGATTGAAATTTAGCGAAATCCAGAGAATCCAGAATAGAGGTAACGCGTGTCAGACCCGCAAATGAATATTGAAGATGTGGCCGAATTTTTACGGGCCAACCCGGATTTTTTTGAACAGCACGCCGATGTACTGCTGGCGCTGAATGTCACGCATCCGCATGGCGGTCGCACCGTCTCGATCCCGGAACGTCAGCTGATCGCAACCCGCGAAAAAGTGCGACTCCTCGAGTCCAAACTTGCCGAACTGATCCAGTTCGGTGAAGAAAACGATGTGCTGTCCACAAAGGTGCATACGCTGACCTTGAAGCTGATCGACGCGCCCTCCCTCAACGCCGCCGTCGATACGCTGTACCTGGACTTGCTCGACCGTTTCCAGATTCCGCACGTCGCGATCCGGCTGTGGAACGTGGCTCCGCCGGACGGCGCGGCCTCCCCCGAGTTCCAGCCCGTGGCTGCTGAATTGCAACAATTCGTGGAAGCGATGACGCAACCCTACTGTGGCGGCCATCCGGTATACGAAACCCATCTGTGGTTCGGGGAACACGCGCCACATTTGAAGTCCTATGCGATGGTCCCGCTCAGGACCGGCACCTGCTTTGGCCTGCTGCTGATGGCCTCCGAAAGTGCCGAACGTTTCTATGCCGATATGGGCACCGTGTTCCTGACCCGCATCGGCGACATCTTCGCGCACACCCTCGCGCGCCAACTGACCTTGTTACCGCCCGGCCAGAGTTGATTCCCTGCGCGGATGATCGTGAATGCGTCGCCCAAGCCTGCGGAACCCTCGGTTGAACAATACCTCGCTCATCTGACGCATGAGCGGCGTCTGGCGGCGCTGACCCTGAAGCATTACCGGCGTGACCTTGAGTTGCTGAGTACCCTGGTGACGGCGGACCCGTCGCGCGCCTTGGCGACCCTCACGCAGATGGATATCCGTCGCTATGTCGCCACCCTGCATTCGCGCGGGCTGGGCCCGAAGTCGCTGGCGCGGGTGCTATCTGGCTGGCGCGGCTATTTCGAATTCATGCGCAGCCTCAGCGATCAACGCGCTCCCGTCAATCCGGCCGAGGGCGTACGCGCGCCAAAAGCGGCCAAGCGCCTGCCCGAGACCCTGTCGCCCGACGAGGCGGTACGCCTGGTCAGCTTTGAAGACGATTCGCCGGAGGGGGTGCGCGACCGCGCCGTATTCGAACTGTTGTATTCCTGCGGCCTGCGTGTTTCCGAACTTACCGGACTGAATCTGGATGCCATTGATTTTTCCAGCGGCGAAGCGCGCGTGACCGGCAAAGGCAGCAAGACGCGCATCGTGCCGATCGGTCGGCACGCGCTCGAAGCCTTGCAACATTGGCTGACGGTACGCGCCGCCATCAAGGGCGGCGGCAAAAGCGAAGGCGCAGGCGAGGACGCAAAAGCGCTGTTTTTAGGCAGGCAGGGAAAACGCCTGTCGGTGCGCGTGGTGCAGATGCGCATCAAGCACTGGGCGGCAGTGCAAGGCATCAGCGCCGAAATGCATCCGCATATGCTGCGCCATTCATTTGCGTCACATGTGCTGCAGTCATCAGGCGATCTGCGTGCGGTGCAGGAAATGCTGGGCCATGCCAGCATCGCCTCGACCCAGGTGTACACGCACCTGGATTTCCAGCATCTGGCGAAAATTTACGACGCCGCGCATCCGCGCGCCAAAAAGAAAATCGGCAAGCCCTGAGCCCGACCCACCTCGCACAGTCCCTGGTACGGTAGTGGAGGTGGCGTATCGCGTTGCTGCGGACGCCGCATTGGTCCTGTCCAGCCGATATTCATTTAACCAAACTCCAATATCCACGCGGCATTACAGGCATTTTTGCCCCAAACACCGCGCCAATGCTGGGTTTTGCTATTCATTTTTCATGCTACTGAGTTGCAAATACGCAGGCGCCGGCATAGAATCTGAGTCCCATGAAGCCCCCCTATCTGGATTATCTGGTCGATGCCGAGGCCGGCATTCGCGCCACCGGTGAACGCCTGACGCAACCACGCATCGCGGTGCTGGCCTGCCTGCTGGCCAGCGGCAGCGCGGCCTCGCATCTGGATGTGGCGCATACCCTGGCCGACCATCACGCGGTGGATCGCGTCACGGTATATCGGGTACTCGAATGGCTGGTCAACAAGGGCCTGGCGCATCGCATTGCCGGCGATGACCGCGTATGGCGCTTCATGATCAACGCGCAGCACAGCCCCGCGCAAACAGACCGGCAGCACGGCCATCATGCACACTTCACCTGCGAGGCCTGCGGACAAACCTTCTGCCTCGAAAAAGTAACCCCCCAAGTAGAGGTCAAACTGCCCAAGGGTTTTCGTACCTCTGAAATCGATCTGATGGTGCGCGGCCGTTGCGCGCATTGCGCATGACCGCTTCCACCGTCACACCGGTCACCCTGCTCACCGGTTTTCTCGGCAGCGGCAAGACCACGCTGCTGAACCGGCTGCTCAAGGATCCGTCGATGGGTGACACCGCCGTATTGATCAACGAGTTCGGCGCGGTATCGATCGATCATTTGCTGGTGCGCGAGGCCAGCGGCAATGTGATGGTGATGTCCAACGGCTGCATCTGCTGCTCGGTGGCGGGCGATATGGTCACGGCCTTGCGCGACCTTTATTTCAAGCGCGCCAATGGCGAGGTGCCAAATTTCCGAAGAGTGGTAATCGAAACCACCGGTCTCGCCGATCCAGCACCAATCATGCACACCCTGATTGAAATGCCGCTGGTGGCGGCGCGTTACTCGCTGGCGGGCATCGTCACCACCGTGGATGGGGCGCACGGGGAAGCGCAACTCAATGCCCATTTCGAGTCGGTGAAACAGGCTGCGGTTGCTGATCGCCTCGTTATCACCAAAGCCGATACCGTACCGCGCGAGAAAATTGAGGCGCTGAAGGCGCGGCTCACCGCGCTCAACCCCGGCGCGCGCCTGCTTGAGGCGATTGCCGGCGAGATTGCTCCCGAGTTGCTGTTCGACACGGGCCTCTACCAGCCCGGCGCAAAAATCCCGGACGTGCAGAAATGGTTGCGCGCAGAGGCGTATCGGCAGGTGTTGCCGCGCGGTTCCGCAATATCGCAAACGTTGGCCCCAACTGCCCCACGCCATGATGAGCGCATTCGCGCTTTCGCCATCACCATCGATCAGCCCATCGTCTGGCAGGGTCTGGTCGATGCGCTGGAAATGCTTACCAGCCTGCGCGGCGATGAAATGCTGCGCATCAAGGGCATCGTCAATGTCGTGGGCGAAGCCGCACCGCGCGCCATTCATGCCGTGCAGCACACGCTTTACCCGGCGGCATGCCTGCCCGCCTGGCCCGATGCTGACCACCGTACGCGCCTGGTGTTTATCGTCCGCGATCTCAATGAAGCCTTTGTGCGCGACACCGTGAATTCATTTGTTGGCAACGCGCGAGCGACCACCGCTCAGGCCATGCCCGCACTCACTTGATGTCTGCCGTTTTCACCCCATCTAACCCGACATCCGAATTTGCAAAGACCCCAAATGGCCAAGACTGATTTGATTCCCGCCACCATCCTGACCGGCTTCCTCGGCAGCGGCAAAACCACCCTGCTGAACCGTATTCTTCACGAACGTCACGGCGAAAAGATTGCCGTGATCGAAAACGAATTCGGTGAAGCCGGCATCGACAACGAAATCCTGGTCCAGGACAAGGAAGAGCAGATTGTCGAGATGAACAACGGCTGCATCTGCTGCACGGTGCGCGGCGATCTGGTGCGGATTCTGGGCGAACTCGCGGCCAAACGAAAGTCCGGCAAGCTCAAGTTCGACCGCGTCATCATCGAGACCACCGGCCTCGCCGAACCCGGCCCGGTGGCGCAGACTTTTTTCATGGACGAGGCCATCCACGATCAATACGTTCTCGATGCCGTCATAACCGTGGTGGATGCCAAACATGCGCCGCAGCAGTTGACCGATAACTCTGAAGCCCGTGCCCAGATCGGCTTCGCGGATCGTCTGCTGCTGTCAAAAACCGATCTGGTCGCTGAAGAAGAAACGCAGAAATTGATGGCGCGGCTGCGGCAGATGAACCCGCGCGCCGCGTTCCAGCGAGTGCATTTCGGCGAGACGCCCCTGAAGGAAATTCTCGATATTCGCGGCTTCAATCTGAACTCGATCCTCGATATCGAGCCCGATTTCCTGACCGAGGATCATCACACCCATGCCGACGACGTAAAATCCTTCGTATGGAAGGATGAACGCGCGCTGGATATGGAAAAGATCGAGGCATTCCTGTCCCTGCTCATCCAGACCTATGGCGTCGACATGCTGCGCTACAAAGGCGTATTGAGCATCGAAGGCCAGGACAATCGCATGATTTTCCAGGGCGTGCATATGCTGATGGGTGGCAGCCCCGGAAAACCGTGGCTGCCCGGTGAAAGGCGCGAATCAAAGATGGTCTTCATCGGTCGCAATCTGCCCAAGCG
>JANMXS010000233.1:0-4797 GCA_031394335.1 Burkholderiales bacterium
ACGGTGGACAACGATCTGCCGATCACCGATTGCTCGCCGGGCTTCGGCTCGGTCGCCAAATATGTGGCGGTAAGCATGCGCGAAGCCGGGCTCGATGTGGCCTCGATGGCCAAAACCTCGACCAAGGTATTCGTGCTCGAAGTGATGGGCCGCCACGCCGGCTGGATCACCGCTGCCTGCGGCCTCGCGGCAGAACGCAAGGGCGATGCGCCGCAATTGCTGCTGTTCCCGGAAATCGCGTTCGAGCCGGAAAAATTCCTGGCGCAGGTCGATGCGATGGTGAAGAAACATGGCTATTGCGCGGTTGGTGTTTCCGAAGGGCTGCGTGGCAGCGATGGAAAATTTATTGCCGAATCCGGCCTCATCGATGCCTTCGGCCACGCCCAGCTCGGCGGCGTCGCCCCGGTCATCGCCAACCTGATCCAGCGCGAACTCAAACTCAAACATCACTGGGCGGTGGCCGATTATCTGCAACGCGCCGCGCGCCATATCGCCTCGAAGACGGACGTCGAACAAAGCTATGCGCTCGGCAAGGCGGCGGTGGAATACGCGGTGAAAGGCATGAACGGCGTGATGCCGGCGATCAAACGACTCTCATCCAAACCGTATAAATGGGAAATCATCGCCGCACCTTTGAGCGAAGTCGCCAACCGCGAAAAGAAAATGCCGCGCGATTTCATCACGGAAGATGGTTTTCACATCACGCAGAAATGCCGCAACTATTTGCAGCCGCTGATTGCGGGCGAAGCCTACCCGCCGTATGTGAACGGGCTGCCGGATTATGTGCAGTTGAAGAATGTGGCGGTGCGGAAGAAGCTGGTGGAATTCAAAGTCTGAGGTCCAGCATTGGCGAGGCTTGTGGAGCACAAATGCTTCAAACACCACGCCAAATGGCGTTCTACACAAAATTTCTTGATGTTTTAGCCCATATAAGCAAAGCGTAATCCACGATGTCTGCATTACCGACTGTCCTCGATTACGCTGCGCTTCATCGAGGCTACGTTTGGTTTGTTTTATATCTTAGCTATTAAAAAGTGATGACTAGACAAATGAACGATCGTTTCATGGTTTCAAAGACACAAGCAGCTACGCGACAGTTACGATTAGCAATTAAGCTCTTGTTTGACGGCGCTGACTCCGTTCCGGTCCATACGCTGGTAGGCGCCGCTTCCGTGATTTTGTCGGATTACATTAAAAAAAAGGCGCCAAATAAGTCTTGGGATATTTTTGCTCAACAGGCAAATAAGATTTCAGAAGCTGAATATTTTCGGGTCATGCGTAAAGCCCAAAATTTCTTCAAGCATGCGGAAAGCGATCCCGATGCAATTCTGGATTTTGAGGTGGTTGATACGGATAATCTTGCTTTTTGGGCGGTATTGAATTCTGCTGAGCTCTGGCCATTATCGAAGGAAGAGGAAATTTTTCGAGCATGGTATCTTTCTAGCTACTTTCCTGATTTGGATAAAAGCTGCGCGGCATTCCGAGAAGCACTTTCTCTTTTTGGTGACCTTAGGAACGTATCAAGGGAGTCACGATTAGCTATTGGCAGAAAGGTTTTAAAAGGGCACCTTGCGTAGAAAATCTTCAGGGTCAGGCGCGATTTATTCTTTCGCTTCTTGCCCATCTAACCAGTTCTTTTGCCGCATTAAGCCATAAGGATCTTCAGCACATGTCACTCCACCGCAGCTTCCTCGCCCTCATTCTTTTCGTCGCGTCATTCCTCGCCCACGCCGCCGACCCCGAACAACACGAATTCCTCCTCCGCAATTTCAAGGCCGAATCCGGCGCCGTCCTGCCCGAGGCGCGCATCGTCTACGGCACTTACGGCAAGCTGAATGCGGCGCGCGATAACGCCATTCTGCTGCCTTCGCATTACATGGCGCGACTCACCGGCTATGGCTGGTTGATCAAGTCCGACAAGGAGCCGGATCTGGTACTGGATACCTCGAAAGTATTCCTCGTCACTACCGAGCTGTTCGGCAATGGCCGTTCATCCTCGCCGAGCAATACGCCGGCGCCATTCGATGGGCCGCACTTCCCGCTGATGACGATTCGCGATAACGTCGACGCGGTGCACCAATTGCTCACCGAAGAACTGAAGGTCAATCATCTCAAAGCCGTGATCGGTTTTTCGATGGGCGCGCAGCAGGCCTTTCAGTGGGCGGTGTCGTATCCGAATTTCATGGACAAAATTGTTGCCACCAGCGGCACCGCCAAAACCTATGGCCATGGCAGCGTGCGGCTTGAGGGCCAGATTGCGGCGATCAATGCAGACCCGGTTTTCGCCGCGGGTGACTATAAAACACCGCCGGAAAAAGGCTTGCAGGCGTTCGGCATGGTGTGGGCCGGCTGGCTGTATTCGCAGGAGTGGTGGCGCAAGGAATTGTGGCGCGGCGGTGGTCGCGGCAATACTTTGCCCGAGGTCATTGAAGCCTTTCGTACCCGCTTCATCCCAGGTGCTGATGCCAATAACCTGATCCTGCAAATGCGCACCTGGCAGATCCACGATGTTGGCACCACGCCGGCCGGCGCCGACCATCCCGCCTTCAAGGGCGATGTGGAGGCCGCGCTGCGCTCGATCAAGGCGCCGGTGCTGTACATGCCTTCCGAGACCGATCTGTATTTTCCGATGACGGATGCGCGTTACGAGGCCGCGTTCATTCCCAAGGTGCAACTGGTGCCGATCCCGTCGCTATGGGGGCATACCGCCGGCGCGGCCAGCAATCCGGTGGACCGGAAATTTTTGAACGAAAACATTGCCCGCTTTCTGGCGCAATAATCTCTGCGCAAAAGGTCGAAAGCTCCAGAATCCCGGCTGGTTCATCGAGCTTGCGAGTTCAGGCAAAATAAAGCGCAATCCGATCGGTCGTCCATGTCGCCACGCCCGCGCCGAAAAAGTCCGCGTCTTCGGTCCAGATCGGACAACCGATGGTTAGCGCACACGCCAGCACCGGCCAATCGTCGGCATCGCGAGCGGCGATGCGCCGGTGCGCCACGTCACGCATGCCCGCGTAGAACTCTTGTTCGATGGGTGCTACGACAGTCTCAAGAACGTCGAGCACCTTCATCGCTGCGGCGTTCTGGATGCCACGTTTGTCCAGCAGCAAGGGCAAATACTTTCTGGCGTCGGCATAAGCCACATCCGGTGCGAAGAATTTGACCGAGGATGCATACTCGAAAATGAGCGTTCGCACCTTCGTGCCCAATACCGCGCGGATCAGAATATTGGCGTCAAGGACGACTGCTTTGTTGCTCATGCCTGCTTGGCTTTGGGCTTTTTAGGCGAATTTGCCTGTTTGCGCGCGACTTTGAAGTCGGCAACAAGGTCCTCAACATCGACGCCTTTTGCGGCAAGCAGTTGATCCAGGGTTTTGCTGGCCTTTTTAAGCGCCGCGACGTCCGCAGCCACCTGACCATGCGCAGGGATGAAATAGCCCACGGTTTGGCCATGGCGGGTGACGGCCACAGGCGTGTTGGATGCGATGTATTCAGCCAAGTCAGATCGGAATTCCCGGATGCCAACCTTTGTTGCTTCCATGATGATTGCCCCTTGCAATAAGGAATGGTAATTTGTGAATCAGTGTGTACACAATTTACCTGAAAGCGGAAGGAAATTCAATCTCCCTTTTGCCGTCAGGCGTCATGGCGTCCCGCTTCCAGTTAAGCGCTGAGCAGTAAAGCCTAGCATTGGTGCGATTTTCCAGCCATTTTGGTAGGTTGGCGTTCAACTTGTCGTTGCGGCGGTCAATCGAGATAGTATCCCAGCGGGCGACTCCCAGCCAAGTCGATAGCGAATCCGGCTGTTGAGTTCAAGGGCGATCCAGTCGAGCTTTGGCTGGGTGAATTGGCGCAGGCTGTTGCCTTTGGGGACGTACTGGCGAATCAGTTTGTTCATGTGCTCTACCGCCCCCTTTTGATACGGCTTTCCGGGGTCACAGGCGTAAAGACGACCCGGCAGCAACTCAGGTAGTGCCGAGAACTCATAGCCCTGATCGGTTGTCAGGCTCAAAACCGGTATACGCGGGTCGCTGAGCCACCGAGCCATGTGGCGCGCCACGCCCGCCGCGGTACCGTCTCGCACCAGCGCCAGGCGAACATAGCGCGTGGCCCGATCTAGCAGTACCACGATTTTGATCGGCTCGTTGCGTTTGCCGACAATGCTGTCGCACTCAAGATGGCCGATCTGGTTGCGGGTGAGAACGTCCTTGGGACGATCTTTGATCTTTCTGGCCCGTCCCACCCAGTACATCTTGCCGCGGCGTTTCTTGCCAGCCCAATAGTGGCGAAAGTGCTTCAACAGGTGGGGCTTGCCGACCCGGTGCGGGTAACGGTAAATAGCCGATGCGCTGACCAATTGACCCGATTGCCGCATCGCCGCTTCTGCCTGCGCCGGCGAGTGCTTCCGTCGGAGCAGGGCTTCAACCGACTGCCAGATTAACGGCGGGTGGATACGGTGGTTGGCGGCACTCTTGCGCCCCTTCTTCAAGCGATGAGCGTTGGCCCGCGCTGCCGTATATTCACTGTCGCCCTCGCAGCGCTGCCGCTCGCGTTCAATGGTGCGGACACATTTGCCAACCGCCCTGGCAATGGCCTTATTATCGAGGCCCAGTCTTAAATCGTGTTCAATCTGGTAACGTGCTTGTAAGGTGAGAGGTGGCATCGCGAATATCCTTTCGTGTGAGAAACAAAAGGGTACCGCAATGACTACTCCTCACCCCTAACCATCAACCTAAAGTACGACAAGTCGAACGCCAACTTTCCTTTCATTGTTGTGGCGAGCTTGTGTGGGCAATATGT
>JANMXS010000234.1:0-2536 GCA_031394335.1 Burkholderiales bacterium
CGTGAACCGATCGACGCGGCCCTGCACAATATTGCCGATACCTTCGACGCTGCGCGTGGCGGCTTCGGCCAGGCGCCGAAATTTCCGCATCCGGAGATGATCGAATTCTGTCTGCGCCGCTATGCGGAATCGGGTGATGAAAACGCGCGCCGAAACGCGCTTCACATGGCCTGCTTCACGCTGGAACAGATGTGCCGCGGCGGCATTTACGACCAGCTAGGCGGCGGTTTTGCGCGTTATTCCGTTGATGCCACCTGGACCATTCCGCATTTCGAGAAAATGCTCTACGACAACGGCCCGCTGTTGCGGCTGTTGGCCGATGCCTGGCTGGTCGCCGAGAATGACGAACAAAAGCAGTTGTTCGCACGCTGCGCACGGCAAACTGCCGACTGGGTGATGCGTGAAATGCAGGCGCCCGCCGGCGGTTATTACTCGACGCTGGATGCCGACTCCGAAGGCCATGAGGGCAAGTTCTATGTGTGGACCCCCGCTGAAGTGAAAGCGCTGCTGTCGCCCGCAGAATGGGGTGTTGCCTCGGTTTACTATGGCTTGGACAAGCGTGCCAACTTCGAGGACAAGTTCTGGAACCTGACGGCGGCGCTGCCGTTGGCGGGTGTTGCCAACACGCTCGCCCAGACGGAAACCGACTGCGCGCATCTGCTGGAATCTGCCCGGCAAAAACTGTTTGCCGCACGCAAGCTGCGCATCCACCCTGGGCGCGATGAAAAAATTCTCACCAGCTGGAACGCCTTGATGATCGAAGGCATGACGCATGCGGCGCGTGTTTTCGGCGACAAGACCTGGCTGGCCTCGGCGCGCAAGGCGTTGGCGTTCATACACTCGACGATGTGGGACGAGGGCCGCGGACGCCTGCTCGCTACCCACAAGGATGGCAAGACCCATCTCAATGCCTACCTCGACGATTACGCCTACCTGGTGAAAGCGATCATCGAGTTACTGCAGGCCGAGTTCCGTGGCGACGATCTGGCATTTGCCCGCAAGCTGGCCGATGTACTGCTTGAGCAGTTCGAAGACCGGGAGCGTGGCGGCTTCTATTTCACCAGCCACGACCATGAGCAGCTCATCCAGCGCCCCAAGCCGGGTTTTGATAACGCCACGCCTTCGGGTAACGGCATTGCCGCCCTGGTACTGCAGCGGCTGGCGCATCTCACCAATGAACATCAATACGCGCTCGCTGCGGAACGCGTGTTGACTTGCTTCTTTGCCGCCATCGACGATCATCCCAGCGGGCACGGCAGCCTGCTGATGGCGCTGCAGGAATGGCTGCAGCCTACCCAACTGGTGATTCTGGCAGGACCGGCTGAGCATCTGGGGGGCTGGCAGGCGCAGACAGCAGCAGAGTTTCTGCCCACCACGATATCGCTGGCGTTGGCCAATGGCATCGACGGCTTGCCGGCGGCGCTGCGGCGGCCGGCTTCTGCGCAGGTTAGCGCCTATGTGTGCCAGGGTGTCAGCTGTCTGCCGGCGATCACGGACGCGATGGAATTGAAACGCGTGCTTGGGCGCGCCGCGGGGCAATGAATGCGCCCCCATGTTCAGCAGCGACCATGAAATCCGCACATACCGCTATCCTTGGCGCTGTTGCTGCAGCGCTGCTAGCGGGCGGCTGCGACCAGGCTCCTATCGGCCTGCAGCAGAAATATGGCTGCACCAGCTGCCACGCGCTTGACCGCAAGCTGGTGGGCCCCGCTTTTCAGGAGGTTGCCGCTAAATACCGGGGCAATCAAAATGCCGAAGCGGTTCTGATGGCGAAGGTACGAGGTGGCGGTTCCGGGGTATGGGGGCCGTTGGTCATGCCGCCCAACGGATCAGTCCCCGATGAAGACCTGCAGCAAATGATCAGAACCATCCTCGCCACGCCGGCCAGTTAAGCCGACTGCAGGGCAAAGGGCCCGCGGACCTCCGGAGCAGGAACAGGCAGATGTCCCGCTGTTTTTTCCGTTTTGGGGCGCCGCCAGTCAAATTTGCCTGCATTAGCAGGGATATTGATTGACAAGGGCAAAACTCGATTCACATAATTACGGTTTGCTCCATTCGCCCACTTCAACCCCATTTTCTGGAGATTTGCATGAATCCGTCACAAAGATCCGCAGCATACAAACTTGCCTTCGCTGCCATGCTGGCCGCCGGTATTGTCGGTTGTAGCAAGGAAGAGGCGAAACCGGTCGCCAGCACCGAGCCGACCGTCACTGTGACCATCGCCCACGCCGGACCGCTGACGGTGAAAACGCCTCACTTGGGCAAGGACGACGAGAATGGCGTGGCGCTGGCGATTGCACAGGCCAACGACAAGAAGATCAAGATCGGCGGCAAGCTGGTCAAGTTCGTGATGGTTTCCGAAGATGACCAGGGCGACCCGAAAGTCGGCACCACCGTCGCCACCAAGCTGGTTGACGCCAAAGTCGCGGCGGTTATCGGCCACCTGAATTCCGGCGTGTCGATCCCCGCTTCCGAGATTTACAGCAAGGCCGGCATCCCGATGATCTCCGGCTCGGCCACCAATCCGGTGCTGACC
>JANMXS010000235.1:0-3800 GCA_031394335.1 Burkholderiales bacterium
TCTTGGGCGAAAACGACATGATGGCGTATTTGGTGATGATGGCGAATCGGTTGTTAGAGCTACGCCGAGTTTTGAAGCCCACTGGGAGTATCTACCTTCATTGTGACTCGACGGCAAGCCACTACTTGAAAATTGTGCTGGATGGGGTGTTCGGGAAAGACAAATATTGCAATGAGATCATCTGGAAACGAACCAGCGCTCACAGTGATTCGGGCCAAGGTTCAAGACATTTTGGTCGAATCACCGACACGATATTGTTTTACAACATGAGTGCCGCTGATAGCACGTGGAATCCGCTCTACCGTGACTACGATGAGAAATACGTCGATAGAGACTACCGTCGTGCCGATCCGGATGGTCGCCGATACCGGCTGGATAACATTCAAGGACCGGGGGGTGAAAAAAAGGGGAATCCCTTCTATGAAGTGATGGGAGTCTCCCGATATTGGCGGTATTCCAAGGAAAGGATGCAGGCGCTTATTGACGCTGGTCGGATCATTCAAACTAGACCCGGTGCCGTTCCGCAATACAAGCGTTACCTAGACGAGGGAAAGGGAGTGCCAATCCAGAACCTTTGGGACGATGTCTCAGTGATCAATAATCGAGCAGGTGAATTCCTTGGTTATCCCACGCAAAAACCGATCGCGTTGCTTGAACGCATTATCCAGGCTTCAAGCAATGATGGCGATGTAGTCCTTGATCCTTTCTGCGGGTGCGGTACAGCGGTTCACGCGTCGCAATCCTTGGGCCGCAAGTGGATAGGGATAGATATCACCCACTTGGCTATTTCACTCATTGAAAAACGACTCCGCGATGCGTTTCCCGGTATCGAATTCGATGTGCATGGCACTCCCAAGGACTTGGACAGCGCTCGCGACCTTGCCACACGCGATAAATATCAATTTCAGTGGTGGGCATGTTCGCTGGTCAATGCGCAACCCTTCCAGGGCAAGAAGAAAGGCGCGGATTCCGGCATAGACGGCCTGATTTACTTCCAGGACGATAACGGGCCACCCAAGAAAATTGTTGTCTCTGTGAAAGGTGGCGAGAACGTGAGCGTCGCCATGGTTCGCGACCTTGCCCACGTGGTGAAACGGGAAAAGGCGGAGATAGGGTTATTCGTGACCCTTGCCGACTCGACAGACCCGATGCGCAAGGAAGCGACCAAGGAAGGGTTTTATGACTCGCCTGTTGGCGTGAGCTTTCCGCGCCTGCAAATACTCACGATTGACGCCCTCATTAATCGCAAGGAGCAGGCGCGCTATCCGGACCTAGCCCAAGGCGGGCACACATTCAAGAAGGCCAAAGTCCAGGAAAAGGAAACCGTACAAAACAAGCTTTTTTAGCTGGCTCTGCGCGCCCTTGCCTTGCCAAGGCCTTTGCGGCAGCCGGGTGCGGGGGCGCGGCGCAAATACCTTTTGCGCGGATTTTTCGCCCGCTCGATTCCAGAGACGGGGCGTAGTCTCGAAGCGCAACAGGATGGCGAGCTGTAGCGCCAGAAGGCGTGGAAGATGTCTTCACTTTGTTCTCAGTCTGTCCTCAGTTTGTCCGCAGTCCAACGGATCGGCGCAAAGCCCGGCGCCGCAATGGTTTCCGGGCAGCTTGCCGGTTTGTCCTCAGCGTCCTCAGTGAAAGTTATCCGCCAAACTCAGGCGGCGGCTCGCGCCCGCCGCTTGCGAAGCGGAATCACTTGGCCGGACTGGCGCACCGCGTCGATGTAGTCGGCCCATGACTGCATCAGCTCGCGCCGCTCTTCAACGTAGCGGGCATGGTTGTACGCGGCCCTTACCCGATTTTCTTCAACGTGTGCGAGCTGCGCTTCGATCACGTCCGGCCGGTATCCCATCTCGTTCAACGCCGTTGACGCGACACCCCGGAAGCCGTGACCGGTCATGCGGCCTTTGTAGCCCATGCGTTCAAGCGCTTTCAGCATCGTGTTATTGCTCATTGACTTGGCATGGTCGCGCTCCCCAGGAAACAGCAATGCCATGCCCTTGCATCGCTCGGGATCGCTGTGCGCCGCACGCAGCGTGAGCAACACTTCGAGCGCTTGCCGCGCAAGTGGCACAAGGTGTTCGCGTCGGCTCTTGGTACGCTGCGCAGGGATGCGCCATTCCGCCGCCTCAAGGTCGAATTCCTGCCATCGCGCCCCGATCAGTTCGCCGGTACGCACGAAGCTAAGCGCCATCAGCTTCAACGCGAGGCGCGTGTATGGGCTGCCGGCATAGGCTTCGATCTTGCGCAGTAACTCGGGCAGCTCTGTAACCTCGATACGGGCGAAATTGACCTGCCGCCGCGCCCGCAACACGTCACCCGGCTTCACGTCCGCCACCGGGTTGCGGTCCGTGAGTCCGTGCGCCACCGCATAGCGCATGACTTGCCCGCAAGTTTGCAGCACGCGGCGGGCAATATCGGCCGCGCCCCTTGCCTCAATCGCCTTCGCCATGCGCACGAAGGCGGGCGCGGTCACGTCGGCTACAGGCTTTGCACCAATCGCCGGAAATGCGTCCGCTTCAAGGCGGGCGATCACATAGCCTGCGTGCCGTTCGTCTTTGTTCGGCTTCCAATCGTTCCACCAGAGCCGGGCGATTTTCTCGAAAGACGTTTCGGACTTGGCGAGCATCGCCCGCTTCACATCCTGTCTCGCACCGCTTGGATCAACGCCCGCCGCGAGTTGGTCCCGCGCTGTATCGCGTGCCTTGCGGGCGCTCGCCAAACTCACATCAGGGTAAGCGCCAAGGGCCAGCAATTTCTCGCGGCCGGTATAGCGGTACTTCCAGCGCCAGAGTTTTGCGCCGCTCTTGGTCACTTCCAGGCGCAGTCCGCCGCTATCGCTGAAGCGCTGAAAGGTGCGGTCCTCGGGACACTTCGCATTCTTGCAACTCGCATCGGTCAAAGGCATGGTCGGGATTCCTTCAAATTGAGACGATACCCCCAGCGGATTCGCCTCGATACCCCCAAATATACCCCCCGATACCCCCGGATGCCAATGCACCGCCGCGAACGTCATAAAACAAAAAACCCGCGTATTCCTAGGAATGGTGCGGGTTTTCAGGACTTGCTCGGACTTGCTTAGACTTCTTTGGAACTATCTTTGGCGGAGACGCAGGGATTCGAACCCTGGATCCAGGTTTTGCCCAGATGCGCCCTTAGCAGGGGCGTGCCTTCGACCACTCGGCCACGTCTCCGTTTGAGGGGGCGGATAATAACCCGCGACACACCCTCAGCGCAAATCAGCCCGCTACATAATCCAGGTCGAAGGCCTTGTGCAGCACCCTGACCGCGAGTTCCAGATACTTCTCGTCCAGCACGACCGAAATCTTGATCTCGGAAGTCGAGATCATCTGGATGTTGATGCCCTCCTCTGCCAGGGTGCGAAACATCTTGCTGGCAACGCCGGGGTGGGAACGCATGCCGACGCCGACCGCCGAAACCTTGCCGATCTTGTTGTCGCCAATCACGGCACGAGCGCCGACGTGGGGCTTGACTTGCTCTTCGAGAATTTTCATGGCGCGGGGGAATTCGCCGCGGTTCACGGTGAATGAAAAGTCCGTCGTACCATCGTGGCCGACGTTCTGGATGATCATGTCCACGTCGATGTTGGCGTCGGCGATCGCACCGAGTATCTGGTAGGCGATGCCGGGGCGATCCGGCACGCCCAGTACGGTGAGCTTGGCTTCGTCGCGATTGAGCGCGATGCCCGAGATGACAGGTTGTTCCATTTTGATATCGTCCTCGAAAGTAATCAGCGTGCCCATGGTTTCCTGTCCTTCTTCTTCGAAGCTGGACAGCACGCGCAA
>JANMXS010000236.1:0-11007 GCA_031394335.1 Burkholderiales bacterium
GGATTCGATCAGGGTGGTGACGCGGCCCTGGTTGCGAAACGGCTCACGCGTCACAGTGGGGTAATAAAGCAGCTTGTTACGCACCACGTCGCCGAAGAATTCGTTGTGCGGCAACTCCTTGTTGATGAAGTCGTTGTAGGCCAGCTCGGCAACGTTGCGGCAACCGTGTACCAGCACCACTTTTTCAAATTGCTCGTAGGTTTCCGGGTCTTTGATCACGCTCATGAATGGCGCCATGCCGGTGCCGGTAGACAGCAGATACAGCGTTTTGCCGGGCAACAGATTCTGCAGGATCAGGGTACCCACCGCCTTGCTGTTGACCAGCAACTCGTCGCCAACCTTCAGGTGCTTCAGGCGCGAGGTCAAGGGGCCGTTCTCTACCTTGATCGAGAAGAATTCAAGCTGCTCCTCATAATTGGCGCTGACCATGCTGTAAGCGCGCAACAACGGCTTGCCTTCGACCTCGATGCCGATCATGGTGAACTGGCCATTCAGGAAACGGAACGAGGGGTCGCGCGTGGCGGTGAAACTGAACAGGGTATCGGTCCAGTGATGAACGCTTAACACGCGTTCGTGGAAGTGAGTGGCCATGGCGTCTGAATTCTTGACTTAAGGTGAGTGCTGGGTCGGTTCGGGAAATGGAAAAATTGGATAAGGATATGCCGCAAAGGTCTAAAGTGTTGCCGCAAAGAAAAAGCCTGTGCATCGCACAGGCTTTTTACCGCTATCCCCGAGCGGGTTCAGGGATGACAAATTGGTCGGGGTGAGAGGATTCGAACCTCCGGCCTCTACGTCCCGAACGTAGCGCTCTACCAGGCTAAGCTACACCCCGAATTTTTCGCCTGCGAAAACTCGTCAAACTCTTGGCAAGCCTTAAAACCTGCGTTCGACCGCGAAAACACATAATTGTAGCAAAGCGTCGCGATAAACGGAATCCGGAAAATGCGAAATGGCGTCAGCCGCCGTTTGGGCCTCGCGATGCGCTGCCTGCCGCGCATAATCGATGGCGCCGGTCTCATGGATCGCGGCAGCGACAGCGGCCATATTGGCCTTGCCATCCTCTTCTATCGCACGCCGGATGAGGCTGCGCTGTGCGGCATTGCCCTCGCGCATCGCGAAAATCAGCGGTAGTGTGGGCTTACCTTCGGCAAGATCATCGCCGACATTCTTGCCGGTCTCGCTAATGTCGCCCGAATAATCCAGCACATCGTCGATCAACTGGAAGGCGGTGCCAACATGCGTTCCGTAAGCGGCCAGCGCCTCTTCATCACGCGCTGAAGCTTGTCCCAGAATTGCCCCAACCCGGCAGGCAGCCTCGAACAACTTGGCGGTTTTATAGCGCACCACTTTCAGATAACTTTCCTCATTGGTATCGGCGTCGCGCACGTTCATGAGTTGCAACACTTCGCCTTCGGAAATGATATTGGTCGCTTCCGCCATCACGCCCATCACGCGCATCGAGCCCACCTCGACCATCATCTGGAAGGCGCGCGAATACAGAAAATCACCGACCAGCACACTGGCCGCATTGCCGAAGGCCGCATTGGCGGTTTCGCGGCCGCGGCGCAAATCCGACTCATCAACCACATCGTCGTGCAGCAGGGTCGCGGTATGGATGAACTCGATCACCGCCGCCATTTCATGCATGGCCACGGCCGGCGCGCCGGTCAGGTTGCCGCTGAGTGCCACCAGCACCGGACGCAGGCGCTTGCCGCCGGCACTGATGATATAGCCGGAAATCTGGTTGACCAGGATGACGTCCGAGGCAAGGCGCTTGCGAATGACCCCGTCGATGGCCTGCATATCATCTTCAATGACAGCACGGATGGCGTCGAGACTGACAGGATGGTGCAAAACATTCATGCGTTATGGGCGGTACGTTATTGGCGGTCTTGTGGGGCCTGCACCCGGAAACAGGCTGAAATGGCCGGCCGGCTGCAACTAACTGCCTGTTTCGACATTGAAAACAGGGGAAAAATCGCATTGACTCCCCGGTCGAGGATTCGTATAATAGCGGGTTCATTCGTCGCATACCAACTTCTTCCACAGTTTCCTGTGCTGGCAGGCTGGTGTTTTTTCAAGCGCGTCTGATTACACGAATCTTTTTCAGGAGTTTAACCATGTATGCGGTCATAAAAACCGGCGGGAAGCAGTATCGCGTCCAAGCTGGCGAAAAACTTAAAATAGAACAGATACCGGCAGACGTGGGCTCGCAGATCGTCCTTGATGAAGTGTTGATGGTCGGTACGGGTGAAACCGTCACGATCGGCACACCTCTCGTGGCGGGTGCGCAAGTCTCGGCTACCGTTGTCTCCCAGGGTCGTGCAGACAAAGTGCGCATTTTCAAAATGCGTCGTCGCAAGCACTATCAAAAACGTCAGGGTCATCGCCAGAATTACACCGAGATCCAAATCGGCGCGATCACCGCTTAAACGAGGACACAGCAATGGCACATAAAAAAGCAGGCGGCAGTTCACGTAACGGCCGCGACTCAGAATCAAAACGCCTAGGCGTCAAAGCCTACGGCGGCGAGTTGATCCCGGCAGGCTCGATCATCGTGCGTCAGCGCGGTACCGAGTTTCACGCTGGCGACAACGTCGGCATGGGCAAGGATCACACCCTGTTCGCGCTGACCACCGGCAAGGTCTTGTTTGCGGTCAAGGGCGAGAAAAAACGCCGCATGGTCAGCATCCAGCCGGCATAAGCTTCAAGGCTTCTGGAATCGAAGAGGCCCCGAAGAGTTTTCTTCGGGGCCTTTTTATTTGCGCTCCCCGATTTGTAAATCACGTTTTGCGCCTTGCGCATTGCAGCACCACACCGCAGCCATTTGAGCCGCCGGAATCGCCACCATGAAATTCATCGACGAAGCAAAAATTGAAATCCACGCGGGCAAGGGCGGCAACGGCTCGGCGTCGATGCGTCGTGAAAAATACGTGGCCTTCGGTGGGCCCGACGGCGGCGACGGCGGACGCGGCGGCTCGATCTACGTGATTGCCGATTGCAATATCAATACGCTGGTCGATTACCGCTTTGCGCGAATTTTCCGCGCCAAGAACGGCGACTCGGGACGCGGTGCGGATTGCAACGGACGCGGCGCCGAAGACGTGATCCTGCGCGTGCCGGTCGGCACCGTGATCAAGGATCTCGCCACCGACCAGATCATCGCCGACCTGACCCACGACAAGCAACAGGCGCTGGTCGCCGAGGGCGGCCGTGGCGGCTTGGGCAATCTGCATTTCAAGACCAGCACCAACCGCGCCCCGCGCCAGTTCACCAAGGGTGCCGATGGCGAAACCAAGGAACTGCACTTCGAATTGAAAGTGCTGGCCGACGTCGGCCTGCTGGGCATGCCCAATGCGGGCAAATCCACTTTCATTCGCGCGGTGTCGGCCGCACGGCCCAAGGTTGCCGACTATCCCTTCACCACCCTGCACCCGAACCTGGGCGTGGTGCGCGTCTCGGACGCGAAGAGTTTCGTGATCGCCGACGTACCAGGACTGATCGAGGGTGCGGCGGAAGGCGCCGGACTAGGCCATCAATTTTTGAAGCATCTGCAGCGCACGCATTTGCTGCTGCATCTGGTTGATATCGCGCCGTTCAATGAAGAAACCGATACGGTCAAGGAAGCCAAGGCGATCGTCAACGAGCTCAAGAAATATGATCAGTCGCTGTTCGACAAGCCGCGCTGGCTGGTGCTGAACAAGGCCGATCTGCTCGAACCCGCCGAAGCCGGGAAGCGCGTCAAGGCGATCATCAAGGGCCTTAAATGGAAAGGCCCGCATTTCCTGATTTCGGCAATGAAGAGCGAGGGCTGCAGAGAGCTGACGTTTGCGATCATGGAACATATTGACGCGAACAAGGTGATCGAACCTGCGGCTGAGCCCGCGCCAATGCCGAGCCCGCCGCCGATGCGCAGAGCGCGCACCAAAAAAGTGAAGGCCGAGGGTTGACGGGGCTTCCAGGCCATAAATGCCTCAAACGCCGCACCAGCTCTAGAGTTTGATAAATGCACAACACCCGCCGCATCGTCGTCAAAATCGGTTCCGCCCTGATCACCAATCACGGCGCGGGCGTCGACCACGCGCTGATTGCCGACTGGGTACGGCAGATCGCGGGCCTGGCGCGTGACGGTCATGAAATACTGCTGGTGTCATCCGGCGCCATCGCCGAAGGCATGAAGCGGCTGGGCTGGAAAACGCGGCCGCACGAGGTGAACCAGTTGCAGGCGGCGGCTGCCGTCGGGCAAATGGGCTTGGTGCAAGTGTATGAATCCGCATTCCGCGAACACGCCCTCGGCACCGCGCAAATTTTGCTGACCCACGATGATCTCGCCAACCGCGAACGCTATCTGAACGCGCGCAGCACGCTGACCACCCTGCTCGATCTCAAGGTGGTGCCGATCATCAACGAGAACGACACCGTGGTTACCGACGAAATCAAGTTCGGCGATAACGACACGCTGGCGGCGCTGGTTGCGAATCTGGTTGAGGCCGATGAGCTGATCATCCTCACCGATCAGCAGGGCCTGTTCAGCGCCGATCCGCGCAAGGATGCCAACGCCACGCTGATCGCCAATGCCAAGGCGGGCGATGCGGCATTGGAAGCGATGGCCGGCGGCGCCGGCTCAGCGCTGGGGCGCGGCGGCATGCTGACCAAAGTACTGGCCGCCAAGAAGGCGGCATTGTCCGGGGCGACGACCGTGATTGCGCATGGACGCGAGACGGATGTGTTGCTGCGCATCAACCAAGGCGAGACGATCGGCACGCGCCTGACTCCCGAGACACTCAGCCTGCAGGCGAAAAAAACCTGGCTGGCCGGACACCTCAAGACCAGTGGGCGCGTGATCCTCGATGCCGGCGCGGTGCGCGCGCTGGTACAGGACGGCAAAAGCCTGTTGCCGATCGGGGTGCTGCGTGTGGAAGGCAATTTCGGGCGCGGCGAAGTGGTCAGCTGCCTCACGCCCGATGGCGTTGAAGTTGCGCGCGGACTTTGCAACTATGGATCTGTCGACGCGGCCAAGATCGTACGCAAGCCCACCGCCGAAATCGAGGCGCAATTAGGTTATATCGCCGAGCCTGAACTGATTCATCGCAACAATCTGGTGCTGGTGTAAAACCGCGGCCGCTTTATTGCTTTACGGCTTCCTGAAAGCGTTTCAGATCGACGGTCTTGTAGAGTCCCATGACCTTGGGCACATAGGCCATGGTTTCCGGGTACGGCGGAATGCGATTACCGGCGCGGATCACCGCGTTCTCGCCGGCGTTGTAACCGGCCAGCGCCAATTCCACATTGCCATTGAACATTTTCAGCAGGTCGCGCAGATAGCGCGTGCCCGCGGCAATGTTCTCGGCAGGGTCGCTGAGATTGGTGATGCCGTAGCGCTGCGCCGTTGCCGGAATCAGCTGCATCAGTCCGATCGCACCCTTCGCCGATACCGCCAGCGCGTTATAGCCGGATTCGGCGCGAATCACCGCATGAATCAGCTTCGGATCCATGCCGTGTGTTTTGGCAGCGCTATCGATGATCGGCACATACCTGGCAATATCGACACTGGACGGTCCGTTCGGCGACCACACATTTGGCCGCATCGCTGCCGAGGTAGGGATGCGATAAACCAGCTTGTAGCGGGTATCAAGGTGCGGCAGGTTGGAAAAATGCACCACGCCGTCCTCGTCCTTGAACGAGTAAATATTGGCTGCCGCACTCCCACCCCATAGCAGGCACAGGGTGGCCAGCAAGTAAGAGCAGATTGCGGTTCGGATCAGGAAATGATCGCGCATCTCGTCAGATTCTTGATTGAAGATTTAAATACTAACACCAAGTCTTTGTTTTGTCTGGGGTTCCCGCAAAGATCGGAACTGGCGCCACGGTTTGCGCCGGGCAGGCCATGATGTACCCTTATGTTTATGGAAAATCGCGTCCCCGCTGCGCCTAAACCTGACAGTCCACGCCGCAACACGCGTTTCAGGCTCGAAGCGCCATGGCTGATCATGCTGGCACTGCTGATGGCGACCTTCGTCTCAGCCTACCAGAGCTACCAACGCACCAACACGGCGTCGATCGCGCGTTTCGCCGAGATTGCGCAGGTTGCCCATGAGTCTTTTACCGGACAATTGCGCGACACCGAGAGCTTGCTGCGCAGCGCATCGGTGCTGTTTGCGACCGTCCCCGACCTGCCCGCACGTCAGTGGGCCTATTTTTTTGCAGCACATCGCGAAAGCACCCAGGATTATCGCGGCCTGTCGCGCATCGAATACATATATGCGCCCGGTCGCAGCGGGCCGCGCCTGGCGCATAACCTTGATGCCCAAGCTGAGCAGCTGGCAGGCCAGCATGTCGAAAAAATGCCGCAGGTCGCAGAGGCTATCCAGCGTGTTAACCAATCGCGCACCTATGCCCTGTCCGACCCGTTTGCCGCAGAAGTTGGCGGGGCCGGTAAACGCAATTTGATGGTGATGGTGATGCCGGTGTACGGCTACGCCGCCGATGACCGCATTCACGCGGGCGAGCCCTGGGCGCTGGTCGGCTATTTGCTGGCCACCGTCAGCCTCGACGATATGGTCGCAAAGCTGGCGAGCCGCCGCGAAGCGCGGCTTATCATCTCGCTGGTCGCCAACGAACGCCAGCTCTACCGGAGTGCAGCCCCTGGCAGCGCAGACAGCGCCCGCTACAGCACCGACATCGCTCTCAATTTCAGTGAGCGCCCGTGGAGCATGCGTTTTGAAAGCACACCCGCGCTGGAGCAGGAGCTGGTAAACACCACGCCGCAAACGATTTTGCTGGTCGGCTGCCTGGGCACCTTGTTGCTCAGCGGCATGATCTGGCTGCTATCACGCTTGCGAGAGCAGGCAGAGTCGCTGGCAACCAAAATGACCGAGCGTCTGCAGGATCAGGTCAAATTCACCGAGGATTTGATCGAGTTCAACCCGAACCCCATCACCCGCAAGGACGCCGAGGGACGCTACATTACCGTCAACCGGGCATGGGAACTGCTCACGGGCCACAAACGCAAGAATGTTCTCGGTAAAACCATACGGGAGTTTTCCAATCCGGAGCAGGCCACCCGGGTCGAGGCGCAGGACCAGCGCGTGTACCAATCGGCATCGGGCTACGACGCGGCCGAATTCGTGGTGAGAAATCCCAACGGGCAGCGGTTTGAAACCATTTTTTCCAAACAGCTGATGCGCCGCGCCGACGGCAGCATTGACGGCATCATCGGCACCATCACCGACGTCACCCCGATCAAAAAACTGGAACAGGAGCTTGCGCAGAAGCGTGAACAGCTCGATCTGGTCATTGGCTCTTCCCAGCAGGGCATCTACGACATCGAGTTGAAGCCGGGCGGCAATATCTATCTGTCCGAAAAATTTCTGGAGATGCTGGGTTACGCCAATAACCGCTTCCCGAATGTCGACTGGCGTGAGGCGCTGCACCCCGACGACGTCGCCAATTTTGCGCGCGAAATGAAACGTAATTTCAAGCGTGAAACGCCGTACTTCGACGTTGAAGCACGGGTGCGGCGCCGCAGCGGTGATTACATTTGGGTGCGCGTACGCGCGATGGCACAACACGATGCGGACGGCAGGGCAGTGCGTTTTGTGGGCTCGATCGGCGACATCTCCGACCGCAAGCAGGCCGAAGCGACCCTGATCGAAGCCAATGAACGGGTGGTTGAAGCGGCCCGCGCCAAGGCGGCCTTCCTCGCCACCATGAGCCATGAAATCCGCACGCCATTGAATGGCGTACTGGGCATGGCCGGCTTGCTCGCTGAAACCAGCCTCAATGACGAGCAGCGCGATTACATCCGCCTGATCCGCGCCTCCGGCGATACCCTGCTGCGTCTGGTCGATGATGTGCTCGACTTTTCCAAGATCGATTCGGGGCGCATGACCCTTGAGGCGGTACCAGTGGAACTGGTACAACTGATCGAGGAAGCCTTCGACCTGGTCGCCGACAAGGCGCGCGCCAAACAGCTGGCACTGATTTACGACGTCAGCGAGGATGTACCCGCCTACATCCTCGGCGACGCGACCCGTTTGCGGCAAATTTTGTTCAACCTGCTGTCAAATGCCATCAAATTCACGGCGCAAGGTGAAATCGCGTTGACCTTCAGCGCAACGCACGTGGCCGGCGAAGTGCTGGTTCTTGAAGGCCGCATCAAGGATAGCGGTATCGGTATCCCGGCTGACCGTATCGGCCACCTGTTCCAGCCGTTCACACAGGTGGATGCATCGACCACGCGCAAATACGGCGGCACCGGGCTCGGCCTGGCCATTATAAAACGTCTCACGCAATTGATGAACGGCGATGTGCAAGTGACAAGCGTTGAGGGCGAAGGCACCACTTTCATTTTCACCATCACCACGCAGGTAGCGCACGGGCCCCTGCGTCCCTATATGCAGCACGATGTATTCGATTTCCTCGGCAAGCGTCTGCTGGTGGCGGAAAGCGCGGCCAGTCGCCGCCCGATCCTGCAGAAAACACTGGCGCGCTGGGGCTTTGAGTGCGTGGTGCTGCCACCTGAAAACACCGCAGCCGCACTGCGCGCGCAGCCTGCGCTGGATATTTTCATAAGCGATTTATGCACCCCCGGGCCGCATACTGCAGCGGTGCAGGATGCGCTTGCCGAAATCGATAGTGCGCGGGCGCAGCGCGGTCAGCCGCCGCTGGTCAGCATCCTGCTGTCGAATATATCGCGTGCCGAACTTGCCCACCGCCACGATGGGCCGCTGATCCGTCATGACCTGTTCCTGCTGCGCCCGGTGGGTCAGCCCAAGCTGTTCGAAGCCTTGATGCGCGCCTCGCTGCACGAGTTGCACACCGATATCGGCACCCGTCCTTTCACTGCCGAGCCCGTTTACGAATCGGCTACCGCACGCGACAAACACGGCAGTGCGATCAAGCCTGCCGCAGACCGGCCGGCAACCGCCGGCGGAACAGACGACCGGGTGCTGGAGATACTGGTCGCCGAGGATAACGAGGTCAACCAGCGCGTGATCTCCGGCATGCTGAAAAACCTCGGCCATCGCGTGACCATGGTCGACAATGGCCGCGCCGCAGTGACCACGGCGGGCAGCTCGCGGTTCGACGTGATCCTGATGGATATTCATATGCCGGAACTCGATGGCGTTGCGGCAATGCGCAAACTGAATGCGCAGCTCGGCGATCAGTGCCCGCCGATCATCGCCATGACCGCACACGCACTGGCCGGTGATCGTGAGCATTATCTGGACGAGGGTATGGACGACTATATTTCCAAGCCGATTCGCAAAGCCGACCTCACCGCTTTGCTCGATCGTACCACCAGCATACCCGCCGCCCCGGCACCATCTCCGTTTCTGGAAGGAGCTGTGCGCAGTGTAGCGGCTGATCCAGTTGCCGGCGCGCCAACGCACATCAGCACGCGTGTGGAATCGCTGCCAGTTCTGGATACCGAGCAGCTCGAAGACTTGCGTTATCTGCCCGCCAGCAGCGATGGCGACGACGGCGACTCTGTCGGCGGTCTGATCCGGCTGTTCCAATCGAAGGGGATTGAACGCATGGCGATCATGGAACACTGTCTGGCGGAGAGCAACTGGGAAACTCTGGCGGAGACGGCGCACAGCCTGCGCGGCGCGTCGGCGAGCATGGGCTTTCCGCGCGTCGCGTCGCTCTGCAAGGACCTTGAACTCAACGCCCGCCAGCGCGCCAGCGCCAACACCACCGTATCGCTGGCCGCCGCTTCAAGCGATGCGGGCGCTGCCGATCCTGATGAAATTTTTGCCTCGATCCGGCACTACTATCGCGAGGCAGATGCCGCACTCGCGGTCTGGCTGAGGGATACGCAACCAGTGCCTGCCCAGATCAGCAACACACCTTGATTGCCGGGCAGCTAAACAACGTGATCCGACGCCAGTCGGCAGGGCTTGGCCTCGCCGCCGGTTTCGATTTGTACCGTCGGATGGCCGATGCGGAAACGCTGCAAAAGTTCGTCGGCAAGCCCTGAGAAAAAATTATCTCCCGGATGCCCGTCGGGCATCACCAGATGCGCGGTCAATGCGGTTTCGGTAGTGCTCATGCCCCAGATATGAAGATCATGCACTTCGCTGACCCCGGGCAATGAATCCAGATATTTTTTAACCGCACCGGCATCAATCCCGGTCGGCACCGCTTGCAAGGCAAGTTGGATCGACTCCCGCAACAGGCCCCAGGTGCTCCATAGAATGACGACAGCGATAACAATGCTGACCGCGGAATCGAGCCATGCCCAGCCGAAGTAATACATCAGCACGCCCGCCGCCACCACGCCGAGTGAAACGGCGGCATCGGCGGCCATGTGCAAATAAGCACCGCGCAGATTGAGATCGTGCTCGCTGCCGCGCATGAACAGCAGGGCCGTCGCAGTATTGATGACCACACCGGCGAGCGCCACCCAGATCACCGTTACGCCGCCCACCGCTTCCGGATGGAACAAGCGCTGTGAAGCTTCCCATACGATTGCGCCGGTGGCGAGGATCAGCAACATGGCGTTGGCGAGCGCCGCCAGAATCGTGCTGCCGCCGAGGCCGTAGGTGAAGCGCGTAGACGGTTTGCGCAGCGCAAGGCGCATCGCGCCCCATGCCAGGACCAGGCCGATCACATCGCCGAAATTGTGGCCCGCATCGGCCAGTAGCGCCAGGGAGTTATCCCACAGGCCGAACACGACCTCGATAACCACGAAAATCATATTGAGCGTCACACCAATCGCGAAGGCGCGGTTTGATCCCGGCACATGATGATGGTGGCGCCCGCCATGGTCCGCATCGTTACTGTGATCGACTTCGTCGCCGTGATGATGGCCATGGTCGTGGCCATGCTGGTGGTGTTTGTGATCGTGGGGGTGGTGTGACATGGCGGGCCGAAGGTGGAGTGGGACGGGAGATACAATGCAGTAGTGCTATTTTACCGGGTTGCGCAAAGCATCAACCAAATACCTCGCGGTGATGCTCTAGATCGATTTCGCCAGCGAGATTGTGCCGGTCTCGCCTC
>JANMXS010000237.1:0-4018 GCA_031394335.1 Burkholderiales bacterium
GGTCCGGCCGGCACGGTGTTGGTCAATTCCCGCGGGGAGCGCACGTCCTATACGTTCGCCATCATTGGCGGTGAGCATCGACTGTTGAGTGCAAGTGGGCCGGGATGCCAACGCTGCAGTGAAGTGAACGTTCGTCATACCTACGATCAGCGGGGGAGACTGGAGTCCACTGAACATTTGACTGCTTCGGGTGCGAAGTCCGATCGCACTCAGTATTTTAGAGACGGCAAGGGTCGTATCGAGCGTATCAGAGCACCGAGCGTTATCGCAGGTCGATACCACGATATCGATCTCCTGTACGACGATGCATCGAGTCGGTCGGACAATCCCTCCGTTCGGATTGAAAGAGGCTACTCAGAGTTCGGTCCTATTGAGCGACGGGTTGAGGTCAAGTACGACAAGTTGGGAAGGCTGGAGCAAGACGGCGGAATGCGCTTCATCCACGATGGCAATGGCCGGGTCGTGGAGAAATCCGAGGCCGGCAACCGCATCACGCGATATCGATACGACGCGCTTTCCCGACCAGTCAGGATTTTGCAGGCGGACGGAACAACGATCGACTATCAATACGACCTGCGAGGCCGAGTGGAGTCGATCGCCGTCAACGGTCGCACTGAGCACTACGGTTATGACGCCGCCGAGAGGATCTCGCGGGTGATCCGCCCGAATGGCGAGTCCTTGAACTACCAGTACGACGCGGCCGACCGTGTGACCTCGATTACAGACAACTCCGGCAACACCATTACTTTTGATCGTGATACGGAAGGACTCCTTACCAGCCGACGCTTCTTAGATCCCTACGGGAGCATTTCACAACGTCGCGACGATACTGCGGGCGACAATTTCACCGACACGGATCGAGTGTCTAAGGATGCGGCGGGGCGTGCCGTCGGATACATCGATGAGCGCGGAGTGCGCAGTGGATATGTCTACGATGACTTCGGGCGTTTGACGAGTTCCTATACCAAGGATGGTGGTGTCACTCGATTTGAATATGACGTCCAGGACCGGTTGGTTCGAAAGCAACTTTCATCCGGCGTCACAGTGTCATTTCACTACGACGATGCAGGACGCGTGATAGAGCGATCCACTGGCAAAGCTACAACAGCCATTCAGTACGGCAAGAATTCACGACCATCAATAGTCAAGTATCCCGGCGGCGAGGAGCGATACACGTACGACGCTGCGTCACGGTTGGTTGAGCGGGTCAGTTGCATCGGTGAATCGGAGTACGCAATTCGCTATTCATACGACGTCAACGGCGCGTTGTTGCGGAAAGTGCTGCCCGGCGGCCAGCGGCTGGAGTTTGGATATCGGCGTTCGCCCGGGCGAAATGCGGGGTTGCTGGATTCGATCACGCTTCTGGATCGACATGATCGCGTGATACTGGTATCCGGTTTAAATGATGAAAAGCAAGAGATCTCGAGACGTGGATTTGATCTGTTGGGGATAGCGCGTTATGAGAAAGAGTTGGACGTCGAAGGCCGGATTACCCACATTGGCGCCACCGGACTTTGGGAACAGGATCTCTCTTACGCCCAGGAGTTGGGTCGAACCATCGAGAGTTCCGTACGCCTTTCAGGGTCAACCAAATCAGTGGCATATCGATACGACGAGCGGCGACGATTGGTCGGCGTTGCATCGGCGGGGCGGAATGCACGATCCCTTGGATTTGCCTACGACGCGGGCAACAACCTTATCGGTTTCAGAGGAAAGTCGTCCATCGGGTATGCGATCGATGCGGGTTCGAACCGGTGGCTCGGAGAAGTCCGCTTCAATGCTGACGGTTCCGTGAGCGATGAGGGCGGCAGGCATTTCGACTGGGACGATGACGGCCGTTTGAGATCGATCACTCGAGACGGTCGGCTCATCGCAAGTTATTCCTATAACGCGTCAGGTGAACGAACTCGCAAGACCCTCGTCGAAAACGGCCGTGAGATCTCCACGCGCTATATTTATGAGCAGGACAAACTGGTTGCTGAAATCGACGATCGCGGCCAAGTGGTAAAGCAATACGTGTGGATTGGCGATCAGCCCGTTGCG
Source organism: Burkholderiales bacterium (assembly GCA_031394335.1). Classification (GTDB taxonomy): domain Bacteria; phylum Pseudomonadota; class Gammaproteobacteria; order Burkholderiales; family Usitatibacteraceae; genus UKL13-2. The sequence continues at coordinate 2,044 of JANMXS010000237.1, forward strand.
ATGATCGATGGCGACAGAGTTCTGGGCATCGTCACGGATCAAGTCTATACGCCGCGTGCCCTCGTTGACCGACAGCACAAGCTGGAGTCGACGAGCGTGACTAACCTTCGTGGATCCAATCAATATTTTGATGCCGAATCTGGTCTTCATTACAACGGGCGTCGTTACCTCAATCCGGAAGCCGGACGGTACCTGTCGGTCGATCCGCTCGGTGTGGCCGGCGGATCCAATCCCTATGCTTTTGCAAGCAATGATCGGATTGCCAATGTCGATTTGATCGGGCTTCAATCGCGACCTGCACTGGCGCAGGACCAAAGCATTGCCAATTGGACCCTGGATCAGAAGCTTGGCTTCATCTTTGAAGAAGCCGCAAAGCAGATCGCCGACCATGAACTTGCCGACGCGCTGCGGGAGCTTGTGAGTCCGCAGGCGTTGGCAACCACTGCCATCATATTTTCCACCTGGGCAGCGTCACAATTTACCCCGTACGGCTGGGTGGGCGACATAGCGCTTACCGGCATTGGTGCCCTGTTTCTCGGCAAATCGATCTGGGATGTAATCGAAACAACCTTCAGTGTCGCGAAAGGGCTGGCAGTCGCGAATTGTCAATCTGACCTTCAGAATGTCTCCACTGTTTTGGCGCATGGATTATCCCAGGCCGCCGCGGCGCTCGTCGCTGCATCCGCGACAGGCGCTGCTTCCGGTTCGACGCGAATCGCAAGACTGTTGCGCACGATCTTTAAACGTGACGTGAGTTCGGTCAAACGGTCGAGTTCGCAGGCGGCGATCAATCAGTCGAGATTTGGCGTTTTCAATCCCTCTCGCGGTTCCTATGCGGGCCGAATTGCTAATCGCGAGTGGATGGATTTGCAACGTGCCAATGGCAGAAGCGATGCCCATCCGCCCTGGGATCCTCGTCGACCGGTTGTGGATACTTGGCTGAATCCGGGGGATAAGATCTATATTATTCAGGATCGATCAGCGGGTCCTGGCGGATGGGCAACTCCCAAGCAATATCGGAGTTTGGAAGAGGCACGGAACGAACTGTCGGTACTTGAAGAGTTCAAGCGCAGCGGAAATGATCTTGTGCTGCAGGAATATATCGTTACGACAGCGATTCCTGTCCGGGAAGGTTTTGCCGGTCCTCAAGTTTCGGGTTGGCCTGCATCGGAATCCTATGTGGGAGGTGGCCAGCAATTTCAGTTTCTTGTGGATCTGCGTGGAGTTTCGTGGGAAACGTATTTGAGACCTACTGCTACGATTGAGATAACGAAATGACGACGAGCAGAAAGTTGCAGTACGTAAGTAGAAGTGGCCTACGTGCTGAGGTGGGCCATCCATTTGATGATCCGTATCAGGGCAATCCGAAATCGCGATTGAGTCAGGCCATGATCCAGGAAGGACCCGTGGGAATCACATGGATTGCAAACGACAAGGTTGTCGAAAAACAATTCAAGTCGCGCATACAGGCAGTTGAGGATCCGCGATCCGGTCAAATCGTTGTAATTGGACATTGGAACTCGCCGCTCGATGAATGCGCACCGCCAAATAACGGAATTGTATTTAGCCGTGATGGTGCTGCAATTCGAATTATTGCGGTTCCGAATGAAATTCTCGGCAAGCGCTCGCCCAGTGGTCAGCATCTGCGGCCTGAAGGGCTAAGCGTCATAAAGCGCGTCAATGATGAAATAGAAATCTGGTTGTCATATTGGCAAGGTGATTGGCACGAACAGAGAATCTATGATCCGGAAACTGGATTGTGGGGACGAGTCACTGGGCAGTACCGAGCAGTATGAATCTCATGAATTGCGAGTCCCGCCGCCCCTCAGATGGCCCGCCGCGTTTCCGCTGAAACGCGCGGCACGTGAGTTCTCTTGAGCATCAAGCTCGCGATCGCCAGCCCGTAGTCCATGCGCTCCCCGCGCCACAGGGTCGAAGCGGTGTTCGCATCGATCTTCACACCGTGCTCAAGGTT
>JANMXS010000238.1:0-6409 GCA_031394335.1 Burkholderiales bacterium
TTCAATGACCGCGCGCATGCCGGATTTGTCGGACTCGTCGCGCAGGTCCGAAATGCCTTCAAGTTTCTTGTCGCGCACCAGCTCGGCAATCTTGACCAGCAAGGAGGCCTTGTTCACCTGGTAGGGCAGCTCGTCGATGATGATCGCCTGGCGGCTGCCTTTTTCGAGCGGCTCGAAATGGGTGCGCGCACGCATGATCACGCGGCCACGGCCGGTGCGATAACCATCGCGAACGCCATCGGTACCGTAAATGATGCCGGCGGTGGGAAAATCCGGGGCCTTGACGATATCGATCAACTGTTCGATATCGATATGCGGGTTATCCAAAACGGCCAGACAGGCATCGCACACATCGGTCATATTGTGCGGCGGGATATTGGTGGCCATGCCGACGGCGATACCGCCAGAACCATTGACCAGCAAATTCGGGAACTTGGCCGGCAACACCAGCGGCTCGTGCTCGCTGCCGTCGTAGTTCGGCCCGAAATCGACGGTGTCGCGATCCAGGTCTTCGAGCATTTCCACGGCGATTTTCGCCATGCGAATTTCGGTATAGCGCATCGCCGCGGCATTGTCGCCGTCAATCGATCCAAAGTTACCCTGGCCCTGCACCAGTGGATAGCGCAGCGAGAAATCCTGCGCCATGCGCACGATGGTGTCGTAAATCGCGGTATCGCCGTGCGGGTGGTACTTGCCCATCACGTCGCCGACGATACGCGCCGACTTCTTGAATGGTTTGTTCCAGTCGTTGGATTGTTCAAACATCGCAAACAGCACACGGCGATGTACGGGCTTCAGGCCGTCACGTACATCCGGAAGCGCACGGCCCACGATCACGCTCATCGCGTATTCGAGGTAGCTGGTGCGCATCTCCTCTTCGATGCTGATCAGGTGTGTTTCTTTGGCGAATTGCGGCAGTTGCGGTTCAGTCACGGCAGGCTCTTATGGTTCTCGTATCGTTAATCGCTTGCCAAGCCATTGATTATTTGAGGATTTGGGCTTGGCAGAACATACTAATTTATCATATCAGCGTTAAAAATGCCATGTTGTCGTATCAAAACCACTACTGCTTAGGCGTTTTGCGGGGTAACGAACACAAGGGATTGTGGTCTTGCGTTAAATTGAACCGACTGTTGCGAATCCGCAACCGCTGGCGACCAAGTGTGGCAAATTCGCGGTCGCGAGGTTGTATGCAGTAAATCTAATCGTGTATGATTTGGCAGTAATTGCTTAAATCAAAAGCTTTAATATCGGTTGCAACCGATCCCAATCCCCGCCGAAACGAAAAAAATCTTTAATTCTCTTGGGAGTACGAAATGAAGAGTGCCCTTATTGCCAAAATTCTTGCGTCAGCCTCGGTGCTCGTCATCACTGCCGCAACTGCTGGCGTCACGCCTAATCTGCTCGATTCCAGCGGCAAGCCGGTTCGCGATGGCTCAGGCGCCTGCGTGCAGGAACTGAACAGTGTTGAACATCCGGATTGTGTCGCCAAGAAAGCCGAACCTGCCAAAGCGGCAGCACCGGTCGTTCCGGCAGGACCAGCCAAACCCGTCTCCCCGGTAGCCCCGGCTGGAGCCGCAGCTGCGCCGTCCTCGGTAAAAGCGTCCGTGACCATTCAAGCCGAAGCGCTGTTCGACTTCGACAAATCCGTGGTCAAACCAGCCGGCAAAAAATCGATTGACGAAGCCATTGCCAAGATCAAGAGCCTGGACGTTGAAGTTGTCATCGCCACGGGTCATACCGACGGCGTAGGTACCGATGCCTATAACCAGAAGCTCTCTGAGCGCCGTGCAAACAGCGTGAAGGAATACATGGTCAGCAAGGGCGTTCCGGCAGCAAAAATCACCACCCTCGGCAAGGGCAAGACCCAGCCGATCGCCAGCAACAAGACCGCCGATGGTCGCGCCAAGAACCGCCGCGTGGACATCGAGTTCAAGGGCGTCAATAACAAGTAATCGTTTCAAACTCAAAAGCCCCGCTGTGCGGGGCTTTTTTGTTTTTGCACGTCTGTTTTTGCGTAAGCTGTATTTGCGTAACCTGTCCTGCGTACTCTGCCTGGACCGTCTTGGCGAGAATGCGACCAACGGATCAACCAACGTAAAGTCTTTACCTTGATACCCCATACCACCCTACTCAACGCGCGCTGGATCATCCCGGTCGAACCACGCGGCCAGGTCCTTGAACATCACACCCTGGTGATGACCGGCACGCGCATCGAGGCTGTGCTACCGGTTGAGGAAGCGCAGCGCCGCTACCCGCAGGCAAACACCGTCGCATTACCGCACCACGTGCTGATCCCGGGCCTGATCAATCTGCATACCCATGCGGCGATGACCCTGATGCGCGGCCTGGCCGACGACACGCCGCTGATGACCTGGCTGAAAGATCACATCTGGCCGGCCGAATCGAAGTATCTGTCCGAAAACTATGTGTTCGACGGCACCGAACTCGCCACCGCCGAAATGATCCGCTCGGGCACCACCTGCTTTGCGGACATGTATTTTTACCACGATGTCGCCGCGCGGGCGGCACTCAAATCCGGCATGCGTGCAGCTCTCGGTGGGGCAGTGCTTGAGTTCCCCACGCCGTATGCGGCGGACGCGGAAGCCTATCTCGCCAAGGGCGTGGCCACCCGCGAAGAATTCCTCGCCGAGCCGCGTCTGAAATTGATGATCGCGCCGCATGCGCCGTACACGGTCAGCGATAAAACCTTTCATCGCATCGTCACCATCGCCAGCGAGATGGACATCGCGGTGATGATGCATATTCATGAAACCGCCACCGAGGTCACGCAGGGCGAACAGGAGCACGGCGTCCGTCCGATCGAGCGCCTTAACCGGCTCGGCGTGCTGGGGCCGAACCTGATCGCGGTGCATTGCGTACATTTGAATGCGCTCGAGATCGAGTTGTTCGCGCGCGCCGGCGTGCATGTTGCGCACTGCCCGGTATCGAACCTGAAGCTTGCCAGCGGCATCGCGCCGATCAAGGCGATGCTGGAAGCCGGCATCAATGTCGGCATCGGCACCGACGGCACCGCCAGCAATAACCGCCTCGACATGCTGGCCGAAACGCGGCTGGCTGCGATGCTGCAAAAGGGCGTATCCGGCGATGCGGCCACCCTGCCCGCCTGGCAGGCGCTGGAAATGGCGACGCTGAATGCCGCCAAGGCGCTGGGCTGGGATCGCGAGATTGGTTCATTGGTCCCCGGCAAGGCTGCCGACATGGTGGCGATCGATCTTTCCTCGCTCGAAACCCAGCCGTGTTACGACCCCGCCTCGCATGTGTTTTATGCCGCTGGCCGCGAACATGTGACCCATAGTTGGGTCAACGGTGAACTCTTGCTGGATAATCGGGTTCTCACCAAACTCGACAGCGATGAACTCAAGGCCAAAGCCGCCATCTGGCAGCAACGCATCCGCGAACACTGATATGACTTCTCAAGCCAACCCAAACGTCGATCCTGCCGAACTCGCCAAGTTCGGTGCGCTGGCCGCGCGCTGGTGGGATCCGAACAGCGAATTCAAACCCCTGCACGAGATCAACCCGCTGCGCCTGAATCACATCGACAAACTGGTCGGCATCAAGGGCAAACGCGTGCTCGATGTCGGTTGCGGCGGCGGCATTCTGGCGGAAAGCATGGCGGTGCGCGGTGCTGATGTAACCGGTATCGACCTCTCCGAAAAACCGCTCAAGGTTGCGCAGTTGCATTTGCTGGAAAGCGGGCAAAAAGTGGATTACCGCCTGATCGCCGCCGAAGATCTGGCGCGCGAACAGCCCGGCCAATTCGACTGCGTGACCTGCATGGAAATGCTCGAGCATGTGCCCACGCCGCCCTCTACCGTGCAAGCCTGCGCAGACCTGGTAAAGCCCGGCGGCTGGCTGTTTTTTTCCACGCTTAACCGCAACCCCAAGTCGTTCCTGTTCGCGATCGTCGGCGCGGAATATGTACTCAATCTGCTGCCCAAGGGCACACATGAATATCGCCGCTTCATCACCCCGGCCGAGCTGGCCGCGATGGTGCGCGATGCGGGGCTCACCGTCAGCGAATTTACCGGCATGAGCTACAACCCGTTCAGCAAACGTTACGCGCTCAATGACGATGTGTCGGTGAACTACATCGCCGCCTGCCGCAGGCCGGCCTAGCGCGATGACCATCAACCGCCGACAATTTCTGGCGATGGGCGCCACCCTGCCCCTGACCGGATTGCAGGCTGCGCCACTGTTGGCGGCAGATCAGGCAAACAACCTGCTGGTACTGGTGTACCTGAAGGGCGGCAACGATGCCTACAACACCTTTGTGCCGATCGCCGATGCCCGCTACTACAAGCTACGCCCCACACTGGCCATCGCGCGCGAACAAACCATTCAACTGAACGACCAGCTCGGCCTCAATATGGCAATGCAACCGTTGATGTCGGCCTGGGCATCGCGCGATCTCGCCATCGTGCAGGGCATCGGCCAGCAGGAAGTGACGAATCAGCATTTCCGCGATCTGGAAATGCAATTCACCGCCGCCAGCCCGGCGCAGTACTACACCGAGGGATGGGTGACGCGCGCGCTGCTGCGCAATCCGCCGCACGACACAACCCTCGATGCACTGGCGTTCGGCGATCTCGATATTCGCGAAGCCGATCCGATGGGCCCGTTCCGCGGCGACAGGCTGCGCGCGGTACAGGTGCAACATCCCACCGACTGGTTCGCCGCCAGTCGCTTGTCGGCAATGCCGCATCTGTCCACGCATCCCGCCACAGTATCGGCCGTAAATTTTCTGCGTCCCAGCGGCACCGTCCTGAAAACGACTTTCCCGCGCGACGAATTCGGACAAGCCTTGCAAGCCACGGTGGAACTCGCCGCTGCCGGACTCGCCCCGCCGGTGGTGCACATCACCATCAATGCCGATGATGCCGATCAACACCACGCTTTCGATACCCACTGGAAGCAGCGCGATTACCACAGTGCCGCACTGGCGCGCCTCGCTAACGGCCTGGCGGCATTCCGCGAGGGCATGCGCGAAATCGGCCGCTGGAACGATACCCTGGTCGCGACCTATGACGAATTCGGCCGCTCGGCAAAGGAAAACGAAGATCGCGGCACCCATCACGGCTGGGCCAGCACCCATATGGTTGCGGGCGGCCGCGTGATCGGCGGCCTGTATGGCAACGCGCCGACAGCAATGGATGTATACGCGCTGGACGGCCCGCCACCCGTAATCGATTACCGCGAGCTTTACACCACCATCATCGAACGCTGGTGGGGTGGTCAAACCGGCGGCGTGTTCGACCGCCGCTTCAAGCCGCTCGATCTCGTTCGTTCATGACCGGCGCGCAGTAGCCCGCCATGTCCGTTAACGGAAACACCCAGCCATCGGCAGCCACCCGCGCACGCGCGGTGCTGTTCGATCTCGACGGCACCTTCGCCGATACCGCACCCGATATGGCCCGCGCACTCAACACCATTCGCGCCACCCGCAGCCTGCCGGCACTGCCGCTGGCCGCACTTCGCGGTTACGTCTCGCAGGGCGCACGCGGCATGATCGGCGCCGGCTTCGGCATTGCGCCCGACCATGATGAATTCCCTGCGCTGCGCGATGCCTTCCTCGATCAATACGAACGCGCCATCTGCATCGAAACCAAACTATTCAACGGCATGCCGCAGCTGGTGGGCCTGCTGGAAAAGCGCGGCATCGCCTGGGGCATCGTCACCAACAAAGCCACAAGATTCACCATGCCGCTGGCCAAAGCGCTCGGCATCGATATCACCGCTGCCTGCATTGTGTGCGGTGATACCTGCGCAAGAGCCAAGCCGCACCCTGACCCGCTACTGCACGCCGCCGACCTGATCGGCATCGAGCCGCAACACTGCCTGTACATCGGCGACGACGAACGCGATATCCAGGCAGCTCACGCCGCCGGCATGCGCGGTGTCGCCGCGCTGTACGGCTACCTCGGCGGCAGCGACCCTGCCACCTGGAACGCCTGCGCCCAGATCAACTCCCCCGCCGAAATCGCCGCATTGCTGTAGCAGCCGGCACGCCGCTTGTAAAACCACGCCCCAAACCCATCTATGGGATAATGCAACACACACAGAATCCGGGGCCGACCTGGTTTCGACGTGGGCATCAAAGCAGAACCGTGCATACCGAGGGGCAGAGCACCTCGTAAATACAACTGCAAACATATAGTCGCAAACGACGAAAACTACGCTCTAGCCGCTTAATACCGGCTGGACTCTGCACCGGTGGGCCTCAACGCCGGGTGTAGCAATACATAGCAGAGTCATTAACGAGGATCGCTTCATGTCGGGTCACTTGGCACGAAGTTAAATCAAGGTGGCTCGCTGCACATAAGCCCGCCCATTGGCGTGTGTGTGGTCAGAACTAAATACGGGGATCTAAGTATGTAGAGCGGCC
>JANMXS010000239.1:0-3832 GCA_031394335.1 Burkholderiales bacterium
CTGAAACTTTTCAGTTTACGCACCATCGTAGAACGCCATTTGGCGGGCTTCTCCAGCCATTTTTGCCTTGCAAGCCTCACCAAATGGCGTTCTACGCTTTTTTAAACTTCTCGATACCTAAAAATTCGTCATTCCGGCGAAGGCCGGAATCCAGTCCTTCGTATTGTTCAAATCCTGGACGGGACTGGGTCCCAGCCTGTCGATGGAGACCCCATTCGGGGCGCTGGGACGACGCTGTTATCAGACTTAGCCGCGCGACATGCGGGGCTGGTTCCGCATCCATGCAGAAACGCCCGGCAAGTGGGGTACAACACCAACGGCCTGAACTTTTTTCTTTCTCTAGTCGTTTTTCGGCACGTTACAATAGGCCGGTGATGACCTCGCCGGCCTTCTTTTTATTCCCGCCCCGCCACTGCGGATTCCGCACTGCCGTCATCCTCTCCCTCCTCGCGGTGTTCATCCATTCGCCGACTTTTGCACAGGCGGCGCCGGATGTATCCGCCGACAAAAAGCGACCCAAAATCGGCCTGGTGCTGTCCGGCGGCGGCGCGCGTGGCGCGGCCCATGTGGGTGTGATCAAGATCCTTGAGGAACTGCACGTCCCGATCGACTATATCGCCGGCACCAGTATGGGCGCACTCGTCGGCGCGGCCTATGCCTCCGGCACCTCGAGTCGCGAGCTTGAAGAGCGGCTTTCCAACGCGGACTGGAACGATCTGCTCACCGACACCAGCCCCAGGGCCGACCGCAGCTTCCTGCGCAAGGAAGAAGACCTGGCGCGCTTGCTGAAACTTGAAATTGGCGTCAAGGACGGCGGGCTGCGCCTGCCGCCAGGCGCCATCTCCGGGCAAAAGCTCGACAGCCTGTTTTCCCTGCTCACGCGCAATTCATCGGGCGAGGTGATGTTCGACAAACTGCCAATCCCGTTTCGCGCGATCGCCACCGATGCGGAGACCGGGCGCATGGTGGTGTTTGATCGCGGCCGTCTCAGCGATGCGATGCGCGCCTCGATGTCGGTGCCGGGTGCGATCGCACCCTACGAGATCGGCGACAAGATATTTCTCGACGGCGGACTGACGCGCAATCTGCCGGTGGATATCGTGCGGCAAATGGGCGCGGATATCGTCATCGCGGTCAATATCGGTTCGCCCCTGCTGAAGCGCAATGAGCTGCAATCCATTTTTGGCGTGTCCTTGCAGATGCTCAACATTCTCACCGAGCAGAATGTGCGGGTGTCGCTGGAGTCGCTGAAAAAAACCGACATCCTGATTTCGCCACCGCTGGATACCATCGGTTCCGCCGATTTTGAATTGGTAGTTGACGCCATCACCATCGGCGCCGCCAGCACGCGCGAACTGGGCCCAAGCCTGGCCGCGCTGGCGGTGCCGCCGGCACTCCACGAGTCATATCGTGCCAGCCAACTTTCGCGCATCCAGACACCGATTGCACCCAGCGCCACGGTCAAGGAAATTCGCGTCGCCGGCCTCGATCGCGCCAGCGCTGATGAAATCAGGCGAAATCTGGACATCAAGCCGGGCGATCCGATCGATTTCAAACGCATGAACGAGGGCATCAGCCGCGTATTCGGCACCGGCTACTTCGAGCGCGTCAACTACAGCCTGCTCAACGAAGGCGGCTATGAGGTGCTGACGGTCAATGCCCGCGAAAAACAATGGGGGCCCAACTACCTGCGTTTCGCGCTGTCGATGGCTGCGGATACCATCGGCCAAGGCCGCTTCAATCTGCTGATGCGCTATCAACAGACCCAGTTTAACAAGGCCGGTGCGGAGTGGCGCAACGACCTGCAGATCGGCCGCGACCGGCGCCTGGCCAGCAGTTTTTTCCAGCCCTTCGGCCTCGGCAGCATCGCCAATGTTTCTGTCGCCGGCGAACTGGCGCGGCGCCCGATCGATATCTATGTGGACGGTCGCCGCATCACCCAGTACGACGTTTCAACCAGCACCGCCGGCTTCGACTTCGGCCTCGATATCGGCCGCAACGCGATTACGCGCTTCGGCGCGGTACGCGGCAATGATCGCGCCGATGTGAATATCGGTTCAGTCGCGCTGCCCAATGTCACGCTCAAGCAGGGCGGCCTCAAGCTGCGTACGCTCTACGACAACCTCGACGACCCCAACTTTCCGCGTGAAGGCCGCACCGTGGGTTTTGATTACTACGCGAGCATGCGGAGCCTGGGCGCGACCCGCGACTATCGCAAGGCCGAGTTCAACTACAGCGACCATTATTCATTCGGCAACCATACGCTCGCGGTCAGCGGCCGTTACGGTCGAACCTTTGGCGCCAACACGCCGATCCCGATTTTCGACCAGTATTCGCTGGGCGGCTTTTTGCAGTTATCCGGCTATCGTCCAGGTGAGCTGATCGGCCAGACCGTATCGCTGGGCCGCATCTCGTACTACCAACGCCTCGGTGTTTCCTCGAACTTCCTTGGGCGCAATGTCTACGGCGGTTTTTCCGGTGAATTGGGGCGGGTCTCGGATAATTTCCAGGTTCAGTCTAGCAACGAGCGAAAATATTCGCTGGGCATGTTCTTCGGCTTCGATACTCTTCTTGGTCCGCTCTATCTGGGCTATGGCCGTTCGCGTGAGCGTAGCGGCATCTTCTATTTCTTCCTCGGCCAACCCTGATCCGGAGACAGGTCGGATCGGAGCGGGCATTGGCGCGCGTTGTTCTCCTGCGCATTTTTGCCGAAGCGTCACGGAAACTTCACGGTTCTGCCTCTTGCCGGAAATATTGCTCACGTAACGTGGCCGTCATATGACAACCACTCCTCGGGAGACGACATATGCTGGCCCTGCTGGAACGTGAAAAACTGATACGAAACAGCGAACTAAAGGCGGATTCCAAGGCGGAGCCGGGCGCATCGCATTTCGAAATGCGCCTGGCCGCCAACCGCGACGAGATCGAGGAAGCGCAGCGCCTGCGTTATCAGGTATTTTTTGAAGAAATGGGCGTGCGTGCGCAATCCAAACGTTCGCTGCTCGACGTCGATGAATACGATGCCGACTGCGAACATCTGATCGTGCGCGAGCTGCAGACCCAGCAAGTGGTGGGCTGCTATCGCATCATGCGACCCGAAATTGCCATCAAGCGTGGCAGTTATTACTCCGACAGTGAATTCGATTTGTCACGCCTGCAGCATTTACGCGGCAGCATGGCCGAAGTCGGAAGGGCCTGCATTCATCCGGAATATCGGACCGGCGCGGTGATCATGCTGCTGTGGTCCGGCATCGCCAGATTCATGCTGGAAAACCGCTACGATTATCTGATCGGCTGCGCCAGTGTCAGCCTCGCCGATGGCGGCGCCAATGCGATCGCCGTGCATGCCAGGGCGAATGCCGACTGGTTATCGCCCGCCGAATATCGCGTGTTCCCGCGTCATGCGTTTCCCTTGCGCGGCCAGGCTTCGCTCGACCCGCAGATACCGCCACTGATCAAAGGCTATACCCGTCTGGGCGCGTGGATCGGCGGCGATCCCGCCTGGGATCCCGATTTCAACACAGCGGATTTCTTTGTGCTGCTGTCGCTGTCGCGCCTGCCGCAAAAATACGTGAAGCATTTCATGAGCCTGTCCTGACGCGTTCGGGGCCGTCCCGTCACATCGGGCGGATGGGACGGCCCGAGAGGCATGGAGCCGCCTTTTCGACGGGGCCGTACCCCTGTCCCGGTCCCACTCACTCTCCCTCCCCTGCTTTCCTGAGATCACGTCTTATCAAAACGCGCCGAGCGGCGTTAACGACCGCAGGCTGCCGCCCCGGGATTTAGACGGCCGGTAAGCATGGTGTTAGCCAGCGGTAATAAAGGAAAAGGG
>JANMXS010000240.1:0-2344 GCA_031394335.1 Burkholderiales bacterium
CATCACCAGCAAGGCGATGAACATCACGCCTAGCGTCGCACCACCGATCATGCCCATCATGGCCGCTTTATCGCCACTCATGATGGCGCCGAGTGCGCCACTGGCGCCCAGTATCACAATCGCAAGAATGCCTGCAAGCACCATCACCGCGATACACGCCACCGCGTAAAGCGCGCCTACCGTTATCAGTGAACCGGTTTTTTCCTTGAAGCCGGCAAAAAGATCGCCCACTTCCAGCGGTCGCCCACCCGTTTGCGCTTGGGCACCCATCATCAGCCCGCCGTTAAATACAGCCCACAATACATAACCAATCAGGGAGCCGATGAATGGAATAAACCCCAGCACCACATGGATGACGAGCAGAATGACCACATTGACGATCCAGATCAGCGGTGATTGCACGAACAGCGACCAGCCTGCGGTAATCCAGTCCCAGCCATGCCCGGCAGGGACCGCCTTCCCGCCCGCGATAAATGCCGCATCACCCTGCGGCGCTGCGCTTACAACCTCAACCGATGGTGCCTGATACGGGTTTCCCGAATTGTTCTGTTCCATGGTCGTCTCCCTGATTGGTTTTCGAGTATTTGCTTGACGGGGATCAAGCCCGCCCGCAACGTTATTGTAACTGGCCTCCACCAAAACCCCATCGCGCCATCAGGTGTCCGATCAACGCACGGTAATCGCCGCAAACGGGATAGCAGTCTCTAGCGCGCGGCGCTCAATACTTTGAGCACATCGACGGTTTCCCTGACGTCGTGCACGCGCAGAATGGCGGCGCCGTTTTGCGCTGCGATCAGGGCTGCCGCCAGGCTCGCGGCAAGTCGCTCGTTCACCGGTCGGCCGGTGACGGTACCCAGCGAGGTTTTGCGCGAATAGCCCGCCATCAGCGGGTAGCCCAGCTGCGTCAGCGCCTTCAGTTCGCGCAGCAAGGTGAAGTTATGCTCAACGGTTTTGCCGAAGCCGAAGCCGGGATCGATGACGATGCGATCGCGCGATATGCCGGCATTCTCGCAAGCTCGGGCGCGGGCCTGCAGAAAAGTGCCTACCTCGGCGAGCACATCATCATAGCGCGGTGCGGCCTGCATGGTTTGCGGTGTGCCCTGCTTGTGCATCAGGCATAGCGCCGCCTCGCTGTCCGTACAGACCTCAACAGCTCCTTCGGCCTGCAAGGCATTCACATCGTTGATCATCGACGCACCGGCGCGAATCGCTGCACGCATTACCTCGGGCTTTTGCGTATCGATCGATATCGGCACACCGTCTCCCACCAGCGCTTCCAGCACCGGGATGACGCGCTCCAGTTCCTCGTCCAGCGCGGCCGACGGTGCGCCCGGGCGAGTGGATTCGCCGCCGAGATCGATCAGGTCGGCGCCATCGGCGATCAGGCGTCGCGCATGGGCAATCGCCTGCTCACGCGCCAGAAAGCGTCCGCCGTCGGAAAAGGAATCGGGCGTGATGTTGACAATCCCCATCACCAGCGGACGATCGAGCCGGAGGTTGTACTTGCCGCATCGCAGTGTGCCCGGGGCGTTGTGCATGGTGTGATGGTTGGGGAGATTGAATACGTTTTGGTTCGGTCAAAATGAAAACGGGCGACTACATAGTCGCCCGTTGCTGAATTTGCTACAACCTACTGAGCGCCCTCGACCGGTGTGGTAGTCGCTTCAGGCTTGACGTTGCCGGACTCGGCGGCATTGCCGCCATCGCTACCCGACTTCGGCTTGAGCGGTGGCATCGACGAGGGCTTCGGTGGGCGTGGCTCACGACCCGCCATGATGTCCTTGATCTGGTCGGAATCGACAGTCTCCCACTCCAGTAGGGCCTTGGTCATGGCCTCGACCTTGTCGGCGTTTTCCTTCAGCAGCCGTTCTGCCAGTGCGTACTGCTCATCGATGATGCGGCGAATCTCCGAATCGACCTTTTGCATGGTCGCCTCCGAGATTGTGGTTTGACGGGTCACGGAACGGCCCAGGAAAACTTCGCCTTCGTTCTCGGCATATACCATCGGTCCGAGCTTGTCGGACATGCCGTAACGCGTAACCATGTCGCGCGCAATTTTGGTGGCGCGTTCGAAGTCGTTGGATGCGCCAGTCGAAATATCGTGCACAAACAGGTCTTCGGCGATGCGGCCACCAAACAAAATGCTGATCTGGGTAAGCATCTGGTCGCGATAAAGGCTCAGGCGATCCTGCTCCGGCAATTGCCAGGTCACGCCCAACGCGCGACCGCGCGGGATGATGGTTACCTTGTGTACTGGGTCGGCATTGGGCAGCAGCGAGGCGACCACGGCATGACCGGATTCATGATACGCCGTGGCGCTTTTTTCCTTGGGCGTGATGACCAT
>JANMXS010000241.1:0-12473 GCA_031394335.1 Burkholderiales bacterium
GCTGCTGTTTCGCGGCCAGAACCTCGACGATATGCAACAGGTCACCTTCGCCGAGCGCTTCGGTCCCCTCGCGCACACCCTGAAGCATTTCGAGGGCACGGCGCATCCGGCCATCATGTACATCACCAACGAAAAAAAAGACGGCAAGTACATCGGCGCGCTGCCCGATGGCGAGATGTATTTCCATTCCGATATGTGCTATCTCGAGCAGCCCTGCATGGCCGCGCTGCTGCACGCCATCGCAATTCCGCCGGATGGGGGCAACACCGTATTCGCCAGCATGTATGCGGCTTACGACACGCTGCCGGCTGACCTGAAAGCGCAACTCGAAGGCCGCCTGGCCATGAACAGCTACGAGCCGGGCTATGGCGCCAGCAATGTGAAGGCGCGCATCGAAACCGGCAACTCGGCCACTACCCGTTCTTACGCCCACCCGGTATTCCGCACCCATCCGGCAACCGGCAAAAAATCGATCTACGTGAACCGGCTGATGACCGAGTACATCGTCGATATGCCGCGCACGCAGAGCGATGTCCTGCTCAAACGCGTGTTCGACCATCAGGAACAGGCGCAGTTTCAATACGAGCATCGCTGGCAGGTGGGCGATGTGCTGATCTGGGATAACCGCTGCACCCTGCATGCGCGCCGCGATTTCGATGATCGCCATTTGCGCAAGCTGCGACGCGTGACGGTGAAGGGGGAGAAGCCGTTTTTGTTGGCGGTTTGAGATGGCGGGAAAGTGTTGCCCGGTGACAGTGCATAGGATGGGTTAAGCCTGAAAATCCCGTCGTTCCAGCGGAGACTGGGACCCAGCCCAATCCAGGATTTGAAAAATACAGCGGACTGGATTCCAGCCTCCGCTGGAATGACGAATTTTTGAGGTTTCGAGAAGTTCCAATTACGCAGAACGCCATTCGGCGCGCCTTTCGAAGCAAAAATGCTCCAAACACCGCGCCAATGCTGGAGTTTAAAAGTAAAAAATTTAAAAACCCGTCGTCCCAGCGCCCCGAATGGGGTCTCCATCGAAAGGCTGGGGCCCAGTCCATCGTAGGTTTTAATAATACGAAGGTCTGGATTTCAGCCGTTGCTGGAATGACGACGCAAACGAGGAGCAGCAATGGCAGGCAGACTGGATGGACGCGTGGCAATCATCACCGGGGGTGGACATGGCATCGGCAAGGCTTATGCAACACGCCTCGCCGCCGAAGGTGCGAAAGTCGTGATTGCCGAACTCGATGGCAAGGCGGGTGAGGCACTCGCCGCCGAACTCAATACGCAAGGCCATCAAGCCATCGCGGTGCAAACCGATGTCGCCAATGAAGCCAGCGTGACGAATATGGCGCAGCAGGCGATTGCAAAGTTCGGACGCATCGATGTGCTGGTCAACAACGCCGCCATCTTCGCCACCGTGCCGATGTCGCGCTCGCCCTTCGACCAGATCACCATCGACGAATGGGATCGGATGATGAGCGTGAACGTGAAGGGCACCTGGCTGGCCAGTCGCGCCGTGGTGCCGCAAATGCGCGCGCAGGGGTACGGCAAGATCATCAATGTCAGCTCCGGCACCGCATTGAAGGGCTCGCCCAGCCGCATTCATTACGTGACTTCAAAGGCCGGCATACTGGGCTTTACCAAGACGCTGGCCAATGAAGTCGGCAAGGACGGCATCTGTGTGAACTGCGTCGCACCAGGCAGCACCCTGTCGGAAGAAAATCCCGACGATGATGTGCTGAAAATGCGCGCCGCCGCCGCCAATGCGCGCGCGCTCAAGCGCGTACAGACACCGGAAGATTTGACCGGTGCGGTGGTGTTCTTCGCATCAAGCGACAGCGATTTCATCACCGGCCAGACCCTCGTGGTCGACGGTGGTTCCTGCATGCACTGAACGCGCATGAACCACTGCCACTTTGTCGGGCGCCTTGCATATGTGGGACTGCTGCTGGCAACCAGCATCGCATCGACGCCGCTGGCAGCGCAGGAAACACTGGCCAGGCTGGCGGTATACGAGGGGCCGGATCGCGCCGCATTGCTCGCGTCCAGGGCGAAAAAAGAAGGCGAACTCAGCCTCTACACGTCGCTGGGCACTGAAGACGTTGCGGCGCTGGCGGCGGTGTTCGAAAATAAATATGGCGTAAAAATAAAGCTGTGGCGTGCCAGTTCGGAAAAAATCCTGCAGCGCATCGTCACCGAGGCACAGGGCGGGCGCCGCGATTTTGACGTGGTCGAAACCATCAGCCCCGAGCTGGAATCGCTCAGCCGCGAAAAATTGCTGCAGCCGGTGAACTCCGTATTCCACACCGATCTGCTGGCGCAGGCGGTGCCGGCGCACAAGGAGTGGGTGAGTACGCGGCTCAATCTGTTCACGCAGGCCTACAACACCAAGCTGATCCGCAAGGAAGACTTGCCGAAGACGTTCGAGGAATTGGCACAGCCGCAATGGAAGGGCAAACTCGGTATCGAGGCCGACGACCCGCAATGGCTGGCCGCCATCGCCAACGAGCTCGGTGAAACCAGGGCGCTGCAGATCTTCCGCGATATCGCGCGCAATAACGGTCTGTCGGTGCGCAAGGGGCATACCCTGCTGACCAATCTGGTGGTGTCCGGCGAAGTGCCACTGGCGCTGACGGTGTACAACTACCGCGTCGAACAGTTGAAAAACAAGGGCGCGCCGATCGACTGGTTCACCATCGGCCCGGCGATCGCCCTGCCCTCCGGCATCGGCGTGTCACGCGCCGCACCGCATCCCAATGCCGCACTGCTGTTCTACGATTTCATGCTGAGCGAAGGCCAGGCGATTCTCGCCAAAAAAGATTTTGTGCCTTCCAGCCGCGCCATCGATTCGCCCTTGACCAAGGTTCCCATCCGTTTCCTTGACCCGGCCGCGGTCATCGACCAGCAGGAAAAATGGAGCAAGCTCTACGACGAAATCATCGTCAAGCAAAGTAAGTAATTAACCTTAATCAGGAATGAAGATGAATCTCACCGACACTTTCGGCGCACAAGTGCTCGCCATGGCCGAACAGGAAACGCAGGGCTGGAAAATGATGATTGGCGGCAAGTGGGTGGAAAGCCGCTCCGGCAAGCGCTACACCACGCTCAACCCCGCCTACGACGAGCCGCTGGCGGATGTGCCGGACGGCAATGCGGAAGATATCCAGCTCGCGGTTGAAGCTGGCAAGGCCGCGTTTCCGGCGTGGAGCAAGATGCACGTGGATGAGCGCGTCAAGCATTGCAAGGCGTTTGCGAATGGCGTGCGCGGCATGGCGCGCGAGTTCGGCATGCTCGATGCGCTCGACAGCGGCAATGCGTTTTTGCCGATGATCGACGACGCCAAAAAAGGCGCCTCGTTGCATGATTTTTTCGGCGGCCTCGGCATGGAAATGAAGGGCGAGACCATCCCCACTCCCGGCGGTGGCCTCGATTACACGCGGCCCGAACCGTATGGCGTGGTGGCGCGCATCATTCCTTTCAACCATCCGATTTCGTTCGCCGCCGGCAAGATTGCGCCGGGTCTGGTCGCCGGCAATACCGTGATCCTGAAACCGGCCGAGCAAACGCCACTGTCGGCGCTGCTGATGGGCAAATTGATCCAGGAACACTTCCCGCCGGGCGTGGTGAATATCGTCACCGGCGACGGCCCCAATTGCGGCGCGCCGTTGACGCGCCACAAGGACGTGCGGCGCATCGCCTTCACCGGCAGCGTCGAGACCGGCAAGGCGATCATGGCCTCAGCCGGGATCAAGAACGTGAGTCTGGAACTGGGCGGCAAAAATCCGCTGATCATTTACCCGGATGTGGATATTGAAAAGGCGGCGGCGGCGGCGGTGGCGGGCATGAACTTCACGGTGTCGCAGGGCCAATCCTGCGGCTCCAATTCACGCGTGTTCGTGCACCGGAAAATCCACGATCAATTCATGGCTGCGGTGATCGAGCGCGTGAAAAAAATCCGTATCGGCCTGCCCGAACTCGAAACCACGCAGATGGGCCCGGTGATCACCCGCGAACACTACAACCGGGTGATGGCCTATATCGAGGCCGGCAAAAAAGAAGGCGCAAAACTGGTTTATGGCGGCGGCCATGCTGCCGGCGAGCAGCTCAAGAAAGGTTACTTCGTCGATGCGACGATTTTCGACGGCGTCAAACACGGCATGACAATCGAGCAGGAAGAAATCTTCGGCCCGGTGATGGGTGTACTCACTTGGGACGACGAGGTCACCATGCTGCATGAAGTGAACGATATCGAGTTCGGCCTCTGCGCTAATATCTGGACCAACGACCTCGGCACCGCGATGCGCATGGCGGACGCGGTCGAAGCCGGCTATGTGTGGATCAATGGCCACGGCGGCAAACGCTTCAAGGGCGCGCCGTTCGGGGGTTACAAGGACAGCGGCATCGGGCGTGAGCATTCCATCGGAGAACTGATGAGTTACACGCAGATCAAAAATATCAATGTGGCTTACTGAACGCTCAATTGGCACTTCCCCCTTTGGAAAAGGGGGATTGAGGGGGATTTAACACCGGCACCGATGTGGCAACACCGAAAATCCCCCCTGCCCCCCTTTTCCAAAGGGGGGAATCGACAAGGCAGGCATCACGAAATATCTGAGGAGATACGAACATGCGCCACCCGCTGAGAATCTTCGCTCTAACCTTCTTTCTGCTCTCCGCCGCGGCGCACGCCCAATCCACCGCCTCAATCGCCCTTTACGACGCCCCCGATCGCCAGATAAAACTTATCGAAGGCGCAAAGAAGGAAGGCTCCCTCACCCTCTACGCCACCACCCCGATCGAATACCTGCGCGTGATCATCGCCGGCTTCGAAAGCAAATATGGCGTCAAAGTAAATCTGTGGCGCTCGCGTTCGGAAAATGTGTTGCAGCGCATCGTCTCCGAATCGCGCGGCGGCAAGCCGGCATTTGACGTGGTGGAATGCATCACGCCGCCGATGGAAGCGATGCGTATGGAAGGCCTGCTGCAACGCGTCAACGCGCCAGTGCACAGTGAATTGCAGGCCTGGGCCCTGCCCGCGCACCGCGAATGGGCGGCCACACAGCTGTATATGTTTGTGCAGTCCTACAACACCGACAAAGTTAAAAAAGAAGACCTGCCGAAAACCTACACCGACCTGCTCGATCCGAAATGGAAGGGCAAGCTGTCGATGGAAGCCTCCGACCATGAATGGTTTGCGGAAGTCATCAAGCAGATGGGGCCTGAGAAAGGCGAAAAATTCTGGCGCGATCTGGTGGCGACCAATGGCCTGCAACTGCGCACCGGTCATTCGCTGCTGAACAATCTGGTCGGCGCCGGCGAAGTGCCGGTGGCGCTAACGGTTTACAACAGCGACCCGGATACGTTGAAGAAAAAAGGCTCGCCGATCGACTGGTTTGTGATTGAACCCGCGATCGCGATTCCGAACGGCGTCGGCGTATCGAAGCACGCGGTGCATCCGCACGCGGCGGTGCTGTTCTATGAATACCTGCTCAGTGAAGAATCGCAGCAGGTGCTGGCCAAGATCGGTTATGTCACCTCGCAGAAAAAAATCCCGATGACGTTCAACAAGGCCATGAAGGTGCTGGACCCGGCGGTGCTGCTGGAGGAGTCGAATAAATCAACGGCCCTGTTCGAGCAGATTGTGCTCAAAGGCATCAACAAGTAGGCATCAACACGTAGCCATCAACACGCAGTTCATGCATTTCAGGAGATCGCAATGGCACTCACCTTTCGCCCCTTAAGCGCCGCCATCGGCGCCGAGGCTGTCGGCTTCGACCCGCGTAATTTCAGCGATGCCGAGCGCGACGCCTTCAATCAGGCCTGGTACCAGCATCTGGTGATGCTGATCCGCTGCCCGAAGGTGCTGTCCGACGATGAGTTCGTCGCCTTCATGGCGCGCATGGGCACCATCGAAAACGCCCGCAAGCTGAGCCCGCTGTCGACGCGGCAGGAAGTGATGATCATCTCCAATATTCGCGAAAACGGCCAATTGGTGGGCGCGCTGCCGGATGGCGAGCTGTCATTCCACTTCGACCGCGTGCACCAGAAAAAACCGACGCGCGCCACCGCCCTGCACGCCATCGAAATTCCCGACAAGGGCGGCGAGACCTGTTTCGCCAATATGTACAGCGCTTACGACACCCTGCCCGATGCGATCAAGGTCAAAATCGAAGGCCGCAAGGCGCTCAACACCTATGATTACGGCGCCACCAGCGCCGCCGCGAAGAAGATCGACGAAGAAGCGCAACACGCCATTCATCCGATGGTGCGCACCATTCCCGAAACCGGTCGCAAATCGCTGTTCGTTTCGCGCCTGATGACCGACCAGATCATCGGCCTGCCCGAAGGCGAAAGCCGCGAGCTGCTGCGACTGATCAGCGACCATTGCGAGCAGCAGCGCTTCATCTACGAACACCACTGGCAGGTCGGCGATATCCTGATGTGGGATAACCGTTGCTCCACCCATGCGCGCAAGGACTTCGACGGCTCGCAGCGGAGGCTGATGAAACGGATTGCGCTGGCGGATGCGGTGGTGCCGCAGTAACAGGCGAAGTTATCAAACTCCAGCAGGGGCGCGCTTCGTGGGCCGAAAATGCTTCGAGCGGCGCGCCAGATGGCGTTCTACGTTTTTTTAATAACGGTTTGTCACGCCGCGGTCTTATCGTCAAAGCGCATGGGCAACGCTTCGCTTTTGCCCACCCTACGGTTCGTTGCATCATTTACGGCTGCAATGCCTTTGCCGTAGGGTGAGCCCGCGCCGCGAGCCCACGCGGATGCCCGCTATTGAAAAAATGACCGACGTCGCTTTGCCGTCGATTACTTCGCCTGCACCTTCAACAAATCCTCATACGCCTTGGTGCAACGCGCCACATCATCCAGCGAAGCCGATGGATCGATGTAGTTGATCTTCACGCCTTTAAGCGGCGATTCCACTTTCTTGCTTGGCGAGAGGTAGTTCATCTTCACGATCAACGGCTGCGCATCGCTGATCATGTATTCGTAAAACAGCAATGCCGCATTCGGATGCGGCGGCTTTTTCGACACACCGATGCCGTTGGAACGACCGATTACCGGGTCGATCGTGAACCAATCCACCGGTGCACCTTTCTGCTTGGCCTGCTCGGTCATGTAGCTGTACACCGTCAAAGCCAGCGGCACTTCGCCAGAGACCACCATATTGTTCAATAACGAATGCCCGCTGCGCACCGACCAGCCGTTCTTGCTGACCAGTTCCTTGAACAGCTTGCTGCCTTTTTCCTCGCCCAGGTGTTTCATCAGGCCGCAATACCATTCGTTGTCCTTGGCTTCCACCGCGAGCTTGCCCTTCCATTTCGGATCAAGCAGATCGTCATAGCTCTTGGGCAAATCCGCTTTTTTCACCAGATTGGTGTTGTAAGCCTGCACGAATACGCTGAGGAACTGCGGCGCCCAGCCGCGATGGGCGGGCATGGTTTCAGGGAACAGATCGGCATGAAAGGCGGAACGCACTTCCTGCAGGGTCTTCTCGCGATACAGCGCCTCCATTTCGGGGGCGGAGATATCGACCGCATCGAAATCCCAGCGATGGGCCTGCGCTTCAACCACCACGCGTTGCAGCACCTTGGTGGACGAGGCGCGCCAGATATTGACCTTGATGCCGTAGCGTTTCTCGAAGTCCGCCGCCAACGCCGGGCCGTCCTTCTCGGCAATCGAGGTGTAGAAAGTGACAGAACCTTCCTTCTTGGCCGCCTCGACCAGCTTCTGGTGTCGCGTCGGGCTGTCGTTCTGGGCCAGATCGGCAAACGATTGGGCGCCCGCTGCGGCACCGCATAGTGAAGATAAAAACAGCAGGAATACCGGTATGGCGCGCATGGAAGCTCCTCGAAATTTTATGGTGATCGTTGTTGTTATGCCCCTGACTGTAGCGAGGCGTGTTCGTTTGCGCAAGACATCGTTCCCCCATGCAAAACAGGCATTTTGCGAACAGCGGCCAAGCGACCCTGCAAGGCACCAATCGAAAATTTTCATCCCTGGTGAATCCGATGGCGATGGCGATGCGTAACGGCTATGGGTATGACAATTTAGGCATTATTCATAATTAACGTTTTTTTGATTTATTTATTTACGCCTTGGTATGACGATTTATAGAAATGTCATACTCTTCTGGTAATGCAGCAACATCCCTCACCTTGTGCTGCCATGCCTGCGGTGGACCTGCATGGCAGCTTGCACCGCCTTTGCAGGCAAACACATTCAACGCGGACAGGATGATCTCAATGAACGTAAAACGCCGTGAATCCCGACAGACATTTCACTTCACCAAAATTGCCGCAGCCATCATTGGACTATCCACAATTTCACTGAACACATGGAGTGCCGAAGCGTCCAGCCAGCTGGAAACGGTCGTTGTCGAGGGCTCCCGGATCAGCCAGATCGGCATATCCGACGCCGCCAGCGCCGGGGTCGTGACGCAAAAACAGTTGGAGGCACGTACTGTTTATCGACCCGGCGAATTGCTCGAGGCCACCCCGGGCTTGATCGTCAGTCAGCACAGCGGCGAAGGCAAGGCGAACCAGTTTTATCTGCGCGGCCTGAACCTCGATCACGGTACTGACCTGCGCACCACGGTCGACGGCATGTTGGTCAACGAGCGTACGCACGCCCACGGCCAAGGCTGGACCGACCTGAACTTTCTGATTCACGAACTCGCCGCGCGTCTTGAATACCGCAAAGGACCCTATTACGCCGACCAAGGGGATTTTGCCTCGGCGGGCTCGGTCGGTGTGATCTATGCCAACCGCCTGTCGGCAGGCATTGCCAGCGTAGGTTTCGGGCAAAACGGTTTTGCGCGCACCTTGCTGGCCGATTCGCCGAAGTTCGGCAACGGCAACCTGCTGTACGCCATTGAGCTGTTTCATAACGACGGGCCGTTCGTGCATGGCGATGACTACCGCAAGGCCAATGGCGTGCTGCGTTACAGCGAGGGAACCGAATCCAACGGTTTCAATGTCAGCCTGATGGCATACAAGGCGCGCTGGAATGTCACCGACCAGATTCCACAGCGTGCCATCGATTCCGGGCTGCTATCGGGACGATTCGATGCGCTCGACCCGACGGATGGCGGCAACGCCCACCGCTACAGTCTGTCGACTTCGTGGCAAAAATCGAACGAAAACCGCGCAACCAAATTCAATGCCTATGTGATTTCACAGCAACTCGATCTGTATTCAAATTTCACCTATTTCCTCGACAATCCGGTCGATGGTGACCAGTTCAATCAGCCGGACCGCCGGGTGACCACCGGTGTCAATGTCAGCCATACCTGGCAGATGCCGCTGATGAGCTTCAATTCCGAGAACACCGTCGGCGTGCAGCTTCAGAATGACAATATCCATAACGGTCTTTACTCGACCCGCGCGCGTCAGCGACTGTCCACCACGCGCCAGGATCATGTGCTGGAAAGCAGCATCGGCGTCTATTTCGAGAATGCGACCAAGTGGAGTGAATGGTTCAAAACCGTTGCCGGTGTGCGCGAGGATTATTACCGCAACGATGTGCAGAGCAATCTGGACGCCAATTCCGGCAAAGCTTCGGCCAATCTTGCCAACCCGAAACTGAGCCTGATTTTTGGACCCTGGGCAAAGACCGAATATTATTTCAACATCGGTGGCGGCTTTCACAGCAATGATGCGCGCGGCACCACGATATCGGTCGATCCGCGCGATCCGACCGCCGCCGCGACGCGCGAAAAACCGCTGGTACGATCGCGTGGGCTGGAAGGCGGCGTGCGGACGGAATTTTTTCCGGGTTTGCAGAGCAGCCTGTCGGTTTACCGCCTCGATTTCGATTCCGAATTGCTGTTTCAGGGCGATGCCGGCACCACCGCCGACACCGGGCGCCCGAGCCGTCGAATCGGTTTTGAATTTTCCAATTACTACAAGCCGACCAACTGGCTGACGATCGATGCCGATATCGCATTTGCGCAGGCGCGTTATCGTAATTTCGACCCGGTTGGCAATCGCATTCCCGGCTCGATCGAGGGTGTAGCCTCGCTGGCAATCGCGGTCGATAATCTGGGCGCGTTTTTTGGCGGTCTGCAATTACGCTACTTTGGCCCACGTCCCTTGCTTGAGGACAATACTGTACGCTCGAGTAAAACCGCGACGCTCAATGGGCGCATCGGTTACAAGTTCACCTCAAAATTACAAGTGGACCTGGAGGCCTTCAATCTCACCAACCGCAAGGATGCCGCGATTGATTACGGCTATATCTCGCGCTTGCCTGGGGAGCCAGCGGAAGGCGTGTTCGACAAGCACTTTCATCCGATTGAATCGCGCTCATTTCGTGTCAACGTGATCGCGCGTTTCTGAGTTGACTGACACGCGACACCGCCTCAGATGCAGCAGGCGATACGGTGGCGAAAACTCGTTTATGCTGCGCTGGTTAATGGCATAAACGAAACCGAAAGGAAGACATGCGCCGACTCACCGTATCCATCGAAGACGACCTGGCTGACAAATTCGATGCGCTTGCGCAACAAAGAGGTTACGAGAATCGTTCGGAAGCATTTCGCGATTTGATTCGCCGCGAATTGGGCGAGCGCGGACTGGTGACGGGGACCGCAAAATACTGCGTGGCCAATCTGAGCTATGTCTACAACCACCACGAACGCCGGCTGGCGGAGCGGCTCACCTCTCTGCAGCATGCCCATCACGATGTGGCGGTAGCCTCAATGCACGCGCATCTCGACCATGAAAACTGCATCGAGTCGATCATCCTGCAGGGACCAACGGCTGCCGTGACAAAATTTGCGGAAATGCTGATCGCCGAAAAGGGTGTGCGCCACGGTCACATCAACCTGGTACCGGTCGAAGTGAACTCGTCCTATCTGAAACCCAGGAAGCACATCCATCTGCATCCGGACAACTAGGACGCGGCATCCGTCGCCCCCAGGGCGCTGAGCATTTCTTCAAGATAGCTTTCATCCGAACCAATCACCAGCATGTCGGCGCCGGCGCGCAGGGTATCCAGGGTGGCGGCATCTTTCACCGATGCGGTGCTGCGTGGCTCGATCAGCACACCGGTCACCAGCTTGCCGAGCTCGTGCGCGACCCGCGACACCACCCGCGCAAACTCCACCTGATCGCCGCTGACCGCGATCATGAAAATGATGTCGGCCTCCGCCAGCTGGCGATGCAGGTCGCGGGCATCGTCGGTAAAGCCCTTCACCACCGCTTCGGCATGATGCTTGGCGTAATCGCCGGTGGCGATGATTTCCACTTCACGCAGGCCGCGCCGCCCGATTTCCTGCGCGATGCGCCCGCCGCCCTCGCCGAGGCCGATAATACGAATGCGGCGCGGACGCGAATTGGGATACTGCACACGGAACTGGGTACTGGCGGCTGCCGCGCGCGATTCACTGATGGCCATGATTGCCTCGCTATGTTTGTCCGCTGCGGTTGTACGGCACGAACTGTCCGCCAGGTACTGTCCGCTATGTGGAACAACGTTCTTTGTTGATGCATCCACGGTATCTTTCGGTAAAATTTCTGTCAACGTATCGTCGTTATTTTCACGCCAAAATTGGAACTTCATTACTGCCATGTTGGGCACCTTCAAGAAAAGCCCCGCGCAGCTCGATGACCTCAACCGCATCGAGGCCTCGACCCGCGCGCGTTTCGCGCTGGCGCCGGACGAAGCTGTGCTGGTCTTGGAGCTGGCCTGTACTCTGCCCGGCTGCCCGCCACTGGAAACCGTGGTTGCGTTCTGGACCGCCGACAAAACGCGCCATCACTTCAAGATTTTCAAACGCGCTGAAGAAGTAAGCAACGACGATCTGCCGTATGCCTGGATGAAAGCGGCATTGGCGGTGCCTGAAGGCTACGACCCTTCCTGTTGCTGATCACGGTTGCTGATTCAGCATCGCCATAAAAAACATTCAAAAAAATCTCGGAGAAATTTTCATCATGTCCAAACCAAAATTCAAAACCGTCACCCGCACCCAGGGCAATAACCAGGCGCTGAAGGACGGTACGGTCAAACCGGACACCTTCGCGTTCGACTTCGAGGACGTGCCGGTGCTGGTCGACGGCTTTCGCCGCATGGTGCGCGGGCTCGAATTCGACATCAGCGAAATGGCCATCACCACCTATATCTGCGCCAGGGCCCACGGCAAACGCATGACCGCCATGCCGATTTTCCTGGTGCGCGCATTTCATCACGGCGCCATCATGATCAACACGAATGCCGGCATCCGCAGCCCGAAAGACCTTGAGGGCAAACGCGTCGGCGTCAATCGCGGCTATACGGTCACCACCGGCGTGTGGGCGCGCAGCGTGCTGCAGGATGAATACGGCGTCGACCTGAGCAAGATCACCTGGGTGCTTTCGGGCGACGAGCATGTCGTCGAATACCAGCCGCCGGCCAATGTAGTGCCGATCGAGAAAGGCAAGAAGATGAGCGAGATGCTGATCAATGGCGAGCTCGCTGCCGCTATCGGCGTG
>JANMXS010000242.1:0-4796 GCA_031394335.1 Burkholderiales bacterium
AGGTATCGATGCCTTCCACCACATGCTCCTTCGAGACCATCTTGCCCGCTGCCAGCCAGCCGCCCATCTCGATCGCGGCTTCCTTGTATTTCGGCGCATAGTCGAACACGACGATACCTTCCATGCGCGCCCGATTGACCAGCAGCGACAGGTAATTGGCCGGCCCCTTTACCGCCGTGGTGTTGTTGTACTGGGAAATGGCGCCGCAAATGACAATGCGCGCTTTCAGGTTGATCTGGCCCAGCACGATATCGAGGATTTCGCCGCCAACGTTGTCGAAATAGACATCGATGCCGTTCGGGCAGGCCACCTTCAGCGCCTTGCGCACATCCTCGCTTTTGTAATCCACGCAGGCATCGAAGCCCAGGGTTTTCACTGCGTAATCACATTTGTCCTTGCCGCCGGCAATGCCGACCACGCGACAGCCTTTGATTTTCGCGACTTGCCCGACGGTGGCACCGACCGCACCGGCAGCGCCGGATACCACCACGGTTTCGCCGGCCTTGGGCTGGCCGACATCCAGCAGGCCCCAGTAGGCAGTCATGCCGGGCATGCCCAGCACATTGAGGTAGCTGGTCAGCGGCGCCAGCTTAGGGTCGACCCTGGTAAAGCCGCGGCCGTCGGTGACGCACCAGGTTTGCACATTGGTCATGCCCGACAGGTAATCGCCGACTGCGAATTTCGGATGGCGCGATTCCACCACCTGGCCGATGCCGCCGGCACGCATCACCTCGCCAAGGCCGACCGGCGCGATGTAAGACTTGCCCTCGTTCATCCAGCCACGCATCGCCGGATCCAGTGAAAGATAGAGCGTTTTCAGCAATACCTGGCCGTCCTGCAATGCCGGTATCGGCTCGTCAGTAAATGAGAAATCGCTGCGCTTGGGTTCGCCGACCGGGCGAGCGATAAGGCGAACGGCATGGTTGGTAGTGGGCATGGCAGGCTTTCTGCAGACGGGAGGCGCCCATTTTAGGCCGCAACCGGGAAGAATCGAAAGACGGGGCAAGCGAGCTTCCGCAAACTGCGGCAGCCACCAATAAAAAAGCCGACAACGCCAGGCGTTGTCGGCTTTGTTCTGCCTCGGTAAACCGCTAGCGGCTTACTTGAGGTGTGCAGAGACCAGCTTGGTCATTTCGAACATCGAAACGGATTTCTTGCCACCAAACACGGCTTTGAGCTTCTCGTCCGCGTTGATCATGCGTCTGTTGACGGCATCCTGAAGTTTGTTCTTCTTGATGTAATCCCAGATTTTCTTGGTGATTTCCGTGCGCGGCGACGGAGTGGCGCCGATTACGGCAGCGAGCATGCTGCTCGGGGTAACGGGCTTCATGAACGCTGCGTTGGGCTTGCGCTTGGCGGCTGGTTTCTTCGCGGCGGGCTTTTTTGCGGCAGGTTTCTTGGCAGCAGGTTTCTTTGCTGCGGGTTTCTTGGCGGCCGGCTTCTTGGCTGCCGGCTTTTTTGCGGCCGGTTTTTTGGCAGCGGGTTTCTTTGCAGCGGGTTTCTTTGCAGCCATGTAAATCCTCCAGTCTGTTGTCAAAATATCCCTGAAAACATGCGGCGGCGCACGATCGCTTCAGAGTGCAATTCCGTCTCACGGACGCAAATATAGCGCATTATTCACTCGAATGTGCAACCCCTTGTCGTAATCGTGCAACGGAGAGGCCGTCTAAGTGTTTTTCCTATCTGCGCTGGTAGGATTCACATACTGCCGCTACGATACAAAACTCGCTGTTTTTTTCTGTTCCTTCAACGCTTTTTCGATGAACACCCAAGACCTCATTTCACGCCTGTCAGCACATTGCTCACTCGACAGCATTGAAGAGCAGCATCGACTCGATACCATTTCTTTTGTTCAACGCCATCCCTCGGCATGGTGGCGACGCAGTACGCTTGAAGGACATATCACCGCGTCGGCATGGGTGCGCAACCGCGAAAACACACATGCCCTGCTGCTGCACCACGCGCAGCTCGATCGCTGGCTGCAACCGGGTGGACACCTCGATGAAACCGATGCATCGCCCGCCCACGCTGCACTTCGCGAAGCACTTGAAGAGTCCGGAATCGCCCAATTGCGCCTCGCCGAGGAGACCCTGATCGACGTCGATGTGCACCCTATTCCGGCACGCCGCAAAGGCGGCATCATCGAGCCTGCGCATCTGCACTATGACCTCAGGTATATGGTCGATGCCGGCCAACATGACGTGGTACTCAGCGATGAATCGCTGGGTTTTCAATGGGTAAGCATCGCCGAGGTGGCGCGTACTGCCGAACCCAGCATCGCCCGTCTCGCCCGAAAATCACTCTCCCGGTAGACAAAATGAACATCGCCGATCTGCGCAAAGACTATAAATTGGCCTCGCTTGCCGAGGGCAATGTGGCGGCCACGCCGCTGGTGCAGTTTGAAAAATGGCTGAACCAAGCCATCCAGGCCCAGCTGCCCGAACCCAATGCCATGACGCTGGCCACCGTCGGTGCCGAGGGTCGGCCATCGACGCGCGTGGTTCTCATTAAGGGGATTGACGAGCGCGGACCGGTATGGTTTACCAACTACCAGAGCCGCAAAGGGCGCGAACTGGCGGCCAATCCCCATGCCGCACTGCAATTCCACTGGGTGGAGCTTGAACGCGTGGTGCGCCTGGAGGGCCGTGTCGAAAAGATCAGCGAGGCCGACAGCGATGCCTACTTCGCCTCTCGCCCACTTGATTCGCGCATCGGCGCCTGGGCCTCGCCGCAAAGCGAAGTCATCGGCTCGCGAGCGGTGCTGGTGGCGCGCGCAGCGGAATATGCCGCCAAGTTCATGCTGAATCCGCCGCGACCGCCGCACTGGGGCGGCTATCGGCTGGTACCGGATCGCATCGAATTCTGGCAGGGCCGTTCAAGCCGCTTGCATGATCGAATTCTCTATCGCCTTGACGGCGGCAGCTGGCAGATCAGCCGGCTGGCGCCTTGATTGTGTTTGCCGTGGCTACTGGTAGTAGCGCGGCAGCTGCTGCAGATACGCGGGAAGATTCGGGTTGGCCAGCAGCCGCTTGAAAAATTCCGCATCATCATTGGTGGTCAACGGGCTGAGTTGGGTCGGCTCGAAGGGCAGACCGTAGCGACAGGACAGCATGCGCTTTGCATCGTCCAGGGTCGGCGGATCGCCGGGTTTGGCGATACCGCACTGGGCCAGGTCCTTCGTGAATTGCTCGATCGAGACCTTTTTCGCGGTGTACGCCGCGTCGAAGTTCATCCCTTCCTGCAGACGCGTCATGGTGTCCCTGAGACTCATCACCGGCAGCGCGGTATTCGCGCAATTGGGGGCGATGGCTTTGGCGCGTTTGCCGCCGAAATCGGTGAGCTGTTCCAGGTCGGCACTGCCGCGCCGCGCGTTTTGCAGCAGGATGGCGTCGCCATACAGCGGTTCACCACGCACAAAGACCAAGGCGATATTTTCCTCCACCGCTTCGATCAGATTCCGGTACGGGTCGGCGTTGCGACTGTCGACCACGATCACATCGGCCAGAAAACCCGGCGCGATCTGCCCCAGTTGGTCACCCCACTTCATCGCTTCCGCCGGACGCCGCGTTACCATTTCGACCAATTCACGGTCGGTGAAGGGTGCTTTCAATTCATTCCGGTTGACCAGATCAGCGACCTTCAACTCGCCCAGAATCGATTTACTACCCGACGGCGCCCAGTCCGGCGCCAGGCTGATGGCGACCCCGGCGCGATGCGCGGCATCAATATTGGCGGTCTTGCCGTAGAGGATAAAGTTCGACAGCGGCGACCAGACCAGTCGGGCTTTCACTGCGGCCATTTCCTTCAACTGCGCCTCGGTCAGGCCCACGCCGTGAATCGCGATCAGGTTGGGGCCCAGCAATCCGCTTTGTTTTATGTAGCGAAATTCATCGGCCATGCGCGCGCTGGGGCCCTCGGCGAGATGCACCACAAGGATGCCCTTGCTGTAGTCATCCTGGATTTTTTTCCACTCCTCCGCATCGCGGCCAATATCCACCCGGCTGTAGGCATGGCGCGCGGTTACCGGTGAGGTTTCGATATTGCGCACCAGACATTCTTCCCTGGCGTAGGGCTGCGCCACACGCCCGCCCTGCAGCGAGGTCGCGCCACCGACCAGCGCCTTGTATTCGCCGTAGCGACCGATCTCCAGCCCCAGATCGTAGTAATTCGCGCCGGTCAGCACGATCTGCGGGAAGGTGATGCGCTTGTTGTAATCGTCGTCATACCAGCGCCATTCGTAACGATCCTTGTATTTACGCGCGATCGGCAGCAGGGGATAGTGGGCATACTCCGGATGATTGTGCAGGTCGATCATGCCCGGGTAGATGCTGCCGCGGGTATTGATGACCACGGCGCCGTTGGCGGCGGCCGGCAATGCGTCACGCCCGCTGGCAACGGCCTCAATCTTGCCGTTGCGAATCCAGACACGCGCATCAGGCAGCACTTCGCCGGCATCATTCATGGTCACGACGCGGCCGACCAGCACCACACCTGGATCCGTCTGCCACTGTGCCTGTGCCGACATTGCGAACAGGGTGAGCAGGGTTATCGCGCAAGCGATCCAGCGTGGGTTCGGGCGGGCGCGCATCACTTTTCCTATCCGGTTATTAGCGGCACAATGGCGCGGCATATGGACATAATCATAGCGTGTTGATGCCCTGGCATATATGACAGTACGTTTTTGGAACCAATTGAGTATGTCTTCCCAATTTGATCTTTTCGGCGAGCCCCTGCCTGCACCGGTTGCGCCTGAGTCGTCCACGCAAACGGCGCTTAAACGCACGGCTAAAGCCGCG
>JANMXS010000243.1:0-4294 GCA_031394335.1 Burkholderiales bacterium
ATGCAAATCCAGAATCACACCTTCCTCGTCGCCGGCGGCGGCTCGGGGCTGGGCGCGGCAACCGCCCGCCTGCTGGTGGCCCATGGCGGCAATGTCGTGCTCGCCGATGTCAACAAGGCGGCCGGCGAAAAAATGGCCACAGAATTCGGCGCCAAGGCCAAATTCATTGAAACCGATGTGACCAATGAAGCCAGCGTGCAGGCGGCGGTAGACCTTTGCGTTTCCGCATTCGGCGGCATTCATGGCGCCGTCAATTGCGCGGGTGTGGCCCCAGGCGAGCGCGTGGTCGGCAAAAGCGGGCCGCATTCCCTTGCGAACTTCACCCGCACCATCAATATCAACCTGATCGGCACCTTCAACGTGATTCGTCTCGCGGCCAGTGCGATGTCGACACGAACGCCGAATGCATCCGGCGAGCGCGGCGTGATTATCAATACCTCGTCGGTGGCGTCCTTCGAAGGGCAAATCGGCCAGGCCGGTTATGCGGCTTCCAAGGCCGGCGTCAATGGCATGACCCTGCCGATCGCCCGCGAACTGGCCAAGTTCGGCATCCGCGTGATGACCATCGCGCCGGGGATTTTTGATACCCCGATGCTTGCCGGCATGTCCGAGGAAATCCGCGCCTCGCTGGGTGCGCAGGTGCCGTTCCCGCCGCGCCTCGGCCGGCCAGATGAATATGCGGCCCTTGCCAGGCACATTATCGAGAACGAAGTGCTGAACGGCGAAGTGATCAGGCTGGATGGCGCCATCAGAATGGGCGCAAAATAGCGTTTATTGAAACAGCGAACAGACTTCAGGATAACAAGATGATTTTTGACACCCATATCACCGACGATACCGATGCCCTGCGCGATACCGTCAAACGCATGTGCGACGTCGAACTGGCGCCGCGCGCGGCACAAATCGACCATGACAACGCCTTCCCGATGGATATGTGGAAAAAGCTTGGCGACCTCGGTCTGCTCGGCATTTCCGTGGCCGAGGAATACGGCGGCACCGGCATGGGCTATCTGGCGCATACCGTGGCGATGGAAGAAGTCTCGCGCGCCTCGGCCTCGGTGGGCCTGGCTTATGGCGCGCATTCGAATTTATGCGTAAACAATCTGTATCTGAACGGCACCGAAGCGCAGAAGGCCAGATATTTACCCAAGCTGTGCTCGGGCGAATTTGTCGGCGCGCTGGCGATGTCCGAACCGGGCGCAGGCTCCGACGTGGTCGGCTCGATGTCCTGCCGCGCCGAGAAAAAAGGCGACCGCTATATTGCCAACGGCAACAAGATGTGGATCACCAATGGCCCGCACGCCGATGTGCTGATCGTCTATATGCGCACCGCACCGAAGGACATGGGCTCAAAGGCGATGACCGCGTTCATCGTCGAAAAAGGCATGAAGGGTTTCAGCACCGCGCAAAAGTTGGACAAGCTCGGCATGCGCGGCTCCGACACCTGCGAGCTGGTGTTTGAAGATTGCGAGATTCCCGAAGAGAATATTCTGGGCACGCTCAACGGCGGCTCGAAGGTATTGATGAGCGGCCTCGATACCGAGCGCACTGTGCTGTCCGGCGGGCCGATCGGCATCATGCAAGCCGCGATGGATATCGTGCTGCCGTATTTGCATCAGCGCAAACAGTTCGGCCAGGCGATCGGCACGTTTGGCCTGATGCAGGGCAAGGTGGCCGATATGTATGTGGCGCTGCAATCGTCGCGCGCCTTCAGCTATCGCGTTGCCGAAATGCTCGACCAGGGCCGTGGCCGCGCCGCGCGCAAGGATGCCGCCGCCTGTATTCTGTACGCGTCCGAATCCGCCGTGAAAGTCGCGCTGGAAGCGATCCAGACGCTGGGCGGCAATGGCTATATCAATGATTACCCCGCCGGGCGCTTGCTGCGCGATGCCAAGCTGTACGACATCGGCGCCGGTACGAACGAGATCAGAAGAATGTTGATTGGCCGAGAACTGTTCGGCGAATCTGCCTAAAAAACAAGCACATTGAAACCGCACGACAAACCGCTCAGTACCCAGCAAAAAACAGGAGAACACCATGGCAGAATCCGTCGTTATCGTCGCTGCAAAACGTACGCCCATCGGCAGCATGAACGGGCAGTTACTGTCGCTCAGTTCGCCGCAACTTGCTTCCATCGCCATCAAGGCAGCCGTGGCGCAATCAGGCCTCAAGGCAGATGACATTACCGAGGCGATTATCGGCTGCGTATTGCCGGCGGGGGTTGGCCAGGCACCGGCGCGCCAGGCGGTACTGGGCGGCGGGCTGCTGCTGTCGACCGCATCGTCCACCGTCAACAAGGTGTGCGGCTCCGGCATGAAGACGGTGATGATGGCGCATGACGCGATCCTTGCCGGCTCGGCCAATGTGATCGTCGCCGGCGGCATGGAATCGATGTCCAACGCGCCCTACTTGTTGCCGAAAGCGCGCCAGGGTTTCCGCTATGGCCACGTGAAATGCCTTGACCATATGGCTTTCGACGGGCTCGAAAACGCCTATGACGGCAAATCGATGGGCACCTTCGCCGACGCTACTGCCGCCAAATACGGTTTCACCCGCGAGATGCAGGATGCCTTCGCCGCCGAGAGCGTGAAGCGCGCGCAGGCTGCCGTGGCCAGTGGCGCCTTCAAGGCGGAAATCGCCGGCGTCACGGTCAAGGGCAAGGCGGGCGACGTGGTGCTCGATACCGATGAGCCGCCGGGCCAGTGCAAACCGGAAAAAATCCCGGCACTGAAGCCGGCGTTCGCCAAGGATGGCACTGTCACCGCGGCAACGTCATCATCGATTTCCGATGGCGCGGCAATCCTGATCCTGATGAAAGAATCCGATGCCAAAGCCAGGGGACTGAAACCGATCGCTCGCGTGGTCGGTCACGCCTCGAATGCACATGAGCCGGAATGGTTCACCACCGCACCGGTCGGCGCGATCGACAAGCTGCACAAGAAACTCGGCTGGGGCCCGGACAATGTCGACCTCTACGAAATCAATGAAGCGTTTGCTGTGGTGACAATGGCGGCGATGCATGACTTGAAGCTGCCGCACGCCAAGGTGAACGTGAACGGCGGCGCCTGCGCGCTCGGCCATCCGATCGGCGCCTCCGGTGCGCGCCTGATCGTGACGCTATTGCATGCCCTCAAAGCTCGTGGCGGCAAGCGTGGCATCGCCTCGCTGTGCATCGGCGGCGGCGAAGCAACGGCGCTGGCAGTCGAAATAATGTAAATATAAACCCTAGCACTGGCGCGGCTTATGGAGCATTTTTGCCTCAAACACCGCGCCAGTGCTGGATCTACATAATTAGCTGCCTAAACAATTCGCGTCGTCCCAGCGTCCCACAGGGATTTCCGTTGGTCACAGGCTGGGACCCAGTCCTTCCAAGCTTTTGGTTCAACGAAGGACTGGATTCCGGCCTCCGCCGGAATGACGAATTTTAGGTTTCTGGAAGGTAAATACTTTTGCCATGAAAACCGCACTCATCATCGGCGCCTCGCGCGGCCTCGGCCAGGAGTTCGTTCGCCAGTATCGGGCCGACGGTTGGAATGTGATCGGCACGGTGCGCAATCTCGACCATGCTGCGCCGCTCAAGGCGCTGGGCGCGGAAGTGTTTCCCGTCGATGTGGCCATGGCGGAAGATTTTCCGCGCCTGGCTACGCATATCGCGCCGATGAGTATCGATGTATGCATTTATGTTGCCGGCGTATTCGGCCCGCGCACCGAGGGCGTCAGCGCACCCTCCAGCCACGCCTTCGACGGCGTCATGCACGCCAATGTACTGGGCGCGATGCGTGCGATCACGGCACTGACGCCGCAGCTGGTCAAAAGCAAGGGAACATTCGCCTTCCTGTCGAGCCTGATGGGTTCGATCGGCGAGATGGGCTCGACCAGTGGCACGCTGTATCGCGCCAGCAAAGCCGCGCTGAACGCGGTGGTCAAGTCCGCATCGCTGGAATGGGGCCCGCAGGGCGTGACCCTGTTTGTGATGCACCCCGGCTGGGTGAAGACCGATATGGGTGGCGCCGGTGCCGATCTGGAGCCAGCCGTCAGCATTGCCGGCATGCGCGAGGTGATTGCGTCGGCGTCAGTGGCCGGCAACAACAACGGTAACGGCAAATTCTTCAACTACGACGGAACGAGCATCCCATGGTGAACGCCCTGCGACACATCGCCATTCTCCTGGCTCTTGCGCTCGCCGTCCTGACGCTGGGCGCTTGCGGCAAAAAAAGCGAACCCCTGCCAAAAACCACCGAGGTGCGCGCGGCCGACAAGGCTGACACCGACAAATCGGTGCGTGATAACGCGG
>JANMXS010000244.1:0-17804 GCA_031394335.1 Burkholderiales bacterium
CTGCAAAACCCGTTGTCAGGTTGGGTGAGCTCGTTCAGTCCATCGCCCAGATTGCCGATGTCCTCGGCACTGAGTCCGTGCAGGGTGAGGCTGAAAGCAGCATCCTCAAACGCTGTGCAATAATCCTGATCGACTTCCGGCGATTGGTTGAAGTCCGGGTTGTTTGCTGCTTTCGGTTCTGCGTATAATTTATATTATGTTAAATAATATAAATACATTAAATCAATTTGTTATGGCAATAATATAAAGTTATTTCTAATATATAGCTCTCTCTTCACGTTGCAGATGGCTGCCCTGTAACTCTCAAAGACATACACAATGACGATTCGGCACGGATGGTACAAAGCAATTCTTTTAATCTTTGCGTTAGTCGCCGGGACCGGTAATGCGCAGACCGCGACTGAGTTGCCTGCTTCACGCGAAGGCGATTTCATTGCGCGTGACTTCCATTTCAAATCGGGCGAGGTCATGCCCGAGCTCAAACTGCACTACACCACCTTCGGTAGCCCGGTTCGCGATGCCAAGGGCCGTATCACCAATGCGGTGTTGCTTCTGCATGGCACAGGCGGCTCGGGCAGCAGCCTGATTCGTCCAATTTTCGCAAACGAGCTGTTTGGCCCAGGTCAATTGCTCGACACCTCAAAGTATTACCTGATCCTTCACGATAACCTCGGCCATGGAAAATCGAGCAAGCCCAGCGATGGCCTGCAGGCCAGGTTCCCGAGCTACGATTATGACGATATGGTGCTGGCGCAAAAGCGGCTGCTGGAAGCAGGCCTGGGCGTCAATCATTTGCGCCTGATACTGGGCACTTCGATGGGCTGCATGCACGCCTGGATGTGGGGCGAAACCTGGCCCGATTTCATGGACGCCTTGATGCCCCTCGCCTGTCTACCGGTGGAGCTGGCCGGACGTAACCGGCTCTGGCGCCGGATGCTGATCAACGCCATCCGCAACGACCCGGAGTGGAAAGGTGGTGAATACACAACCCAGCCGCGCGCCGCGTTGCAAACCGCAGCGCATTTTCTGATCATCGCCGGTAGCGCCCCGATCCAGATGCAAAAGAGCTTTCCAACCCGGGAAGCCGCCGATCGCTATACCGACGAAGCGGTCACGCGCATGGCGACCGGCATCGAAAGAAACCTATGGGCACGGCACCCATACACGGGCGGTGGTGTGGCAAAAGTACCTGAAGGAATTGTTGGAGGCCTCAAAACCCTGAGCTAGCGCCCTTCCCTCATCCCCTATTCCGTTAAACGAGGTCTGCATGAAAATTGTTGCCCGTATTCCCCTGCTCATCGCGCTGATTGCGATCGCCGCATTGGCCCTGTCCGGTGTTGGCGTGCGCCAAGGATGGTGGACGTATCGTCTCGGCTTTCAGATCCTCGAATGGAGTGCTTACGGTGGTTTGGCTGCGACCGCCGCAGCGGTCGTGGCAATGGCGATTCCCCAACTGCGCACGGGTGCGGTAGCGTATCTTTCAGTCAGCATGGTCATCGGGCTAGTTACTGGCTATCTGCCATGGCAATGGAAGCAACAGGCGCAGGCTCTGCCGAAAATTCACGACATCTCCACCGATTTGAGCAATCCCCCTCAGTTCGCCAAGATTCTTCCGCTGCGTGCTTCGGCGCCTAACCCGGCCGAATACGGCGGGCCTGAGATTGCCGCCGCACAGAGGTTGGGTTATCCGGATATTCAGCCGCGTGAGCTTGCACTTGCCCCAACCGACGCGTTTGCACGCGCCCTCGCCGCCGCAAAAGCCATGGGCTGGAAGATGGTTGATGCCGATGCGAGCAAAGGCATGATCGAAGCCACCGCCACTACGCTTTGGTTTGGCTTCAAGGACGATGTGGCGATACGCATCACGCCGACTGCGGCTGGCAGCCGCATCGATATGCGCTCAGTGTCACGGGTGGGCAGAAGCGACGTGGGTGCGAATGCGGCGCGGATTCGCAAATACTTCGGCAAGCTGGCAGAACAATAGACTCGCTATTTACCTTTTCCGCTGCGCGTGGCCATCTTTGCCGCCAGCTTTACAAAGGCGGCATCGGCCTTGCCGATGGTAGCGGTCCTGCCGGCGATGCGCCCCTCGGCGTCGAGCAGGATCAGCACGCTGGTGTGATTGAAATCGCCGCTCGGTAATTGCCGGTACTGGATGCCCAGCACTGCTGCCAGCTTGCGGACATTGCGCGGATCGGTCCGCGCCAGCGTCCAAACCGGCTCGTCCAGGTGACGCTCCTCGGCAGCATGCTTCAGCGCCGCAATGTCATCACGCGAGGGATCGAAGGTCACCATCAGTACCGGCAGCCGGTCGTTCCCGCCGGCCACCAGGCCATCCTCGGTACGTTTCAAACCTTCCACTATGCGTGGGCAGACGAACTCGCACGATGTATAGAACATGGTGATCAGCACCGGTTGTCCGCGCCAATCGGCAAGTTGCGAGGCGCGGCCGTTCTGATCCATCAAAGGCATGGAAAGCTGGTAGATCGAATTCGTTGGCAGCGGCTTGTCGGGTGCCGCAACGGCCGCCATCGAAGCGCCTAAGGAAACGCCTAAGGCCGCATAGGCCAGCATCGTTACCAAACAGCGTGTCCATGCTGCGTTCATATGCACATTTTGCGTTTTCATCGTTTCTCCTCGTTCAGCGACCGGGCGCAACGAAAGCCCAGGTTGTTGGTGGTGTCGACAGCGCCGAGCGACGAGAGCAGCGCGATGCGCATCAGC
Source organism: Burkholderiales bacterium (assembly GCA_031394335.1). Lineage (GTDB taxonomy): Bacteria > Pseudomonadota > Gammaproteobacteria > Burkholderiales > Usitatibacteraceae > UKL13-2. The sequence goes on from JANMXS010000244.1 coordinate 2,725, forward strand.
ACGGCATAGTTATCGCGATCTTTCAGGCTGATGGCGCCGGCCCCGCAGAATTGCAATTTGTCCGGATCGCCCTGGTTGCGGCTGTCCGCGCTGACCAGCAAGGCATTGAAATCGTCGACCCATTCCCAAACCAGGCCATGCATATCGCGCACGCCATACGCGTTTGCCATCTTGCCGACCGACGACAACGGTATCGTTGACGGCTGCGAGTACCAGGAGAGGATTCGCGCGCGCCATGCCGGATCGCTGCGCGCATCACGATGCGTTTCATCGGCGGCGGCAACATACTCCCACTCATACCAGGTCGGTAGACGCGCGCCTTCGCTTTCGCAGAAAGCTTGCGCCGCGAACCAGCTCACACTGACCACCGGCTGATCGCCTTTCGTGGTCTCGCCCAGCACCGTCGGGCCGCGCCACTGATGCAGATAGCTGGCATCGGTAAAGGTAGTCGGCGCGCGTCCGCGCTGCCATTTGCGCTCGCTCTTCACAAACGCGAGAAACTCGCCATTGGTGACCGGGGTGGCGCGTATGGCGAAGGCATCGATGCGCGTGGGCCTGTTGTCGGCGTCGTTGGCGAGCACGCTGGTCAGCGCCCCCGCGGGAACGGACACGTAGTCCGCCGCGAGGGTGCAGATTGGCATCGCGACCGCCAGCATTGCCACCGCCGTGGTCGCGACCCTTAACCAGCTGCGTTGCAACCAGCTGCGTTGCAGCGTATTCGCAACGGTCGCTTGCATCAGTGCTCCGCAGTCGATGCGGGCGCTGGTTGCGCACGCGCCTTCTTCACCTCGTCTGCGCTGATATTTCCGCCGGGGTTGCCCCAGGTATTGAGAACATAGGTGAGAATATTGGCAATGGCATCGTCATTGAGCTGGTTCATGGGCGGCATCACCGAGTTGTATTCTTTGCCGTTTACAGTAACCTTGCCGGTCAAGCCATGCAGCACGGTATAGATCGCTCGCTTGGGATCTTTCGCCAGGTAATCTGATTTTGCCAGCGGCGGAAATACACCCGACAACCCTTCGCCATTCGCCTGATGACAGACTGAGCAGGTGCCGGCAAACAACTGCTGACCGGCCTTGATCTGATCGTCCTTGGTCAACGTGCCGTCTGCAGCCGCTTTGCTGGCGATGGTAACGGCCGCCAGGTTGGGTCCGGCGCGATCACCCAGGTAAACCGAATCGACTTCCTTGCCGGAATAGATCGCCTTGTTCTCGGGACCGTTGACCTTCAGGATGGCGAGCGCGCCCTTGTTGAAGGCGCGAAAAATCGAGTGGTCGACCAGTACGTAGCTCCCCGGCACTTCCGTGTGGAATTCGACGATGGCCGCTCCGCCGGCCGGGATCAAGGTGGTCTGCACATTGTGCTGCACATTGGTGCCGCCTTCATAACGTACATTGTCGAATATCTCGCCAATCACGTGAAAACTCGAAATCAGGTTCGGGCCGCCATTGCCGACGAACATGCGGATCTTCTGGTTGGTCTTGGCGACCAGGGCCTTGTCGCCGGTCAACGCGCCTTCCGCTCCGTTGAACAGAACGTAGGTGGGTCTCTCATCGATCGCCTTCTCCATGTCGAACGGCTGTAATCCCTTCTCGCGATACTTGCCGGTGGTATAGAAATCGCCCTGCATCACGTAGAACTCATGATCGACTTTCGGCAACCCACCTGGAGGCTCGACCAGGATCAGACCGTACATACCGTTGGCCACATGCATCCCCACGGGCGCCGTCGCGCAGTGGTATACGTAGATCCCTTCATTCAATGCCTTGAACGTGAACTGTGATTCATGTCCGGGTGCGGTAAAGCTCGATGCCGCACCGCCGCCGGGACCGGTCACCCCGTGCAAGTCGATGTTGTGCGGCATTTTGCTGCCGGGATGATTCTTGAGGTGAAATTCGACCGTATCGCCCTGTCGCACGCGAATGAAGCTGCCCGGTACGGTACCGCCGAAGGTCCAGAAGGTGTAGCTCACGCCTTCGGAGATCGGCATTTCCTTTTCGGTCACCTCCAGTTCCACGATCACCTTTGCCGGATATTTCCGCGTGATCGGCGGCGGCACAAAGGGCGGGCTGGTCAGGAGTGCGCGAATCGGCTTGCCTTGCGGCGGGCCGAAATCGCCCGGCGCCTTGGCGGCATCCAGCTTTGGCGCTGCCGACGCCAGTCCTGAACCCCCGACCATTGCGAGCGCGAGGCAAACTGCAACCGCCCAAGTGTTTCTTGTTCGTAACATTGCAGGCTCCATTTTGATTGATTGGACCCCAACATTAAAGTGTCGGGCAAACAAGCATTTGTTTTACATCAATATCCTTCGATTTAAACGACCGTTTGGCGCCTTGCCTATCGTTTGGCGCCACCGACTAATCCCTGACGCTCTGCGGAATTGGCTGGATACAGCGTGATCGACACCTTCTATCGGCACGCCGGCCGGGTATGGCGATGCCACGCTGACGGTCAGCGCTGCCCTGTCCGGACGCATGCCGAGTTCAAGGACGCGGTGCCGCTTGCCAGCACCGGGGCGTCGGCCTCATCTCCAAAAGCATAGCTTACCGTCTTGACGTCAATCCAGGTCGGTGAACGGTAACGCTAGTTGTATGACGCCGGGCTGGGCTCAGCCTTCTTTGCAGATCATTTGCGGAATATCAAAATGCCCGGCAGCGTGTCGCGCATGCTTAGGCTTATGCATTTTTCGCGATTACACCATCGCGCACGAGGCCCACGTGTTTCCTCCCTCACGAAAACATTTCTTTCCTCGTCTGTTGCTATCCCTTTGCACGTACACGGCGGCCTCGACGATCGTGCTTTTAGCACCGCTGCAGGCTGCGCCTGGACTGGGTGAATGCCCGCAGCCGAGATTTACCGGAAAGGCGCCGGACGAATACTTTGGAAAGAAGAATCCACTCGCAGGCGCGATACCCGATCTGGTGGCCGCCGAACGGCTTTACCTGGGCGAAACGGACCACGCCAACTGTGCCATCTGCCACGGCAAAAAAGGCGACGGCAAGGGTGTGCTTGCAAGCCAGTACGATCCGCCACCGCGTAATTTTTCATGCGCCAAAACCGTTGATGGCGTGCCCGATGGGCAACTGTTCTGGATCATTCGCAATGGCTCCCCGGGGACATCAATGCCCCCGCATCAGAAACTTGCCGATGCCCAGATCTGGCAACTCGTGTCCTATCTCAGAAAACTCGCCAAATAAACACGGCGCCTACTTCGATAAAAAATAGAGGATCGTCACCATGAAAATACTCGCTGCCATCGACGGCTCAGACAGCTCCTTGCGCGCGCTGCGCTATGTGATCGGCCATGCCGGCATGTTTGGCGCGGCACCGGAAATCGTTCTGATAAACGTGCATCTGCCTATTCCATCGGTGCGCGCCAAGGCCGTATTGGGCGCCGACGTGGTCGAACAGTATTACCGGGAGGAATCGGAACTGGCTCTTGCTCCAGCGCGGACATTGTTGAATAACGTGTCCTGCAACGTGATTGAGCGACGGGTCGTCGGTGATCCCGCCAGAGAGATCGTTGCTGCCGCCCACCAGCATGAGTGCGACATGATCGTCATGGGCACGCATGGCCATAGTGCCCTCGGCACGCTGTTCATGGGGTCGGTGGCGATGCGGGTGATTGCCGACTCGCCGATTCCGGTGCTGATGGTGAAGTAAGCGAAGGATAGTCATACCTCAGGCGGGCAATTGATGGTGGGTTCCAATCTATTTTCCATCCCCTCGCCTCCTTTTTTCGGTCCACATCCTAATCCGCGCCCGCGTCTCGCCGGCGCGGATTGAATCTTTTCAAGACCTGATCTGTTGCGTTCGCCAATTCGCGGTCGAGCGCAATGGCGTTGCTTTCATGAGCCACCGTATTGCAGCTCACAACCTGATCCACACCGGTCGCCTTCAGGCTTGCAAACGCGTCACCCGCAAACACGGCATGGATGACGATGCACACGGGTTTTGCGCCACCGCCCGTGCTGATTGCATGGACCGCAGCGATCAATGTGCCGGCGGTGGAGGCTATGTCGTCCACAATGACCGGCGTGCACTGTTTCAACGAGGGGCTATTCAGAACGGAGACGGAAACGCTCAGATCGCCGCTGCGGACTTTGTCAAGCACCAGGAATGGCGCATTCGCATATTGCGCCACCTCGGAAACCCATTGCCGACTTTCTGAATCCGGGCCGATCAGGAATGGGTTTTCAACATGCGCACGAACCCATGTGCCGATCGCCGGCGCCGCGCGTACCGCCTCGGCGGGAATGGTGTACACCGACTCGAGCGAAGCGATACGATGCAGATGGGGATCAACCGTTACCAGCCATTCAAAACTCCGGGAAATCAACCGTGCAAAGTACCTCGCGGTTACTGATTCACCGTTATTGAAGCGCATGTCTTGCCGCATATAAGCAAGATACGGTGCAATAAGCCCGACGCTGGCTGCTCCCAGGTCGCGGGCGAGTTCGGCAGCAAACAGCAGTGTGGCGAGTTTTTCGTCGGGGCGATCGAGTGTGCAAACGATCGCGACGTCCTTGTCGGCGAGGTCGGCGGCCACTGTCAATGAAGACTCGCCATCCGGAAACTGGTGCAACGCTATACCCGCCGATTCACAACCGATCGCGCGTGCGATCGCCGCAGAAGTCCTTTCGTTGCCCGGCATGGACAACAGACATTGCGTCACTCGCGCGCCAAGGTAAAGATGTCGGGACTGGTCGCCAGCGAACTCAAGGCATATTGCAGTTCGCCGGGCGTCTCGGCATGTAAGGTGAATAGTGGCGTGCCCTTTTCAACCCGGTCCCAGCAGGCCACATGCAGGTCGATGCCGGCCACCTGCGCCCGCGGCGCCCCTGCGAGTTTGGCGAGGCGCGCCAGCCGGCGATTGCCGACCTCCACAATCCGCCCCGCTGTGATCGACTCAACCACATGCGTGAACTCCGCCCGTGGCGGCTCGCGAAAGCCACCTTGCGCATCGCAAATCGACAAGAACTTTGCCAAGGCTTCACCGGAGTCCAGCAATTCCGCAGCGCGAGCATAACCGCTGCCTTCGCGCGCCACACCACAGAATTCAAGCAGCGTGCTGGCGAGCTGCAGTGAACGTTCGCGCAGATCCAGCGGCGCGCTACGCTCGCGACGCAACACGGCAAGCACATCTCGTGCTTCAAGCGCGGGCCCGATACCGCGCCCGACCGGCTGTAGCCCGTCGGTGAAGACGATCTGAATGGCGATACCGAGTTCCGCGCCAACTTGCTCCAGCATATTGCCCAGCTTATGCGCCGCTGCGTGACTGCGCACCTTTGCGGTCGACCCTACCGGAATATCGATGACAGCATGCGTTGAACCGGCGGCCACTTTTTTTGAAATCACGGACGCCACCAGTTGCGCTGGGCTATCGATATCGAGTGGGCGCTCGACTGAGATTAATGCGTCATCGGCTGGACTTAGCGCCACGGATCCGCCCCAGACAATACAGCCGCCTTCGCGATCAACGATTCGGCGCATCGAGGCCAGGTTGTGTGTAACCGGCGTCAGCACTTCCATCGTGTCGGCGGTGCCTGCGGGCGAGGTGATCGCACGCGAGGAAGTCTTGGGCATGATCAGGCCGGCGGCAGCAATGATCGGCACGATGATCAACGAGGTGCGATTACCCGGCAGCCCACCGATACAATGCTTGTCCGCAATCGGCGATTGCGGCCAAGACATCCGCGACCCCGCCTCGATCATGGCGCGGGTAAGTCCGATGGTCTCCGGCAGCGACATGCGCCCGGCGGCGCAAGCCGATACGAATGCGGCCAGATGAATATCGGCATAACGACCGGCGGCAATGTCATTGATGATGGCGTTCCAGTCACTTTGGCCCAGCGTTTCGCCGAACAGTTTGGCGCGAACACCGCTCAGCGACGCAAGCTCGGGCGCATGGCTGACCGTCAGCAAGTCGCCATCATTGGCCTCCAGCGCTTCGCATGCCCAGTTTGAAAGACCGGCCTCATCGTAATTCAACAGCGTTGAATCGATGACATTCAGCGTTGCAATGATTTCACGACCGCGTAGTTGCACATGCAACCGGGTCTGCGCCGCGAAGCCCTCGGACCGGCAGATGAAGCAGTTGCGATGCATGTAAATCACCGCTTGCCGGTAGGTGTCGATGCCGAGCTTGCGCAGGCGCAGCTCATTGGTATTCACGCTTGGCTCGGTCGCTTGCACAATTAATCCGTGAAATTCAGGTCTATCGTTTCCATATGATCGGGGACGTGCGCACGCCAGTTGAGTTCATCCTGGATGCGTTTACGCAGGGCGTCGGCGGCATCCGGTTCGCCGTGGGTGACGAAGACCCGGCGCGGCGGACGTTCGAATCCTTTTAGCCAGCCGATGATTTCGTCGGCATCTGCATGCGCTGAATAGCCGTTCAGTTGGTGCACCTCGGCGCGAATAGGCACGATTTGACCGAAAATCTTGACGCTCGCTTGGCCGGCCACGATCGCTGCGCCCCGGGTGCCGCCAGCCTGGTAGCCGGTAAATACAATGGAGTGCCGCGGATCGGATCCATACGCCAGCAAGTGATGCAGCACCCGGCCGCCGGTTGCCATGCCACTGGCCGCAATGATGATTGCCGGCACCTTGAGCACATTCAGCGCTGCGGATTCCTCCACCGAATTCACAATTTTAGCGGCAGCGCACATCGCCACGCATTCATCTTTGCTGAGTTGATGCAGCCCCTGATTGCGCTGATAAATCGAGGTTGCATCAGCCGCCATCGGGCTGTTCAGAAAGACCGGCAAATCCGGAATTTCGCGCCGCGACTTGAGGCGGTGAATGGCATACATCAAGGTTTGGGCGCGACCAACTGCGAACGATGGCACGATGGTGATGCCGCCACGCGCGGCGGTGTTGCGGATGATTTCGCCGAACTGGCGTTCGCTGTCCAGGGCTTCATGGTGGCGGTTTCCATATGTGGATTCGACCATTAGATAGTCGGCCTGCTTTACCTGTACGGGGGGCAGGAGGATGGAATCATGCGGTCGTCCCAAGTCACCGCTAAACACGATGCTGCCGCGTTTGGTCATGAGCTCGATGGTGCAGGCGCCGAGCAGGTGTCCGGCATTTCGCAGCGTCGCCTGCATTCCTGGCATGACTTCCCAGGGTTCTTCCATGGCCATGCTATTAAGACTGTCGAGTGCCGTGACGGCGTCCGCTTTCGTATAAAGGGGCAATGCAGGATGATGTTTTGAGCTGCTGTGGCGATTAGCGTAGCGCGCCTCCTCTTCCTGCAAATGGCCACTATCGGGCCACAGGATGCCGCATAGTTCACGGGTTGCACTGCTTGCAAAAATGGGGCCTTTGTATCCATCGCGAACCAGCACCGGTACATACCCGCTATGGTCAAGATGCGCATGTGTCAGGATGGCCGCCCGAATCGATGCCACGGGAACCGGAAAGGCGGACCAATTTCGCAGCCGGAGTGTCTTGTATCCCTGAAATAACCCGCAATCGACGAGTAGTTGGTTGTCGTCGTGCGTTATCAAGTAACGCGAGCCGGTGACTGTGCCAGCTGCACCGGCAAAGGTAATTTTCATGTTGGTTCCCTGTCGGCATCTACGGCATATGCCCTTGCCGGTAGTTTCTTGACCCTGCGCCCGATTGCGCATAGGCGCGCCAGCCAAATGCCGTGTCGGGTTGGGTTCGTGAGTGTCGCCATGCATGAATGCAAACCGAATGCCCTGCGATAAAGCCTGAGGCGCGCGTCTATCGCCACCTGCCGCACGCCGTGCCGATTTTCTCGAGTGAAATGAGGGTGGTTAAGAATCACGGCAATTTTCGTTTCATGGTGCTTCCAGCGTCACACAAATACGGCTGGCCTTATTGAGCCAGCGCAAGGTTTGGCGGCATAGCGATCTCCAGCGCGGCAAGCGCCTATAATCCTTAGCGTGGAGTTTTTTTGCCGCATTCACCGATCCAAGAATTAAAAAAACATGATTCGCATTCTTTTGGCCGACGACCACACCATCGTGCGCGATGGATTGAAACGCATCCTCGAAAGCCAGCCCGAGATAGAAGTTATCGGTGAAGCCGTCAACGGCTTCGAGGTGATGGACGGTGTACGCAAAGGGGGTTTCGACGTGCTGTTGCTGGATCTATCCATGCCGGGCAAGAGCGGCGTGGACTTGATCAAGCAGGTCAAAGCCGAGAACCCGGCACTGCCGGTGCTGGTGCTGACGATGCACGAGGAAGAGATTTATGCGGTGCGTGCGATCCGTGCCGGCGCTTCCGGATACCTGACCAAGGAAAGTGCCGCAGAGATGCTGGTATCGGCGCTGCACCGGGTGGCAAACGGTCGTCTGTTTATCAGTCCGGAGGTGGCTGAGCAACTCGCGCTCAATTTGATGCCCGGTGATGCCGAATTACCGCATAAGGCGCTTTCCGATCGCGAGTTTGAGGTGTTCCAATTACTTGCATCCGGAATGTCGGCTTCGCAAATTGGTGAAAAGCTGCATTTGAGCGTCAAGACGATTAGCACGCACAAGACCCATATTCTGCAAAAACTGCACGCGGAATCGCTGGCGGACATGATCAAGTACGCGTTGGTTCACAACCTGGTCGACGCCAATCGCTGAGAGCCCCCCGGCACGCGGGGGTCGGAATACCCGCAAACACCACTAGGAATTTTCCGAGCACCCGTTCCGCCGTTCCGAACGATCTTTAATCGTTTGCCGATATCGCCCCAACATCGCCGTGGCGATACTGTTGCCATGGACCCAACGGCAAACACGGCAAACCTCCGGCGCATGCTCAAAGTCTTCATCGCAGAAGACTCGCCGATGATGCGTCCGCGTATTGTGCAACTTGCCCTCCAGGTTGACGGCTTGGTCATTTGCGGCACCGCAGAGACGGCAGCCGAGGTGCTCCGGGGGATTGACGCCAGCGCGCCGGATGCACTGATCCTCGACATTCATCTTTGTGACGGCAACGCCCTGCCTGATCTGAAACTGGCGATGCTCACCCACCCCGACATGCTCGCCATTGTCTGCTCCAACTCCGCAACTGCGCCATTTCGCGAGGCGGCTTTTGCTGCCGGCGCCAACCATTTCCTGGACAAGTCCCTCGAATGCGAACGAATTCCCGAGATTCTGGAAAGCTTCAAAGCACGATTCTGGACGTCCCTCCATTCTTCCGCCGCCTAAAGACTTCTGTGACTTCACTCAGCCGAAAGCCAGCCATGAACTCAATCCAAAATCTGCATGGGCCCATCAATTTCTCCGCCGTACGCCATCGCGCATCGTGGACGCCTTCCGCCGGGCGCGAGTCCTTGAGCAGTACGATCCCCGAGATTAGCAAGCTGCTGGGATTTCCAACGATCCATGACGACCAGGAACTGCAGTTTCAGCGGCGGCGTGTAAAAGCGGGCCAATGGGTCTACGCAACGGGCGATCCGCTCGAGGCAATCTTCGCCGTATATGTCGGGTGTCTCAAAACGATGCTGATCGACCAAACCGGCAATGAACAGATACTCGGCTTTCCGCAAAAGGGCGATCTGCTCGGCATGGATGGCGTCTTCAGCGGTTGCCACGCGTCACAGGCCATTGCCTTAACGGACTGCGAGCTGATTGTCATTCCATTTTATGAATTGGCGAAGCTGGGAGCGGGCTCGATGGCGCTGGAGAACTGGCTTTATCGCGCGACCAGCCGCGAACTGGCGCGTGAGCATTCGCTGGTAGGTTTGCTGGGCACGCTGAGCGCCGACGCGCGGGTAGCACGGTTTCTGGTCTCCCTTTCCGAACGCTTCGCCGAAGCCGGCTATTCGCCAACGACCTTTCGCCTGTGCATGACGCGCAAGGAAATAGGTAACTACCTCGGCCTTACCCTGGAAACCGCGAGCCGCACGCTCTCGGCGCTACATGGTGCCGGGCTGATTGTGATCGACCAACGCGACGTCGAGATCAAGGACCTGGCCGCGCTGCGGTCGCTGCACAGAATTGCAGGTCAGCAAACGGGCGCTTCACGGAAAGATGGGGTAAAGACTGGTGTGCCCACTGCGCTTTCTGGTCCGAGCCGGTCCGAGCCGACGCTCCTTCCTCTTTCCCGCAAGGGGAAGACGGGTACACATGCGGACTCTATCTGGGTGGGACTGCAATACGCTGCGGCGTAGGCGCCGCTCAATTCCGGGGCCAACGCGCACTTGCGCCAACTCGGTCAGAAGCAACTAAAAACGGCGTAGTCAGCCACTGTTCAACCGCGACAGCGCTTCTGGAAATTTAGCGTAGAACGCCATTTGGCGCGCTGTTTGAGGCAAAAATGGCTGCGAAGCCGCGCCAATGCTGGAGTTTTCCAATGTCGTGATCGCATCCGCATGACGCGGCGCCTTCCATTGACGCTCACCCTTCGCGTCTGGCCGAGTGACAGCATCGGCCGGGAATGGGAGAATTCGGTTTCCCCGCCAGCAAGATTCCGGCAGCACCTAATTCTGCGCGACACATCCATGATTGATACCAGCAGCAAGGCCCTGATCAATACGGCGCTGATCGCCTTGATGGCATTCACGTTTATTGCCGACCTGTACCTGCCGCACGGCGTTGCCGGGTGGGTCTTCTATTTGCTGGCCTGCCTGGGCAGTGCCTATGGTGGCAGGCTGCGGCTCGCGTTGTTCGTGGCCGTCGCATGTTCGGTGCTGGTCATCGTCGGCTTCCTGTTTGTGCCGCCGGGAATCGATCCGACCTGGGAAATCGCCAACCGTAGCGTCGCCATTGTCGCGATCTGGTCCACCGTATTCGTTGCCAGAACATTGAGCAAGCATTCTGCAAGTTTGGCCGACTCCTCCGAGCGGCTGAGCACGGTCGTTGCCGAACATTCTCGCGCCCTTGCCTCGCTCAACCTCAGCGAACAGCACTTGGCGGCGGTCATCAACACCGCAACCGATGCCATCATCACCATCGACGAGGCGCAAAGGATCGTGATGATCAATCCGGCGGCCGAACAACTGTTCGGCTACGGTCATGGCGACCTGGCCGGCAAGCCTCTCACCCTGCTCATTCCCGCCCGATTTCACAACGCGCATCCCCATCATGTCAGTCAGTTCGGCGGCACCGGCAAAAGCGCGCGCCGCATGGGTGGCAAGGTCGACGTGTTCGGGGTGCGTGCGAACGGCGAAGAATTTCCCGTCGATGCATCGATTTCGAATTTTTCCGAAGACGGCCATATTTTCTATACGGTCATTCTTCGCGATATCAGCGCGCGAATGCGTGCCGAAGCCGCCCTCACCGATTCCCAGCGCGAGCTTCGCGAACTTTCCGACAACCTCCTTACGGTTCGCGAAGAGGAGCGCAAACATATTTCACGGGAGCTGCACGACGACCTGGGGCAGCGACTCGCCGCATTGCGCAACGATCTGACCCTGTTGCGCAAGGGGCTCGACAACTTGCCGGGCGATTCAATCAAGCTGGCCAAGAATGCCGAGAGCATCGACCACCTGTTAGTCGATACCATTGCCTCGTTGCGTCGTATCTCTTCCGACCTGAGGCCGCGCCCGCTTGACGATCTGGGCCTCATCGCCGCGATTCGCGTACTGGCGGGCGATTTTTCCAAAAATCACAAGGTGCGCTGCACCCTCGATGCCGCTGTCGTCGAGCCGCACCTCGACAGCAAGATTGCCGTTGCGCTCTATCGTATGGTGCAGGAGTCCCTGAACAACGCCGCCAAGCACGCCGCAGCGAGCGAGGTTTCCATCAAATTTTTCGTCACCGATGGCAAGCTGATCGTCCAGATTGCCGACGATGGCGTGGGAATGGCGGAATCGGCAATGCGCAAGCCCGGCTCGTTCGGTCTCATCGGCATGCGCGAACGAGCTGCCGCGCTGGGTGGCAGCCTCGTTGTAAACAGCACGCCGGGCGCGGGAACACGTCTCCAGTTTTCCGTGCCAGTCGACAATGCACCGTTGAAATAATCACGTGCCATCAACTGCCGCTGGCAGCAATTGATGGAAAGATTGTTCACGGTCCGGCGCTACCCGCATCCATGGCGGCCGCAATGGCCTGCAACGCAGGTTGATCCAGATGCCGATGGGCAAACGGAAATATGCCGGTGTCTTCGCGCTTCATGTGATGCCGGTAGCTGGTAACGAACGTCGATATATCCAGCCCGGTGGCCAGGACTCCACCCTGCGCAGCCACGACAAGCGCTGGTTTGATCGCCGTCCACATCAATTCCAGAAGCCGGTGATCTTCACGCAACGCGGCGACAAGCGCCGTTAACGCCGCCATGTCTGCCCGCGGTAGCGGCAATGCCAGAAGGGGCGGGAACAGCGCTATGTCCTCGATGATATGGTGGCGTCTTACATCGACATCGATGAAGTCGATAATGTGCTGGATCGAGGGGGCGCGCCGCGCCCGGGCGTTGCTGCCCTGACGATCTCGCACGAATTGCTCCAGCCGCGAACAATGCCGGCGTATTTCTGCGTGACATACCGACAGGCGTACCAGTGCATTGCCATCGGGATGTAAGTCCGACGTTGCATTTTCACTCGCCATCACCCCTCCTCCATCGAGAACCCGCCTTGCCCAATGTCTTGCCCAATGGCGCTGTTTTCCGGACGCGGCACCATCGGACGCTGCCAATTTCCATGGCATCCCTGGCTCCCCATGCAATAAAAGTTGGTTGACCCGGCTGCCTATTTATTGAGCCTGAAACATACCGAATGTGATGCTAGCTCTGCGCGGGTATGCCATTTTTGCGCAAGATCAAACAAACGTTCACTTATCTTCGCGTGACACGAATCGAAGTTGGCGGACCGCGATAACGGAAATGCCGGACCGCATCGATAGCGCACATTTGTTGGCTGCCTGTGCAGCGTAGATCCAGCAATGGTGCGGCTCGCAGGCCTAAAATGGCCCAACAAGCGTACCCATACTGGACTTCTCTTTTGCATGGGCATCCTCCCTGCTTTGCACGCTATACAGCTACATCCGTTGGTCGGCGAGGTCGGCAAGCCTGCAAGCGCGGCCTATTCGTGCAACCTTTGATAACCATCAAATCCGGCCACCTTGCCCAAGACTATCGTGCAAGCAATCCTGTACCGATCAAGCACTGGCGCTGGCCGGCATCGAAAGAACAAGACAATGTGTACTCCTGCGATCTTCGCGCAGTGGGCCATCAAGCGGGTCGGCAGTCTGTTGCTCTGCGGCCAGGCGGAGCGGTGCAGTCGCGCAGTCGCGCACGCGCGTCCTATCCTGAACCGAGTGCGGCGTGACGCGAACCCTGTCCCAGCTACCGGGCTAATGGTGCATTGATGGCAGCTATGGCAGTGCTACCAACCCGCCGGGACAATCGGTGATACTTATTGATACGGCGACGCTCGCCACCGCCGGTGCCGGTCTGCTGGCGGGGGCGATGAGCGGGCTGCATTGCGGCGCGATGTGCGGCGGCATCGTCAGCGCACATTCCACCCTTCCCGCCACTATTCCCGTCAGGCTGGTTTCCGCCGGCGCAACAACGGCATTGCTCGCCGGACCGATGACGCGCAATTTCGCCTTTAATGCCGGCCGGATCGGCTCGTACACCCTTGCCGGCGCGCTGGCCGGCAGCCTTGGCGGCGCCACGCTGGTCATGCAGGACAGCATGGTGCTGCGGCAAATTCTGTTCGCGCTGGCCAACCTCATGCTGGTCGCACTCGGGCTCTATGTCGCGGGCTGGTGGCGCGGCATCACCATACTGGAGCGTGGCGGTGTTCTGCTGTGGCGACAAATTCAACCCCTTGCGGCCGCGCTACTGAAATCGCCAATAACGTCATCGCGCCGCAGTCTGGCATTGGGCGCGGTGTGGGGCTGGATCCCTTGCGGGCTGGTATACGCGATGTTGGTGACGGCGATGGCGAGCGGAAGCGCCGTTAACGGCGCCATTGTCATGCTCGCATTCGGCATTGGCACCCTGCCGAACCTGTTGCTGCTCGGTTGGGCGGGCAACCGTTTAGGGCGATACCTGCGCCAACCCGCGTTCCGCACCGCGGCCGGGTCGATCATCCTTGCCTTTGGGCTGTTCGGACTGTGGCGGCTGCCCGAGCTGGCCAAGCTCGGCGGCTGGGGCGCCCTGTGCAAACCGTTGTTTACCCAACTGAGCACTCCACTGCACACCTATGTGCCCACCTGGCTTTTCGCCGGCTAGGGGGATGAACGCATGAGCGCACAGACCATTTCCAGCGTCGCCTTGAAGACGGACGCCACCACCGACTGTTTTCATTGTGGACTGCAATCTCGTCCGGGTCTCGCGGGCAAGCCGCTTCGGGTATGGGTCAACGGTGCGAACCGCGATATGTGCTGTGCCGGTTGCGCTGCCGTCGCCGAGACTATCGTGGCCGGCGGCCTCGCCGATTATTATCGTCATCGCAGCGTCCCGCCGGCGCGGCCGGCGGATATTGTGCCGCCGTGGCTGCGCGACCTCGAAAGTTACGACCTTGAAGGCGTGCAGCGCAGCTTCGTGCAGACCGATCCCGCCGGCGCCTGCAGCACGGAACTGCTACTTGAGGGCGTCAATTGTCCCGCCTGCGCCTGGCTGGTCGAACAGCGATTGAGACAACTGCCCGGCGTGAATCAGGTCAGCGTCAATTATTCAACCCAGCGTGCGCGCATTGGCTGGCGCGCTGCAGACCTAAAACTCTCGACTATTTTGCGCACCGTAGCCGAGGTGGGACTCCAAGCCCGGCCATTCGACGCCGCCCAGCGCACGGCACTGCGCACCAGGGAGAAACGCCGCCGCTTATTCGAGCTGGCCGTGGCCGGGCTGGGCATGATGCAGGTGATGATGTACGCCGTCCCGGTGTACCTCGCCGAGGCCGGAGACATCGATGCGCAGTGGGCAGCGTTGATGCAATGGGCCAGCATGGCCCTCACTGCGCCGGTGGTTATATTCTCGGCGCGCTCGTTTTTCGCAGGGGCTTGGCGCGATATCTCTAACTGGCGCGCCGGCATGGACGTTCCGATCGCACTCGCCATTGCCGCCGCCTTTGCTGCCAGCGTGTGGGCCACCATCGACGGACATGGCGAGGTGTATTTCGACTCGGTGACCATGTTTGTGTTCCTGCTGCTGGGCGCCCGCTATCTCGA
>JANMXS010000245.1:0-12930 GCA_031394335.1 Burkholderiales bacterium
GGAACTGTCGATCGACAATACCGATTTGGCGCCGCCGACCAGTGCCGCCACGCTCATGCCGCCGGTGTAGCAAAAGCAATTCAGTACATCAGCGCCCTCGGCCAGCGATGCCGTGAGCGCACGGTTTTCGCGCTGGTCCAGGTAAAAGCCGGTATTGTGGCCGTTGATGATATCGACCGCAATCTTCAAGCTGCCCTCGGTGATGCTGACCTCGCCGCTCAACGGCACGCCGGCAATCAGGCCACTGCGCACCTCCAGTCCTTCGAGTGCGCGTACATCGGCGTCGGAACGCTCGTACACGGTTGCGCAACCGCTCTGTTGCTGGATCGCGCGCGCCAGAAACTCGCGGCGCGGCTCGATACCGGCGGTAAGCAGTTGCAACACCACGACATCGCCATAGCGATCCGCGATCAGGCCGGGCAGCCCGTCGGATTCGGCATGCACCAGGCGCATCGCATTGGTATATGCCGCCAGTGGCGTCCGACGTGCCAGGGCTGCAGCAATGCGCTTCTCGAAGAAGCTATCGTCGACAACCTCTTTCTCATTGAAGGAAACGACGCGCGCCACAATTTGCGACTCTGCGCTGAACAGCGCCTGGGCGAGAAAACGTCCATCTTCGCTGAAGACGCTGACCACATCGCCGGAGACCGCATCATTGCTGGCCTTCAAGGCGCCCGAGAATATCCAGGGGTGGCGGCGCAGCAGGGATTTTTCGCGTCCGGTTTTGACAATGATTTTTTTCATCCCGCCATTGTAACGGTGCGGGGCCCGGCATCTGCAGCCAGCGTCACCATGAATCGAGCCCGTATAATTGCCGCATGCAAAATGATTCAGACAAAGAAGGAACCGACCGCGCCAACCCCGATGCCGGTTCGCCGCACCGCCCGATCCGCAGCTTCGTGCTGCGCCAGGGCCGCCTCTCGACTGGCCAGGCGCGCGCGGTTGAAGCATTGGGCCCGCAGTTCGTGCTGCCATTTTCAGCTTCTCACACACTCAACGCCGCTGAAATATTCAAGCGCGAAGCGCCGACCATTATCGAAATCGGCTTCGGCATGGGCGGCACCACGGCGGATATTGCCGAATCCCTGCCCGACAAAAATTTCATCGGTATCGAAGTCCACACGCCCGGCGTAGGCGCCTTGCTGCGGCAGATCGAAGCGCGACAGCTTGCCAATCTGCGCATCATTCAGCACGATGCCGTCGAAGTGTTGCAGCAGATGATTGCCGGCGCTTCGCTGGCCGGCCTGCATATTTTTTTCCCCGATCCCTGGCCGAAAAAACGCCATCACAAGCGCCGCCTGATTCAGCCTGCATTTGTAAAACTGCTGACGCAAAAGCTGCAGCCCGGCGGCTATCTGCATCTGGCCACCGACTGGCAGGAATACGCGGAACACATGGTCGAGGTGTTGCGCGCCGAACCCTCCCTGCGCAATCTGG
Source organism: Burkholderiales bacterium (assembly GCA_031394335.1). Taxonomy (GTDB): domain Bacteria; phylum Pseudomonadota; class Gammaproteobacteria; order Burkholderiales; family Usitatibacteraceae; genus UKL13-2. The sequence continues at coordinate 1,438 of JANMXS010000245.1, forward strand.
CCGCAGATTACGCGCCGCGCCCAGGCTATCGCACCGAGTCCAACTTTGAGCGCAAGGGGCTTGCCAAGGGCCACGGCGTCTGGGACTTGGTCTTCAGCCGGCGCTGAATCCCTGAATCCGTATGGAATGTGCTTGAGTATCGACTCATAGGCATCATATTTTTGGGGGCGCAGATGAACACGGACAAAAGAACCACCAATAACGCGCGCCGCCGTCGCTTGATTCAGCTTGCCGTCCTCGGCGTGCTGGGGCCCGCCGGCATTTCCGGCTTGATTCAGGAGGCGCTGGCCAATGGTGACCTGCCGCCGGTCGTCGGTATCAATTCCCTGTCTGGATCCGTCACGGTCAACGGTGTTGCGGCGAAAGTCGGCACCCCGGTGAAACCCGGCGACAAAGTTGCGACCGGGCGCGGCAGTACTGCTGTCGTGGTGATCGGCAAGGATGCCTATTTGCTGCGCGACAACACCAGCGTGATTTTCGAGGCGAGCCGCGATGACCCCGGGGTGCTCGGTGCGATCGCCATTTCCGCCGGTAAACTACTGTCGGTATTCGGCAAGCGTCCCGGCACCGGCGTGTCGCTGCGCGCGCAATCCGCGACCATCGGTATCCGCGGTACCGGCTGCTATGTTGAACTTTATCCGCGCCGCACCTATTTCTGTCTTTGCTATGGCGAGGCCACCATCAGCGGCGGCGGCATGGCGGCGGCGAGGACGTTTTCCACAACGCATCACGACAATCCGGTGTGGCTGGACGAAAGCGGCAGTACCATGACCGTTGAAAAAGGCCCGTTTCTCAATCATGCCGATGAAGAACTGATCATGCTCGAGAAACTCACCGGTCGCGAGCCGCCATTTGTGAAATTGGGGCTGACCGGGCGCTATTGAAGCGCGCAGGCAGACTTAAAAACAAAAAACGTAGAACGCCATTTGGCGCGGCTTGCGGAGCAAAAAAGCTTCAAACACCTCGCCAAATGGCGTTCTACGTTTTTTAGTACAGCAGGCCGTAGTAGATGCGCGTGTCGTATTCGAAGGTGACGCTGCCCTTGTCGGCGTGTGCCGCGAATATTTCGCGGGCGCGCCTGGCCATCGGCGGATAGCCCGAATGCTCCTTTGCCGGCATATAGCTTGCCGAGTGCAGGCGCCCCATCAAGCCGTCAAAATCGAAGCGCTGGATATTGTCGAAACTCGCTTCAAAAAATTCGCCGCCGAAGAACGATGTGAACACATCGCGATTCTGGATTTTCTTGTGGTCGATTTCGGCGTAGTCGATGCCGTATTGCTGCAGCAGCGCTTCATAGTCGCGCATGAAGGGTGTTGACTCGAGTCGGCGGTCGTTCCAGATCAGCGCCACCACACCATCCGGTTTGAGCAGGCGCAAAAATTCCTGACGCGCCCTGTCGCGATCGAACCAGTGGAAGGCCTGGCCCGCGACCACGAAATCCATGGCCTGTGCCGGCAAGCGTGTGGCCTCGGCACTGCCGTTCATGCTGGTGTAGCGACCGAAATCAGCCAGATATTGTTCGGCTGCGGCGCGCATGTCGGCATTCGGTTCGACGCCGACAACCGGATTGCCATTTTCAAGAAACAGCTTGGCCAGCATGCCGGTGCCGCAACCGATATCCGCGATCACACTCTCGGGTGTCAGGGCGCATTTTTCCGCGAGCAGATCGATGATCTCCAGCGGATATGGCGGGCGGTATTTGACGTAGTCGTCAACGCGCGAGGAGAAGCGGGTGGTGGAATTGGTAACGGACATGGGGGTGGATATATCGGAAAGTAATTAAAACCACGCGTCTTTCATCTCGAGCGCGGTGGTGTCAATGGCTGCCAGCAAGTCGAGCATCGGCGCGACCTTGGGCAATTCATGGTTGAAAAAATAACGGCAAGCCTGTAATTTGCCGCGATAAAAATAATCGTCGGTTGCCTGGTCATTTTTTGACGCGGCCAGCGCTTGTTCAAGCCAGATCCAGGCCATCACGATATGGCCGAAGGTTTCCAGATAGACGGTCGCATTGGCCAGCGTTTTATCGGGATCGCCCGTCGCATGGAGTTGAACGGTCACCAACGACAATCGTTGCACACAAGCCGCCAGCGCTGCCGCAAAATTTTTCGTATCCGCGCATTCCGCCGCCATCCCCGCTTGAATCGTTTTGTCGATTTCGCGCCCCAGCAATTTGAAAGCCGCGCCATCGTGCATCGACACCTTGCGGCCGAGCAGATCCAGGCCCTGGATGCCGTGCGTGCCTTCATGGATGGGATTGAGCCGGTTGTCGCGATAAAACTGCTCGACATTGTAGTCGCGCGTATAGCCATAGCCGCCGTGCACCTGGATGGCAAGACTATTCGCTTCCAGGCACCATTGCGATGGCCAGCTCTTGGCGATGGGCGTGAGGATGTCGAGCAGCAGGGTCTTTTCGCGTTTTATCGATTCATCGCCGGCGGTCTTTTCTTCATCGACCAGTTTGGCGCAATACAGATTGAGCGCCAGCGCGCCCTCGACATAGGCTTTCTGTGCGAGCAGCATGCGCCGTACATCGGTGTGTTGGATGATCGCCACCTGCGGCGACGCCGGATCCTTGGCTTGCGGTGGCCGCCCCTGCGGACGATTGCGCGCATAGTCCAGCGCATGCAAATAGCCGGTGTAGCCGAGCATGGTCGCGCCCAGCCCGACGCCGATGCGCGCCTCGTTCATCATCGTGAACATATAGCGCAAGCCCTGGTGCGGCTCACCGACCAGATAGCCGATCGCACCGGCCTTGCCGCCGGGCTTGAACTTGCCTTCGCCGAAATTGAGCAGGCAGTTGGTGGTGCCGCGATAGCCCATCTTGTGGTTCAGGCCGGCCAGCACCACATCATTGCGCTCGCCCGGCGAGCCGTCGGCATCCACCAGTTTCTTCGGCACCACGAACAGCGAAATCCCCTTTACACCGGGGATAAGCTTGCCATCCGCGCCGGGAATCTTGGCGAGCACCAGATGAATGATATTTTCCGCGAGTTCATGCTCGCCGCCGGAAATCCACATCTTGTTGCCGAACAGGCGATAACTGCCGTCGGCATCGGCTTCCGCACGCGTGTTGATGTCCGACAAGGAGGATCCGGCCTGCGGTTCGGACAGGCACATGGTGCCCATGAAGCGACCCGCCAGCAGTGGCCGCACGAAGTTTTCGATTTGCGCAGCGGAGCCATGCGCCAGCAGCAGATTGGCATTGCCGATGGTGAGAAACGGATACGCGGCGGTGGCCACATTCGCGCCCATGAACCAGGCCATGCAGGCATTGGCGACCGTAGTCGGCAGCTGCATGCCGCCGAGCTCGTAATCATGCTGCGCAGCGATCAGGCCGGCATGGCTGAAAGCATCAACGGCGGCGCGAATCTCGGGAATGAGGTGGACCTGCTCACCATCAAAGCGCGGTTCGTTCTGATCACTCTTTTTGTTATGCGGCGCGAAATATTCGGCGGCAATTTTTTCAGCCGTTGTCAACGCGGCATCGAAGGTTTCGCGCGAATGATCGGCATAGCGTTGATGTTTGGTCAGCGACTCGGCGTCCAGCCACTCATAGAGCAAAAAGTCGAGATCGCGACGGGAAAGGATCAGCGAAGTCATGCCGCCAACCTCAGCGCCCTGCTCGCTTTGTGCGAACACCGCAATGCCACTGGGTCCGCCAGCTCATCGCGGCTTTCTCGGCATGCGCGTAAACACCCGGTCGTACAGCCAGTTCGGCACCAGGCGCAGCAAGCGCGCGGCCAGGCCCATGGTCCAGGGAATCACTGCAAAGCTGGCCCTGCGATCGATGGCGCGCGCAAAACGCGCCGCCGCATCATCAGCCTCGATCAGGAACGGCATGCGGAATTTATTGACAGCGGTCATCGGCGTTTTGATATAGCCGGGGCAAATGGTCACAACCGATACGCCGGACTCGCGCAATTCCACGCGCAGACTTTCGCAGTATTTGATCGCCGCCGCCTTCGACGCGGAATAGGCACTGGCCCCGGGGATGCCGCGGAAACCGGCAACGCTGGCGATGCCGACCAGGGTGCCTGAGCCGGCATCTCTCATCGGCTGCGCGAAGGGATGGAAGGTGTTGACCATGCCCATCACATTGGTATCGAAAATATCCTGGAACGCCTGCAGATCGTCTTCGTTTTCAGTCAGCGTGCCACGCGATACGCCGGCATTGGCGATCACGATATCGGGGACCCCGAAACGGGCAATGAAAGCGGCAGCGACCGCCTTGAGCGCAGCAGCATCGCGCACATCACACACGTAAATTGCCGGTTTGAAGTCGCCGGCAGCAGCCAGTTCTTCCTGAACGCGGGTCAGAAAATCAGCGCGTCGCGCCACCAGCCCCAGTTGTGCGCCACGTTCTGCGTAGAGTCTGGCGAGGGACTCGCCAATGCCGCTGGAGGCGCCGGTGATGAAGACTTTTTCCATCACCGGATTGTAACGTTACTTCTGCTACTTCTTCGCCGGGACCGTGCTTGCACCGCTCGCTTTGCCGGTGCCACGCGCTTCATTGATGAGGCGGTCAAGCGTACGGAACAGGCGCTCGGGACCCTCGGGCAATTGCACCACCTGGAAACGGCCGTTCACCACCATAGTCGGCACGCTTCTGATCCTGTAGTCATCGATCATATTGCGGGCGCTCTTGATCTTGGTTTCCACGCTGTAGGATTTCTGCACTTCTTCAAACTTGCGCGGGTCAACCCCGTTTTTCTCGAGCCACTTGTTGAGTACCGCCGGGTTCGCGAGGATCAGATATTCAACATGGAACGCATCAAAAATTTTCGCATGCAGGCGATCCAGCTGGCCCATGGCCTCAAGCGTATAGAACAACGCCACACCGTTGTTGAAGCCGTTGATGCCATCCATGGGAATGCGCTTGACCTTGACATAAGACGGCTGGCGCTTGATCCAGGCTTCCAGTGCAGGATCGAGGTGCGCGCAATGCGGACAGGCGTAGGAGAAAAACTCCAGTACTTCGATCTTGCCGTCGTTTCCCACCGCTTGCGGCGGATTGAGTGGCACGACTTCCGTCGGGTTCTGCGCGGATGCTGTCACTGCAATCAGCGTCAGTAAAGCAAACCCCAGCGATTTGAACCATTTGATATTGGGCATGACTGTTCTTCCTGTTGATGGGGTGGTCGTCTGCGCGCAGCAGACAGATAGCGCCAGTTGCAGCGGTTACTCGGGCCGAACGACTGCGGCATTGATGCCGTTCTGTGACAGTGCCGCCTTGATTCTGTTCACTTCTTCGAGACTTTTATAAGGGCCCAGTCGCACCCGGTATAACGTTCCTTTATCCGCCAAGTTGACGCTCCTGACATTTGCCTCCATACCGGCAAAGGCAATTTTGGCTTTCAGGCTTTCTGCATCGGTCTCGCTTTGAAACGCACCAGCCTGCAAAAAATAGCTTTCCTTGCCGCTTGCAGCGGGCGCTGCGGCCTGCCTGGCGGCGGCGTCGCGCTTCACTTCAGCCGCATTTGGCGCCGTGGATATTTTGTTGCCGGACGTATCCACTGAATTTTTTGCGCCGACCGAAGGATCCTTTTCACCGGGCAGTATTTGATAGAACTCGAAACGCGGTTTCTCGCCACCATCTTTCGCCGCGCCACTGTGGGCAGCCGGCGGCACCGGGCGCGCCGCATCCGGCTTGCCGCTCGCGTCGACACGCGGCGCGATGGTGGGCAAGGCGTCAACCGGACGGGTTTTCTCGATGAACGGGTTGGCGCTGCGGCTCAGGAACAGCGCGATTCCGAGCGCCAGCAGAATGCCCAGCAACAAACCGATGATAATGCCCATGAACAAGGGATTCATCGGACGCTTGCCACGGTCACCGGTCGGCGCATCTGATTTTTGTGCCGACGGTCTGTAGTTATTGCTCATGTTTACATTTTCTCCGGGGCGGCAACGCCGAGCACGGCAAGGCCACTCTTCAACACCTGCCGGGTCGCCAGAATCAGCGACAGGCGCGCCAACTTGAGTTTTTCATCATCGAGCAGGAAACGTTCAGCATTGTAATAGCTGTGCAGTCTGGCAGCGAGTTCGGCAAGATAGGTCGCGACAATATGCGGCGCCAGCTCACGTGCAGCATGGTTCAGCGTTTCGGGGAAATCGGCCAGAGTGCGCAGCAGCTCGGACTCGTACTTGCTGGTCAACAGCGCAAGATCAACATTTTTCAGCGTTGCCTCATCCCCGCCCCACTGCGTCAGCACCGAGCAGATGCGGGCATGCGCGTACTGCACGTAATACACCGGGTTCTCTTCGGACTTGGAGCGCGCCAGATCGATATCGAAGGTCAGCTGCGAATCGGATTTGCGCATCACGAAAAAATAGCGCGTCGCATCGCAACCCACTTCATCGATCAAGTCGCGCAACGTCAGGTACCCGCCGGCACGTTTGCCAATTTTAACTTCCTCGCCGGCACGCATCACCGTAATCATCTGATGCAAAACATAATCGGGATAGCCGGATGGAATGCCGATTTCCATGGCCTGCAGGCCCGCGCGCACCCGCGCCAGCGAACCATGATGGTCTGCACCCAGCTCGACGATGGCGCGCGTAAAGCCGCGCTCCCATTTGTTGACGTGATAGGCCACATCCGGAACAAAATAGGTATAACTGCCGTCGGACTTACGCATGACGCGGTCTTTGTCGTCGCCATAATCGGTGCTGCGCAGCCACAAGGCGCCGTCCTGCTGGTAGGTCTTGCCATTCTGCTCGAGGCGCTGCACGGTCCTGTCGACAAGTCCCTCCGTGTACAGCGAAGACTCGAGATAATAATTGTCGAAAAAAACGTCGAAGGCCTTGAGGTCAAGATCCTGCTCGTGACGAAGTGCCGCCACCGAGAACTGCCGCACTGCATCCGCGTTTTCGCCTTTGGCATCATGCGGAAATTGCTGCGCATAGCGATCGGCAATCTCGCGGATGTAATCGCCGTGATAGCCATCTTCGGGAAAGGGCGCGTCGATACCGGCCTTCTCACGCAAGCGTGCCTGTACCGACAGCATCAGATTGTTGATCTGCGCGCCGGCATCGTTGTAATAAAACTCGCGCGATACCGCATAACCCTGCGTTTCCAGCAGCCGCGCCAGGGTATCGCCGATGGCGGCCGCGCGGCCATGGCCGACATGCAAGGGCCCGGTCGGATTGGCGGAGACAAATTCCACCATCAGTTTTTTCTGCCCGCCAGCGTCATTGCGACCGAAGGTATCACCGCTGGCAAAAACGTTGGCCACCACGCGGGTTTCCGCAGCTGCAGAAAGACGAATATTGATAAAGCCGGGGCCGGCGATTTCCGGGGTTGCCGCCAGCAAATCGGAAGCCGGCAACGCGGCGACAATGGCTTCAGCGATCTCGCGCGGCTTCTTGCCAAGTTTCTTGGCAAGCTGCAATGCCGAATTGACCGCAAAGTGGCCATGCTCCGGATTCTTCGGGCGCTCGACCTCGATCGCGAAGGGTGAGGGGTCGGTAGCCAACGCCGGAAAGGCCCGCAGCAAGGCCTGCTGGAACAACGCGGCAAGCGCGCTTTTGTTGTCGATGAAGGTGGACATGATCATTTCGAAAAATTAGCCCGTCATTATAGCGGCAAGCGCTTTTTCAACCTAATCGCTGTGCCCTGTCGGCCGGCTCAAACGTCGAGCGGATCGACGTCGATCAACCACTTCACAGTGCGGACTTCGGCGGCCCGCACTACCGGTAGCCAGCGGGTCAAAAACTGCTGCAAGGCGCGCCGCGAATTCGCCTGCACCATCAACTGGCGGCGCTCAAAACCGGCCTTGCGCGCCAGGGTGGGCGGCACCGGGTCCCAGACTTGCACCCCGGCGTCGGTCGCCAGCGCATGGGCGAGCCCGGCAGCCGTTTGCATGAAATTGGTCAGCGGCTGCGATTGATGCGACTCGGCGCGCAGCAGGGCCAGGAAAGTGAATGGCGGCAGGCGTGCATGGCGCCGCTCGTCCATGGCGATTTCGGCGAAGCGGCGGTAATCGTGCTGTGCCACGGCCTGGTACAGGGGATGGTTGGGGAAACGGGTTTGAATCAGTACGCGCCCGGGCAGATCGGCACGTCCGGCGCGTCCCGCCACCTGCATCAATTGCGCAGCAAGACGTTCAGCCGCGCGAAAATCCGCGGAGAACATGGCGCCATCGGCATTCACCACGCCGACAAAAGTAAGTTTGGGGAAATCATGGCCTTTGGAAAGCATTTGCGTGCCAATCAACACATCGATCTCGCCTTTGGCTGCCGCCTCAAAAATTTTCTCGGCGGCGCCTCGACGACGCGTGGAATCGCGATCGACCCGGGTCATGCGCACCCGGGGCTGCGTCTGGCGCAGCGCAGCCTGCAACGCTGCCTCGACGCGTTCGGTGCCATGGCCGGCGGCAATCAGTTCATGGCTGCCGCATTTTTCGCAGGTGGCTGGGACGCGCGCCTGAAACCCGCAGTGGTGACACTTCATTTTCCTGTCGTCGCGATGAAACACCAGCCGCGCTGTGCAGCGCTGGCATTCGGGCATCCAGCCACATTGCGCGCAGGTCAACGCCGGGGCGTAGCCACGGCGATTGATGAATACCAGCGCCTGCTCGCCACGCGCGACCGTCGTATCGATGGCACGGATCAGGCTGGCGGTAAGGCCATCGGTGGCGCGCTCGGCGTTGAGATCGATGAAGCCCACCTGCGGCAGCAGGGCATTGGGCGCGGCGCGCTCGGCCAATTTCAACTCGGTGAAGCGCTCGCGTGCGGCGTTGTACAAGGTTTCCAGCGAAGGAGTTGCCGAGCCCAGCACCACCGGGCAACCCGCTTCGCGCGCACGAAACACAGCAACATCGCGCGCCGAATAACGAAACCCCTCCTGCTGCTTGAAAGACGCGTCATGCTCCTCGTCGACCACGATCAGGCCCAGACGTGGCAGCGGCGTAAACACCGCCAAACGCGTACCGATGACGATATCGGCTCGGCCAGTCTGGGCGTCAAGAAAGCCGCGCATGCGCGCCGCATCGGGCATGCCGCTGTGCAGCTGCGACACCGCAGCATCCGGGAAGCGGGCCGCCACTGCGCGCACAAACGCCGGTGACAGATTGATTTCAGGCACCAGGATCAACGTCTGCCTCTGCTGTGCCAGCGCGTGGTGAATTGCGTGCAGGTACACCTCGGTTTTGCCGCTGCCGGTAATGCCGGCCAGCAGAATCGGCGCGAAGCCGACGGCAGCCGAGATCGCCGCCACGGCAGCCGCCTGCTCAGCGTTGAGCGCATTGGGCGCCACGAAGGCGCGAGACACGGGCGACGGCGTAACCCTGTGGCCAGCCGCTACGCCGGCAGTTTCCAACTCTACCCAGCCCTTTTTTAACAACACATTGATTGCCGCCGTGGCCCCATCATGACGCGCCTTGAGCGTCGCCTCCAGTTGGCTGCCCTGATTCTTCAGTGTTTGCAGAATGGCGTGCTGCACCACCGCACGCGCCGGTAAAGTTGCGATCGCCTCGTGCCCGGCGGCCGTGAGCGCAATGCTGCGATGGACCGGAAGCACAACCGGCTTGGCCACACGCATCGCCGGCGGAATCGCGTTGGCAATAATCTGCCCAAGCGGATAGTGGTAATAATTTTCGCAAAAACGGAACAGCGCAAGGTCGCTGGCCGAAAACGCCGGCAAGGCATGCTGGATGTGCAACACCGCTTTCAGCTTTTCAAGCGGATGCGCGGAAGTGGCGGCAACCTCGATAACCGTGCCGACCATTTTTTTGGGCCCGAATGGCACCACCGCCAGCCGTCCGATCAGGTCAGCGCTCAGCGAGCGGGCATCGCTACTATTGGGCGGCAGAAAATCGAATAGCACCGGCAGCGGCAAGTCCAGGGCAATACGCAGGATCGGCTGGCTCATCTTGCGCTGGCCTTTTCAGCAGCCACTTGCCGGAACGCCAATACTGGCGCGGGATTCAGCAATTTTGAGCGCCGCCAGTCTGTGGATAACTTTGTGCATAGCTCACTTTTCACGCTCGCTCGCCACCGAGACCGCCCATGCTGTCTCAGCAATGTTGCGCCGCAAAAATAAAATATTTCATTAAAATCAATTGATTAAAACGAAGTGCAAAAGTCAATTCCAGAATAAATGGCTAACTTTGCGGCATCATGCTTTCTGTGCATAAGCAAGCCCCTTATTCAGCAATTTGTTCAAAAAATTTCCTTGACACCTGCGCTGGAATCTTTCAACGAGCACTGGCGCGGTGGACGGCGTGAACAAGCGCTTCCACATGGTCCGGATTGGTGAATTGGGAAATACCGTGACCCAGGTTGAAAACATGACCGTTGGCATTTTTGTCATGGGCAAACTCGGCGAGCACGCGTTTTGCCTCGCTTTCAATCACCGACGGCGGCGCAAATAGCGTTAATGGATCGAGGTTACCTTGCAGTGCAACCTTATGCCCGACGCGACGCTTGGCTTCGGCAAGATTGATCGTCCAATCGAGCCCCAGTGCGTCAGCACCCATGTCCGCCATCGACTCCAGCCACAGCCCGCCGCCCTTGGTGAAGAAAATGCGCGGCACCGCGCGGCCCTCGCGCTCACGCTTGATGCCGGCCATCACGCGCTTGGCATAGGCAAGTGAAAATTCCTGATACGCCGAATGCGACAACGCGCCTCCCCAAGTATCGAAGGTCATCACCGCTTGCGCGCCGGCATCAATCTGTGCATTCAGATAGGCGATCACGCTCTCGGTATTTTTTTCCAGGATCGAGTGCAGCAGGTCGGGGCGCTGGAACATCATTGTCTTGGTCAGGCGGAAATCAGCCGAGCCACCGCCTTCGATCATGTAGCAGGCTAGCGTGAACGGGCTGCCGGAAAAACCGATCAGCGGCACGCGGCCATCGAGCGCGCCACGGATTTGCGCCACCGCATCGGTTACATAGCGCAGTTGATTGAGATCGGCGACAGCGAGACGCTTCACATCGTCTTCGGTGCGCAAAGGCCGCTCGAATTTCGGCCCCTCGCCTTCGACGAAATAAAGCCCCAGCCCCATCGCATCGGGGATCGTCAAAATATCCGAGAACAGGATGGCCGCATCGAGCGGGAACCGGTCCAGCGGTTGCAGCGTCACCTCGGTGCAGTAGTCGGGGCTCTTGGCGAGTCCCAGAAAACTGCCGGCTCTTTTGCGCGTCGCGTTGTACTCCGGCAAATAGCGCCCGGCCTGACGCATGATCCAGATCGGCGTGTGGCTGGTGGGTTCGCGCATCAGTGCGCGCAGGAAGCTGTCGTTTTTCAGATTTGTCATGACGAAATGAAGTGAGGCGTGTGCCATCGGCTGACGACGCACGCGATTATCGCATTGACACGACGCCGGCTCGCACAACCAATCGGAAACGCGAACGGAAAATAGCGCATAAAAGACAAAACTCCAGCATTGGTGCGGTGTTTGAGATCTTTTTGCCTCAAACACCGCACCAATGCTGGAGTTTCATTTTTCCCTAATCGGGATGTCCTTGTGAAACTTGCGGTTGCTGGTAGCC
>JANMXS010000246.1:0-1652 GCA_031394335.1 Burkholderiales bacterium
GCGCAAGCCATGAAAAACACCCGCCAGTATACCCACCATCGCTTCACCTGGCTGGAGCCATAAGTCTCGGTCAACAGCGGCTCGATGCGGGCGCGATTGCGATCCATGTTCTGCAGCCAATGCTCGCTGGTTCGCTGGTAATGTCGCCCGTCCACCTGCCAATGGTCGCAAAGGGTCAGTTCGCGCTGAAAGTACAGCAGCAGATCGTCGCTGGGCATGATGCCGCCGGTGAAGAAATAGCGCGCCATCCAGTCGCTCTCGTCACGCACTTCGAACGGGTAGGCATAGGTTTGATGGGTGAAGATGTGCACGAACAGCGTTCCCGCGGGCCTCAGCCAGCGCGCCACATTGTTCATGAGCATCTCGTAGTTACGCATGTGCTCGAACATTTCCACGGACACCACGCGGTCGAACTGCGTCCCTTCCGGGAAGCTCAGCACATTCATGTCGCTGGTGATGATGTGCAGATTCTTCAAACCGCGCTCCGCCGCACGCGCGTCGATGAATTGTTTCTGGGTGCGGGAATTGGAGACGGCGATGATGCGCGAATTGCGAAGGTGGCTCGCCATCCACAAGGACAGCGATCCCCAGCCGCAACCCAGTTCCAGAATGCGATCGCCGTCCTGCAGGCCGGCGCGCTCGACCGTCAACGCCAGCATCCTCGCCTCGGCCTGCTCCAGCGTGTCCGAGGGCTGCAGGTAGTAGCAGCAGGAGTATTTCAAATGGTCGCCAAGCACGTACTGGAAAAAATCGCTGGGCAGTTCATAGTGCTGCTCATTCGCCTCGGCGGTGTTGACGGCGATCGGACTGGCCTTGAGTCGCTCGATCAGTTCCATCAAGTGCCACTGCTGTGCCTCCGGGTCGCCTTTGTTTTCCTCACGCAGGCGCTGCGCGAGCATCCGGCGAATGCCGAAGCGCACGACTACATCCGGCAACAGATCGCGGACCAGCAGCTTCATGGACAATGACAGCGGTTCGTCAGCGGGTGTGGGCTTGATGGATATGGCGGTGGTCATGGTGGGCTCGTTCAAAACGATTTGACGGGGGTGGAGGCGGGGGATCTTGCACCCGGCATTGCGGCGGCCGCGCGTGAGAAAATCGGTCTTAGAATTCTGTACAGGGTGTAGACGGCAACGGGCGCCACGGCGATCCACGCCACACTGGCATGCAGAATGGCGTCCTTGAGGACGATGACGGTGTGCCAGATACCCTGCTGCATCAGGGCGAGTCCAGCGCTGATCGACACGGGCTGCGTGGCAGCGTGCATCATCCACTCACCCAGCCTGACGAACGGCACGATGAGCAGCAATTGCAGCGGCGCCATCACTGCCTGCGTAAGTTGCATGGCCGGCAGATTTAACCGGAACGCCAGTGCGATCACCGTACACAGCAAGGTGGAGACGCCCAGCACCGGAACCAGACCGACCGTGACACCGATGGCCACGCACAGCGCCAGACGCTCCGGCGCCACGCCTTGCTTGAGGAGCGACAACAGCGGGTCCAGCAACCGGCGTTTGAAGAAATCCTTCATGCGTTGTGAGTGCTCAATATGCTCGCGACGGGCTGACCCGGCGGCAGGCGCCAGAGCTGGATCAGCACGTACAGGGACATTGCCATGTTGCCCAAGAGCATGATGGCGACGAACCAACTGA
>JANMXS010000247.1:0-14020 GCA_031394335.1 Burkholderiales bacterium
GGCGGCGCAGCTGGAAAAACTATTGTCCATGCTGAAGGCTGAGCAAGGGAGGCTCGCCAAAAAACACCACAAGCATGTGCCCCTGCTGCTGAAGATCGCACCCGATCTCGACCTGGTGGCGATCAAGGATATCGCCGGCCTGCTGCTGCAATACGGCTTCGAAGGCGTGATCGCCACCAATACCACCATCGCCCGCGACGCGGTGCGCGATCATCGCTTCGCCAAGGAAGCCGGCGGCCTGTCGGGCCGGCCGGTTTTCTCGTCCTCGACCGAAGTCCTGCGCGAAATGAACAAGGCGCTGAAAGGCAATCTGCCGATCATCGGCGTCGGCGGCATCCTGAGCGGTCGCAATGCCGAGCTGAAAATGCAGGCCGGCGCCAGCCTGGTGCAGCTCTACACCGGTTTCATTTACAAGGGCCCGTCTCTCATTCAGGAATGCGCACTGGCGCTGAAGTAGCCGTAATGATCATCGGCGTTCCCAAAGAGATCAAGACGGGCGAAGACCGCGTCGCGCTGACGCCGGATGCGGTGAAGACGCTGGTCACCGCGGGCAATGTCGTACGCCTGCAGACGGGTGCAGGCGTTGCAGCGGGCTTTGATGATGCCGCCTATACCCACGCCGGCGCCCATATCGTCACCTCGGCCGCGCATGCCTTTGACGCTGAACTGGTGGTCAAGGTAAAAGAAATCCAGAATGATGAATGGCAGCGCTTGCGCCCCGGCAGTATGCTGTTTTCCTTCCTGCACCTGGGTGTGCACCCGGCGATGGCGCGCGAGCTGCTCAATCGACGCATTACCGCCATCGCCTTTGAGACCGTCAGCAACAAAGACGGCGGGCTACCGATCCTGGCGCCGATGTCAGCATTGGCCGGTGAGCTCGCGCTGCCGATCGCGGTCGGGCTGCTCGCCACATCAACCGGCGCCAGAAGTTTTCTTTTGCGCGATGCCTCGGTGCTGGTGGTCGGCGCCGGTGCGGCGGGCGCGGCAGCAGCGCGCACTGCGATTGCGCTGGGTGCGAAGGTGACGGTAGTGGCGGCCAGTGATCGCAAGCTGGCCCCGCTGCGTGCCGAGTTTGGCACGCGCATCCGCACCTTAATCATCGCCAATGCCGACCTTCCCCGATTGGCACAGGCCGCCGACGTGGTGATCGGCGCCGTCAATGTGCCGGGCGCCGCCACCCCCAAATTATTGACGCGGCACGACATCGCCGCCATGCAACCGGGCTCAGTCCTGATCGAAATCTGCATCGACGGCGGCGGCATCGCTGAAACCTCACGGCCCACCACCCTTGCCGCGCCAACCTATATCGAAGAAGGCGTCATTCACTATTGCGTGCCGAATATGCCGGCCACTGCGCCGCGCGCCGCTTCGGAAAAAATTTCCGCAGCCGTGCTGCCGTATATAACGTCGTTGGTGCAATACGGCCTGCTGCACGCGATGCGCGATAATGAAGGCTTGGCAGCCGGTTTGCAGATGCACGGCGGCAATATCACCCACCGTGAAGTTGCCGCGCAGCTGGGCCTGCCCTTTCTCGATCTGGATGCCGTTCTGTTCTCCTGTTGATGTGATGCCGATTTGATGCCGATTTGATGTCCACCCTCGCCGAAAAAATCGATGCGCTGCTGCCGCAAACCCAATGCACCAAGTGCGGCTACGCGAGCTGCCTGCCCTATGCCGAGGCGATTGCAACAGAAGAAGCCGACATCGACCGCTGCCCACCCGGCGGCGAGGCCGGCATTGCGGCATTGGCGAAGCTGCTGGCGCGCGCGATCGTGCCGCTGGACATCACGCGTGGCGAGCACCTGCCGCATCGCATCGCGGTGATCGATGAAGCCGCCTGCATCGGCTGCGCAAAATGCCTGGCCGCCTGCCCGACCGATGCCATCCTCGGCGCCAACAAGGTGATGCACACGGTGATACCGGAGCTGTGCACCGGTTGCGATCTGTGCATCCCGCCCTGCCCGGTCGATTGCATCAGCATGGCGGAGGATCCGCGTTATCCCGTTTCGCTCGATGCGGGTATCGCACGCCAACGTTTCCAGTTTCACAATTTCAGATTGGCCCGCGATGCGCGCGAGCGCGAGGAATTCCTCGCTGCCAAGGAGCGCACCGTACTCGGAAAATGAGTGGGCAAATGAACAGACCAATGACGAGAATCCAACCATGGCATTGATGAAAGCCCCGCAGCGCCACGAGTTTTTTCGCCGCATGCAGGAACTCAACCCGCACCCAAAATCCGATCTCGAATACAGCACGCCCTTCGAATTGCTGGTAGCGGTGATCCTGTCCGCGCAGGCCACCGACAAGGGCGTCAACATCGCCACGCGCAAACTTTTTCCGGTTGCCAATACGCCGGCAAAAATCGTCAAGCTCGGCCTCGAAAAACTGACCAGCTATATCCAGACCATCGGCCTGTATCGCGGCAAGGCGAAGAACGTGATCGCCACCTGCGAAATCCTCATCGCGCAACATGGCGGACAAGTCCCCGGCGATCGCGAGGCACTGGAGGCCCTGCCGGGCGTGGGCCGCAAGACCGCCAATGTGGTGCTCAACATCGCCTTCGGTCAGCCGACCATGGCGGTGGATACCCATATCTTTCGCATCAGTAATCGCATGGGCCTGGCGCCCGGCAAGGATGTGGTCGCGGTCGAGCAGAAATTATTGAAGGTGGTGCCGGCCGAATTCATGCAGCATGCGCATCACTGGCTGATCCTGCACGGACGCTACACTTGCATCGCACGCAAGCCCAAGTGCGCGGAGTGCATTGTGTTCGATCTCTGCGGTTTCAAAGACAAAACCAAGTTTGCCGACGCATAACGATCACGCTCAAGACCGCACCCCATGTTCAACCCCAGCCGCGATCAAGCCCGCGATTTTCTGTTCGAAGCCTGGTGCAAATACCGCGCCAACGAGCCGCTGAGCGCGCTCGAAACCATCGCCGTCGAAGCGATCTCCCAGCATCCGGAATATCACGCCCTGCTGGAAAGCCGCGACAAATACGTGGAGCGCGATTACGCCCCCGAACAAGGCGAAACTAATCCCTTCCTGCACCTCTCCATGCACCTCGCCATCCGCGAGCAAATCGCCATCGACCAGCCACGGGGCGTGCGTGCTGCGCATCAAAAGCTGGCGCAGAAACTCGATTCGGTACTCGATGCCGAGCACGAAATGATGGATTGCCTGGCGGAGATGATCTGGCAGGCGCAGCGCAACAAGACGGCGCCGGATGCAGTACTTTATCTGGCTTGCCTGACGGGAAAATGCGCAGCAAATTAAGCTCGGCGGGCACCATTGATCCCACTGCGCCCTCCAAATAAAAACTCGTGGAACGCCAGTCCACGCGCTTTTTGAGTCATTTGTTCCTCAAACACCGCGCCAAATGGCGATCTGCGCAATTTTTCGCGCCCTCACCGCTCCTCCGCCTGATGCAGCGTCCGCTGCAAATAACCGTCCTTTCGACTGCGCTTCAGCTTCGCCGCAAATTTCGGAAAGTCCAGTCCATAACGCTTGTGCATCGCCTTGGCCTGTCCTTCGATCCAGCGCCAGCGCGGCTCGAAGGACGCATCGCGAAACGCGAATACCAGGTAGTTGCCGTCGTTCTCGACCGGCAACACGATGAGGTTGCCGCCAAACACGTCGGCGATCATTTTCAGATGGGCGGCGCGCTCGGCCTTCGGACCGACCATATTCGCGACCATCACGCCCTGGGGCGTCAGGGCATCGCGGACATCCAGGTAAAAAGCACGCGTTGTTACCGACGCCGAAAAGCCGTTGCGATCAAAGGCATCCATCATCACCACGTCCACAGGCGCCTCGCCATGCCGAAGATACTCGGCCGCATCGCCGAGCAGCACGCGCAACCGCGCGTCGTCGGGCGGCACCAGGAACTGCTCGCGGAAGGCAAGAATATGGGGATCGATCTCAAGCGCCGTGATGCGCGCCAAGGGCAGATGGCGATAGCAATACTTGGCCAGCGATCCGCCCCCCAGACCGAGCATCAGGATGTGCTGCGGCTGATGCACGAACAACAG
Source organism: Burkholderiales bacterium (assembly GCA_031394335.1). Classification (GTDB taxonomy): domain Bacteria; phylum Pseudomonadota; class Gammaproteobacteria; order Burkholderiales; family Usitatibacteraceae; genus UKL13-2. The sequence continues at coordinate 4,032 of JANMXS010000247.1, forward strand.
AAAGCTCATCATCTTCTGCGTGTAACGGAACTCAAGCGCACAGGGATCGCTGAGGCGCATGCCGCTTTGCGTGAGCTCCCGCGAGAAATACAGCGCACGTAAATCGCCTTCTTCAATCACGAAGGGCTTGTCATAGGCGCCGGACAGAATTCGATCGATGAGTTTCTCGCGATCGCTGTCTTCAGGCTCGAGCAAGCGGACGATGCCGCCCTCGTTGGCGAAGGGATTGCGCAGTTCGAGCATGCATCGATTATCGACGAAGCAATGGCGCGGCGCCACGAGAACGGCGAGCCGGGCCATAGCGGGCCACTGTCAATGCCCGCTTGACCCCCTGCTATCGCGAATTTTCGCCCGTAAAAAAACGTAGAGCGCCAATCCACGCGGCTTCCGGGCCATTTTTGCCCCAAGGGGCGCGCCAAATGGCGATCTGCGTTTTCCTGACGGCGGTATCTGCCGATCGGCGCAGCACAGCAGTCGAGAGGTCCCGCTGCTCTTGCCCCGAAAAAAAGCCCGGCCCGACTTTTTCCCCAAAGCATACAATTCCGACTGGGTCCGAATTCTGCCGACCCAATCAGAAACCGCCGGATCCATTGTCTTCACCTTCCCCCAAAAGGAGATTGTCATGACCCAACTTTCCGCACTATGGCTGCCGATCCTGCTGTCCGCCATCCTGGTATTCATCGCCAGTTCGATCATCCACATGACCCCGCTATGGCACAAGACCGACTACCCGAAAATGCCCAATGAGGAAAAGGTGATGGACGCCCTGCGTCCGCTGGAAATTCCACCGGGCGACTACATGGTGCCGCGCTGCTCGAACATGGCTGAATTCAAGTCAGCCGAGTTCACCGAAAAATTGAAGCGCGGCCCGGTGATGGTGGTGACCGTCATGCCGCCAGGACCGATGTCGATGGGACGCAATATGGGTCTCTGGTTTGTCTATCTGCTGGTGGTCGGCGTCTTTGTCGCGTTGCTCGCCGGCAGCGCGGCGGCACCGGGCGCAAACTATATGCAGGTGTTTCATTTCGTCCTGCTCGGCGCCTTCATGGCCCATACGCTGGCGATCTGGCAAATGTCGATCTGGTATCACCGCGCCTGGTCGGCGACGCTCAAGGCCACCTTCGATGGCGTGATCTACGCACTGCTGACCGCAGGCGTGTTCGGCTGGCTGTGGCCGCAGTAATGCGATTGTCCTGTCATCAAGCTGCCGCCAGATATTTTTTAAAAAAGTAAAATACGCGTCGTCCCAGCGGAGGCTGGGACCCAGTCCATTACATCATCTGAATTTAAATTGTGTTGCTGACAATTTGGATTTTTGCGAGTTAGAGAGCAGATTAAATGTGAAGTTGACGGGACTGGGTCCCAGCCTCCGCTGGGACGACGACAAGCAATAAAAAACCCGCCAGACTCACGTCGGCGGGTTTTTTTTAAAGCAAGGAAACCTAGTACTTGCTCTTCAGCGGCGACGGCTGGCTGGAGAAATACGCGGCCAGGTCCTGGATGTCGTCGGGTTTCAGCGCGGCAGCGAAACCGTTCATGGTGGCGTTTTTGCGCTTGCCGGATTTGTACTGGGTCAGCGCGGCAACAATGTAATCCTGATGTTGCCCGGCGAGTATCGGATACTCGGCCAAGATCGGCTTGGCGCCACCTTCGCCGTGACAAGCCGCACAGGTTGCCGATTTGGTCTGGCCCGCTTCGACATTGCCCTTGGCAAGCGCCGCGAATGGCAAACAGGCAATCACAACAGCGGCGAGTAGTTTGGTGTTCATCTTTCTATCCTTGCTTTAGTGCTTATTTCGAAGCGGTTTGCGCATTGCCTGATGCGTAATAGGCGGCAATATCGGCCATTTCCTTGTCGCTCAAATTGGATGCCTGCGCACGCATGGTCTGGTTGTAACGATCGCCGGCTTTATACGACTTCAGCGCGGAGAGCAGGTAGCCTTCATTCTGGCCGCCCAGCTTGGGGACGTTGTAGACCTCGGGGTAGGCGGCGCGAATTCCGGGAACGCCATGGCAACCCGAGCAGATCGCGGTCGCTTTGGCTTTGCCGGCGGCAGCATCGCCTTTCGTTGCGGCATCAGGAGCCTGCGCCAGCGTGACGCCGGACGCAATAAACAGGGAGAGGGCAATAGCGACTTTTTTCATGTTCTCAATTAAAGGAAATTGACTGACGGCCGGCACTGTGTAGCAGGGCTAAAAAGGCAAGTCATGAGTTAAATCAACAACTTGAAAATTATATCACGCGACTCCCTGAATCCCCAACAAAAACCGCAGCCAATGCGCTTCGGTTAGACGGGCTATTAAACAGGCTTTGTGGCCGGGGGCGCATCCTGATGGGTGACTGGATTTGCGCTTTGGTCGGCATGCATATTCCACACCGCCTTGCCGCCGCTGGCTTTGTCGATGCCGGCAATATGCGGCGCATGCAACGCCAGTTCGGCCTCATCGGCACGGACAATCCTGAGTTTGGCCGGACGCTGCGCGGGCCCCGCCGTGGCCGAGCGCGCGGCACTGCTGCTTTCCAGGCCGATGGCGAGGCTGTCCTGCCCGCGCGTCATCGCCATGTAAACCTCGGCCAGCAGCTCGGCATCGAGCAAGGCGCCGTGGAAGGTTCGGGCGCTGTTGTCGATTTCATAACGTTCGCACAGCGCATCCAGGGTGTTCTTGCGGCCGGGGTGCAGCTCGCGCGCCATCGCCAGCGTGTCGGTCACCTTGCACAGTTCAGCAATCAGCGGCTTCTTGATGCGGGTCAGCTCGGCATTCAAAAAGCCCACGTCGAACGGGGCGTTGTGAATGATCAGCTCAGCGCCGCTGATGTACTGCAGGAAATCGTCGGCGATTTCGGCAAACTTGGGCTCGTGTTCAAGGTCCTCGAGACGGATGCCATGCACCTGGGTGGCGCCCTCGTCGATTTCGCGCTGGGGATGAATGCGTTTGTGGAAAGTATTGCGCGTGACCCGGCGGCTGATCATTTCCACGCAGGCGATCTCGATGATGCGATGCCCCTGTCGCGGATCGAGGCCGGTGGTCTCGGTATCGAGAATGACCAGGCGGCTCATGCCGCTTTTCCATTCTGGAGGGCCAGTTCAACCCCGCGGTTGGCCAACTGATCGGCGCGCTCGTTCTCGACATGCCCGGCATGGCCCTTGACCCAGCGCCAGTCAACCTTGTGCTGCGAGGCCAGCTTGTCGAGCTGCTTCCACAAGTCGTCATTTTTTACCGGCTGTTTGGCAGCGGTCTTCCAGCCCTTGGCTTTCCAGCCGTGAATCCACTCGCTGATGCCTTTTTGCACATACTGCGAATCGGTATGCACCACCACATCGCAGGGCCGTGTCAGCACGGTCAGCGCTTCGATCACCGCTGTCAATTCCATGCGGTTATTGGTGGTGTTGGGCTCGCCGCCGAACAGTTCTTTTTCGGTATCGCCCATGCGCAGCAGCGCACCCCAACCGCCGACGCCCGGGTTGCCCTTGCAGGCCCCGTCTGAAAAAATTTCCACGATTGCCATTACTTGACCAGTCTTAAATGTGTGCTGTTGTTGGCGTCACACACCAGTTCGCGCAACTTCGGGTTGGGCTCGCCGGCACGATTGGCTGCGGTCGCAAATTTTCGCTCCGCCACCTTGTCCGACCAGGCCGGCGTGATGATGCGCATGCCCTGCACGCGCTTGATCGCTTCCAGCATATAGACGCCGCCCGATACGCCCCACCAGCGGTCGCCGGCCTTTTCCAGAAACTGCCAGCGGCGTTGCCAGGCCTCGGTTTCGCAAGGCGGAATATAGCAGGCGAGCTTGCCGGCAGCCGGCTCGAAGCCGAGCAATTGCAGCCAGTCCTTCATGCGTACCAGCGACACGAACTGGCCCTGCCAGGGATAGCCCTGCGAGTGCCATAGCTTGCGCACCCCGAACAGGCTCCAGGGATTGAAGCCGATGATCAGAATGCGCCCTTCCGGACGCATCACGCGATCAACCTCGCGCAGGATCTCGTGCGGCTGGTCGGTGAACTCAAGTACATGCGGCATCACGCACAAATCGACCGACTGCGCGTCGAACGGCAGTTCGTGAAATTGCGCCGCCACCTGGCCCGCCTGCGCGCAGCCTGCAGGCGCCACCGTGACGCGGTGCACGATGCGCGACTCGCGCAACAGATCGAGCGTGGGCAAACCGAGCTGCAGCGCGTGGTAACCGAAAATGTCCGGCACCACCTGGTCCAGCCAGGCGCGCTCACGCTCGAGCAGGTAAGCGCCCAGCGGTTGTTGAAACCAGTCATGTAAACTTGCAGCGTTCATGACACGATTTTAATACGAGGCAGCGGGATGTCGCAGGCAAATTTGCATAAGATTGTCGACCGGGCGGTTAAAGTCGCTGCCGTTCCCGCGTTCAGCGACAATTATCTGTGGGTGGTCCACGATGCAACCCACGCCATTGTGGTCGATCCCGGCGATGCCGGCCCGATCATCGACTTTCTGGCTGCGCACGATCTCACGCTGACCGCGATTTTGTGCACCCATCACCATGCCGATCACGTCGGTGGCGTGGAAGACCTGCTCGATTTCTATGGGCTCGCCGGCGATATTCCCGTCTACGGTCCCGGCAATGAACGCATCCCGCAGCGCACCGACGACGCGCGCGAAGGCGATGTGCTCGAGCTGTCGCAGCCGCCGTTGCGCTTCAAGGTGATCGAGGTGCCCGGCCATACCGCCGGGCATATCGCCTATTTTTCAGGCGAACAAGGCTGGTTGTTTTGCGGCGATACCCTGTTCGCCTGCGGCTGCGGGCGCTTGTTCGAAGGTACCGCGAAACAGATGCAGGCCTCGTTGGCCAAACTCAAAGCCCTGCCGGCAGATACCCAGGTGTTTTGCGCGCATGAATATACCCTGAACAATATCCGTTTCGCCGAAGCCGTCGAGCCCGCCAATGCAGAGTTGAAGGCACGCAAGGCACGGGATCTGGCGCGCCGTGACAACAATATCGCGACGGTGCCGTTTACCTTGGCCGATGAGCTCGCCACCAACCCCTTTTTGCGTTGGGATGCGCCGGCGGTTCGCGCCGCCGCCGGCACTTTTCTGAAACACCCCATCGGCCCGGAAGCCGCGCCAGAGCTGGTGTTTGGCGCGATCCGCGAATGGAAAAACAACTTTTAATACCCGTCAGACCACCATGGCACTCGCTAAACGATTGTCAAGCAAGACTCCGGACGCATGCGACTTGACCAAACTTTTCCCGACTTCAAATATTCGTCATTCCGGCGCCCCGAATGGGGTCTCCATCGACTGGATGACGGGGTTTTAGGCTTAACCGAGTGACATTAGGCTCAAACCATGAATAAAAACTTCCGCATTACGCCCGCCCACGCCGCCGATGTCGCCATCATTTTCGATTTGATCAAGCAACTTGCGGTCTTCGAAAAACTTGAGGACATGGTGATCGGCAACGAAGCCATGTTGCATGACGCCCTGTTCGGCGCACGCCCCGCCTGTGAATGTGTCGTTGCCTGGGAGGCCGAACGCCCGGTGGGCTTTGCGCTTTATTTCACCACTTTCTCAACTTTTCTCACCAAACCGGGTCTGTATCTGGAGGACCTGTTCGTGATCCCGGCGGCGCGCGGTGATGGCTACGGCAAGGCCCTGCTCAAGTATCTGGCCGCGCTGGCGCAGGCGCGTGGCTGCGGGCGCTTTGAATGGCGGGTGCTGGACTGGAACGAGTCTTCGATCAAGTTCTATGAATCGCTCGGCGCCAGCGTGATGAAGGAGTGGTTGCTGGTGCGCATGACCGAGACCGAGATCAGGCATCTGGCCGGCAGTTAGCGTCTCGTCCCGTTCCGCCACAGAACCGGCGGGTTTTAGGTAAGCTACATGCAGTGGGCGATTGAATTGACCCACCAATAACAATATTTTCGAGGAGAGCCACATGAGGATTAAGCCATTACTGGCCCGTGCAGCTGTGGCGCTGACCCTGTCCGCATTGCTGGCAACGCCGGTGTTTGCACAAGGCAAGGGCGACTTACTGATCGGTCAGACTGCGGATCAATCCGGCCCGCAAAAAGCGCCCGTCAAGGAAATGACCGATGCGGCGCGCGCCTATTTCGAGAAGCTCAACAAGGCAGGTGGAATCGACGGGCACAAGATCGTGCTGATCAGCATCGACGACGGCTATGACCCAAAGCGCAGCGTCACTGCGGCCACCGAGCTGATCACCCAGAAAAACGTATTGATGCTGGCGCTGGGTCGCGGTACAGCCAATGCCGAAGCGGTGATGAAAGTGGCGATGAGCACGAAGACCCCGGTGGTGGGCTATGTAGGCGGCTCCCTGATCCTGCACACGCCGCCCAAGCGCTACTTCTTCAATCTGCGCCCGCCGTATCGTGTCGAAGCAGAACGTGCCATCGGCCAGCTGGTGGCGCAAGGCGCGTCGCGCCTTGCCACGGTGTACACCGATGAAGCGTTCGGCAAGGACGCGGTGGAAGGTTTTTACGAAGGCCTCAAAGCCAATAAACTGGTAGCCGCTGCCATCACCACCATTCCGCGCGGCGACGTCAAGGTTGACGACGCGGTCGCCAAAATTATCGCCTCGAAAGCGGATGCCGTGGTGGGCATCTGTATCCCCAAGCCCTGCAGCATGGTGGTCAAAGGCCTGCGCGCCGCCGGCTATACCGGCCGGTTTCTGTCCCTGTCGAATACCAGCTCGAGTACCTATGTCAAGGAACTGGAGGGCGCAGCACGTGGCGTGATCGTCACCCAGGTATTCCCGGCGCCGGATTCGGTGGCCATCGCCATGTCCAACGAATTCCAGAAATTGGCGAATGAATACAAGTTTGAAAAAAGTTATGCCTCGATGGAAGGCTACGTCAACGCCCGCGTGGTAGTTGAAGCCATCAGGCGCGCCGGGCCGACGCCCAGCCGCGAAGGCATCGTCAAGGCGCTGGAAGGCATGCGCAACTTCGATCTGGGTGGTTTTGTGATCGGCTTCGGTCCGGACGATCGCACCGGCTCATCAGAAGTGAATTTGACCATCATCGGTCGCGACGGGCGCTTCATGCGTTAGCCGTCTACAATTGGTCTATTCGCAACGGCGCCTGGGCATGGCGCCGTTGCAGTTTCAAGCGGGAAATTTTGTTGCTGTCTGTTAATCGCGATCTTCAACGCCATTTGCTGAATAACCCATAGTCAAGACAATATGACGGCCTCCTTCGAATCCATCTTCAAGCGCATCGCGCCGGCGGTTGATTTCTGCTCCTTCCGTTTTGTGGAAGAGACCGCCGAAAAACTGTCGGTGCAGCAGAACATCGTCGAGCCGCCGCAGACCTCGGTGGATCGCGGCGTGATGATCACCGTAATCGACAAGGGCGGACTCGGCTATGCGGCCACTTCCGATCTATCGGAATCAGGGCTGCGTGCTGCCGCTGCGCGCGCGCACGATTGGGCCAAACTCACCGCCGGCCGCGGCGTCGCCGATTTTTCAAAATTCCAGATGCCGCATTCCTCCGGCCACTACCGCAGTACCGTCAAGGACAACCCGGCCGCCTTGAGCAAGCGCGATAAATTCGACATGCTGATGGCCGAATCCGCGCAATGCAAAATCGACGAGCGCATCGTCGATTGGTCGGCCAGTTTCTGGACCACGCACACCAAGCAGCTTTACGTCACCGCCGATGGCGCCGTGGTCGAGCAGGAATTCGATTACATGGTGCCGGCCTTGCAGGTCACCGCCTTCGACAAGGGCGAAGCACAGACCCGTACCTTCGGCGGTCGCTACAACGGTTTTTGCCAGCAAGGCGGCTTTGAAATCCTGGCGCGCTCGGGCTTTCACGGCGCCGGTCGCCACACCGCGGAAGAGGCCCTCGTCCTGCTCGCCGCACCCAACTGTCCCTCGGGCGTGATGGACGTGATCCTGATGCCGGACCAGATGATGTTGCAGATCCATGAATCGATCGGCCACCCGCTGGAGCTTGACCGCATTCTCGGCGACGAGCGCAACTATGCCGGCACCAGCTTCGTCACCCTCGATATGTTCGGCCACTATCGCTACGGCTCGGACTTGTTGAACGTGACCTACGACCCGACCATGGCCCAGCAGTTCGCCTCGTTCGCCTACGACGATGAGGGCGCCAGGGCGGAGAAAGCCTTCATCATCGAAAAGGGCATATTGCAGCGCCCGCTGGGCGGCACCATTTCGCAGGCGCGCACCGGCATGGACGGCGTCGCCAACTCGCGCGCCTGCTCCTGGAACCGACCGCCGATTGATCGCATGGCCAACCTGAATATCGAGCCCGGCAGCTCATCGCTTGAGGACATGATCGCCTCGATCGACCACGGCGTGCTGATGCGCACCAATGTGTCCTGGTCGATCGATGACTCGCGCAACAAGTTCCAGTTCGGCTGCGAGCTCGGCCAGGTGATCGAAAACGGCAAGCTCGGACACATCGTCAAGAATTCAAACTATCGCGGCATTTCCGCCACCTTCTGGCGCTCGCTGGCGATGGTCGGCAGCGCCGACACCCAGGAAGTGATGGGCACGCCGTTCTGCGGCAAGGGCGAACCGAATCAAGTCATCCGCGTTGGGCATGCCAGCCCGGCGTGCAAGTTTTCGAACATTGATGTGTTTGGGGGAGCGGAATAGCAAAGTCCAGCATTGGCGCGGTGTTTGGAAGCTTTTTGCCTCAAACACCGCGCCAAATGGCGATCTACGATTTTTTTGCGAAATTTTTAATCCCCGTCGTCCCAGCGCAGGCGTGAAGGCATGCCTTCACCCCACGTCCATTCAAGTGTTCGATTTAAACGGTGGACTGGATTCCGGCCTTCGCCGGAATGACAGAATTCCTTAAAAATTGAGGCTGCCTCAAATTCAACTGTCGGTCACTGAAAAAAGTTTAATTCAATGCAAACCTATTTCCATCAACTCGCCGACACCCTCAACACGCTATTGCAAGGCGATGAAATCTACCTTGCCTCGCTGTCCGCCGAAGAATCCAACTTCGTGCGCTTCAACAAAAGCGCGGTGCGGCAGGCCGGCTCGGTCAAGCAGATCGGCCTGACCATTTCGCTGATTGCGAATCAACGCCGTGCCGAATCCAGGCTCACCCTGTCCGGCATTCGCGACAGCGACGAAGCCCTGCTGCGCGACGCGATCAAAACCCTGCGCCACGACCTCGGCGACCTGCCGGCTGACCCTTATCTGCTTTACAACACCACGCCACAGTCGAGCGAGCACATCGGCAACGCCACCCTGCCCGCCGATGAAGACATGATCGAGCAGATTCTCGAAGCCGGTCACGGCAAGGACCTGGTCGGATTGTTTGCCTCGGGTGCAATCTACAAAGGCTTCGCCAATTCGCTGGGCCAGCGCAACTGGCATCGCGTCGACAATTTCAATTTCGAATGGTGCTTCTATCACGCGGCCGACAAGGCGGTGAAATCGAGCTACGCCGGCACCCATTGGGATGCCGCTGAACTCAAACGCAAGATGGCGAGTGCCGGCGAGCAACTGGCGATTCTGTCGCTGCCCGCCAAGGCGCTCACACCGGGCCAGTATCGCGCCTATTTGTCGCCGACGGCGGTGAATGAAATTGTCGGCCTGTTGGCCTGGGGCGGCTTCGGCGTCAAATCGCAACGCAACAAGCAAAGCCCGCTGATCAAACTTGAAGACGGCAGCGCCCTGCTGCATCCCGGTGTGAGCCTGAGCGAAAACGCCAAGGACGGCGTGGCGCCCGGCTTTCAGGGCGATGGTTTTCTCAAGGCGCCCGCGGTACCGCTGATCAGCGGCGGCAAACATGCCGGTGCGCTGATCAGTCCGCGCTCGGCGCGTGAATTCGGCATCGACACCAATGGCGCCAATGCCTACGAGATGCCGGAATCGCTGGAGATGGCGGCCGGCAAATTGCCGCGCGACCGGGTATTGGAAACCCTGGATACCGGCATCCTCATCGGCAATCTCTGGTATCTCAATTACTCCGACCGCGTCTCCTGCCGCATGACCGGGATGACGCGCTTCG
>JANMXS010000248.1:0-13427 GCA_031394335.1 Burkholderiales bacterium
AGATGGGCCTGATCCATCCGCCGGTCGGCCTCAATATTTTCGTGATCAAGAACATCGCGCCCGATATTTCGCTGAAGGACATCATCTGGGGCGTCATGCCGTTCGTGGCGTTGATGTTTGTCGCGGTATTGCTGATTTGCCTGATACCGGGAATCGCGACCTGGCTGCCGCAAGTGATCATGGGCCAAGGCAGGTAAGCACGGCATGGTTGGCAGTCCGTGCGGGTATGCTTGCAAGGCATGACCGCAATTTTTTGCAACTCGTGAACCACAATGACCGCCGCAGAGCGGTTTAATATTTCGGAGGAAACATGAATCGTCGCATCCTGCTCAGTACCGCCTGCTGGCTTGTCGCCACCGCGCTCCTATCCCCAGTCTCCGGTTTCGCTCAGAGCAACTGGCCCACCAAATCGATCAAATGGGTGAACCCCTTTCCGGCAGGGGGCGGCACCGATGTGTTTGCACGACCCATGGCGGCCAAAGTTGGCGCCTCACTGGGCCAAAGTGTCTATATCGAAAACCTGGGCGGCGCTGCGGGCACCGTAGGCGCGGCCGCCGCGGCCAAGGCAGTTCCCGACGGTTACACCTTCTTCGTCGGCGCCATTCATCACACCATCGCCGAATCGCTGTACTTGAAAAAACCGTACAAACTGGAACAGGATTTTGTGCCCATCACGGTATTCGCCTATGTACCGAATGTACTGGTCGTTCACCCACGCTTCGGTTTCAAGACGGTTGACGATTTGGTGAAGTATGCCAAGGCTAATCCCGGCAAACTCAACTTCGGCTCGGCCGGCAGCGGCGCCTCGCATCATATGGCGGGTGAATTATTCAAAAAATTGGCGGGTATCGACATGGTGCACGTACCCTACAAAGGCATCGGTCCGATGATGCAGGACTTGCTCGGCGGCCAGGTGGATTTGTGCTTCGACAGCCTGAGTTCATCGTCGCCACAGATCAAGGCCGGCAAGCTGATTCCGCTGGCCATTACCAGTGCAACACGCTCGCCGGCCTTCCCCGATCTGCCGACCATGGCGGAAGCTGGCTACCAGGGATTCGAGGTGACCACCTGGTACGCGCTGTGGGGCATCAAGGGCACGCCACAACCGATCATCGACAAAATGTATGCGGAGTCGGTCAAGGCCTTGAATGACCCGGATATCAAGAAAATCTGGGAATCGCAGGGTGCAACGATCGGTGGTCAACCACCCAAAGAATTTGCCGCCTTTATCAGCTCGGAAATCGCCAAGTGGGGCAAGGTCGTGAAAGACTCGGACATCAAGATCGACAATTGAAAAAACAGCAAAGTCAAGCACTGGCGCGGGTTTTGAGACATTTTTGGCTTGAAATGCGCGTGGATGCTGGAGTTTGGCTCTGCATAAATTTTCATCTATGAACAAAAAACTGCCGGCAAGCCGGCAGTTTTTTCATTTCTGAAGCGCAATGACGCAGCGCAGAGGCAGGTGTGTAAACTGCGCCTCATCCGCTTATCGCACCCGCAAAACATCGAGGAGACCCCATGGCCGACATCACCTTGAAGCGCGTACACCAACTTGGCCTGAACGGCGCACGCGCAGCTGCCGACAAGATGGTCGACAAGCTCGACAAACAATTCGATCTCAGCGGTAGTTGGCAGGGTGATACCCTGCACTTTGATCGCCCCGGCGTCAGCGGACGCCTTGCCGTCAGCGACAGCAATATGCAGTTGGAGGTCACGTTGGGGTTTTTGCTCAAGGCCATGAAAGGGCCGATTGAACGCGCGGTTCACGAGCAACTCGACAAGGCGCTGGCGGATGCCAAACCCGTCGCGGTAGCCGCGACCAAGACAGCCGTAAAAGCGCCGGCGAAGCCCACCCAACGCAAAAAATAACGTCAAGCGGGTAGCTCATCCAGCATTTGAAATGGCGCAGGATGACCGGCAAAAATTCGCTCGATCAGCGCGGTTTCTCGCGACGCAATGGTCTGCAAAAAATACTCGGCGCCGTTCATGTGCCGGAACGCCGTAAAGCCTTTTTCCAGAAACTGCTGCATATGCGACAGACCGGCAACACGCGCCGGGCCGCGCAGCATGCGCAGGGTGGAATAAATCAGCGGCTTTCCAACTACCCGCTCGAGTTGTTCCCCCACATCGCGCATCAGGCCGACCTGGCGCAACCGCTCCTGCTCGCCACCTGCGGCGCGAAACACGACGATGTAGCTGGCCTCGGTAATGATCGTGCCGCCAAGTTCACGGGTCAGCGCCTGGTCAAACTGTTCCGAAATGACGTCAAGCTCCAGCGCTTTGTTGACGGTTTCAAACGCAAACTTGGGCAGCACGCGCTTGATGGTGGGATACATGCGAATCAGATCGCGATCGCGCAGAGCCGACTCTCCAGTCCCGTACAATTCCTCAAGAAAAAATTTGATGGCGGGCGCGTAGCGCGGATCGGCAGCCAGATCGCGATAAGTGCGGACCAGCCGCTGTTGCTGCCACGCCTTGAGCTGCTTGAGGCGCGCGAAAAATGCCTCATCGCGTTCCTGCAAGCCACGCAGCTGTTCGAGTTTTTTCAGATAATCAATCAAGCGGCTTCCAGTACTTGTTGCAGCGCGTCAATTTAGAGCAAACAATCCAAAACAACCGTTGCGAGCCAAAGTGGCGCTGGTATTCTACGGCCATCTCTCTGCCGACTGGCGCGACCTCAATGCTCATGGAATTGTCTCAACCTGCTGAAAACCCTGCCGGTACCGTGCATGCAGCCTATACGCGCGCCCGCACATCATTCGACCAGCATCGCTGCCCCGATCTCGATGAGCGACGTGCCAGCCTGGACAAGCTGGCTCAACTGCTGCAAGACAACGCTACCGCCATTCAGCAGGCGATCAGTGCCGACTTCGGCAATCGCTCATCACATGAAACGCAGCTCCTTGAATTATTTCCCGCACTCGCTGCGATTCGCGATGCACGGCGGCATTTACCCAAATGGATGAAACCGCAGCGTTCCTGGGCGTCGCTTTGGTTTTTGCCGGCGCGCCGCGAACTTCGACCGCAGCCGCTGGGCGTGGTGGGCATCATCGTGCCGTGGAATTATCCGATCCTTCTGGCGATCGCTCCCTTGGTTGGCGCGCTGGCGGCCGGCAATCGTGTGCTGGTCAAAATGAGTGAATTGACGCCGCGTACCGGCGAGCTGCTGGCACAGCTGATCAGCGCTGTATTTCCATCCGGCCAGGTTATTGTGATCAATGGCGACGCGAATGTCGCGCGCGAGTTCGCTGCCCTGCCCTTCGATCACTTGCTGTTTACCGGCTCGACCGCCATCGGTCGCGAGGTGATGGCGGCGGCGGCACGCAACCTGACACCGGTCACACTCGAACTTGGCGGCAAATCGCCGGCCATCATCGGCCCCGAGGCGGATCTGGAAGCAGCGGCCGACAAGATACTGTTCGGCAAATGCTTGAACGCCGGGCAAACCTGCATTGCACCGGACTATGTATTGTTGCCGCGCGGGCAGGAAGGCGCCTTTATTGAAGCCGCACGACGCACCGTGGCGCGGCTCTATCCCAGCCTGGCGCATAACCCGGATTACACCAGCATCGTCAACGCGCGACACTTCGAACGCCTGCACGATTGCCTGGCAGACGCGGCCGCGCGCGGCGCCTCTGTAATACCGCTGGCCACGGCTGCGCATGAGCTGGTCGGCACGCAGAAAATCGTTCCCACCATTGTGCATGGTGTGGATGAGACCATGCGCCTGATGCAGGCGGAAATCTTTGGTCCGGTACTCCCCTTGCTGCCCTACGATTCTTTGAACGATGCCATCGGCTATGTGAACGATCATCCGCGACCGTTGGCGCTTTATTATTTCGGCGATGATAGCCATCACATCGAGCGCGTACTCAATGAGACCGTGGCTGGCGGCGTGACCGTCAACGAAACTTTGCTGCATATTTCGCAGGAGGATCTGCCGTTTGGTGGCGTCGGCCCCTCGGGGATGGGCGCATATCACGGCAGGTATGGATTCGATACCTTTTCAAAGCTGAAGCCGGTTTTTTATCAATCGAAGTTCAACGGCCTCAATCTGCTGAAACCGCCCTACGGCAAACGCTTTGAGGCAATGATCAAGTTGCTGTTGAAATGAGGCCGCAATTTTCGCGCCGCCAGTTCATCAAGGTCAGCGCCGCTGCCGCGCTCGCGCTGGCCATCACGCGCAGCCTTGATCGCGATGTCTTTGCGCAAACCCAGGCCTCAACGCCGGCGCCATTCCTGAGGATTACCGCCAGGGATGCAGAGGCGATCGCGGCCATCGCGGCCGCCGTCCTCGCCGGCAACCTGCCGGCAGATGCCGCATCCAGACAAACCGCCATCAATGAAATCGTCGCCGCATTTGATCGCACCGTGGCGGGCCTGCCGCCGGCAGTTCAAGGCGAGGTTGATGAACTGCTGAGCCTGCTTACCTTCGGCCTGACACGATGCTTCATCGTCGGCATCGCCAAGCCCTGGCCCCAGGCCAGCGCGGCCGAGATCAAGGCTTTTCTCGATAGCTGGCGCCACAGCCGTTTTACGGCACTGCAACAAGGCTATCAGGCACTGGTGCGTGCGCTGATCGCCTGCTGGTACGGCAATCCGCGTTCATGGACTGAGATCGGCTATCCCGGCCCGCCGCATGCGCAGCAATTGGGCGCCTTATGAGTGAATCGACCATCAAGGATCCGATCAAGCTGGCGCTGGCGGATATCACGCGCGGCTGGAAGGTGATCGACGGCGCACGTTTGCGGCAGGACGTGACACTTGATTGCGATGTCGTCATCGTCGGCTCTGGCGCGGGTGGCGGGACCGCTGCAGAAATTCTCACCCAGGCAGGGCTCAAGGTGGTGATGATCGAAGAAGGCCCATTCAAATCATCGAGCGACTTTCGCATGCGCGAGCGCGAAGCCTATCCGCAGCTTTATCAGGAATCGGCCAGTCGCCAGACGAAAGACAAGGGTATTGTCATTCTGCAAGGACGTGCGGTGGGCGGCTCGACCACCGTCAACTGGACCTCCAGCTTTCGCACGCCACCGGTTACCCTGAAGCATTGGGAAGCCGAATGGGGTTTGCACGATTACACGGTCGAAAAGATGGCCCCCTGGTTCGAGCGCATGGAAGCACGGCTGTCGATTTCGCCCTGGGCGATACCGCCTAACGAGAACAACAGCGTACTCCAGCGCGGCTGCGAGAAGCTGGGCATTCCGGCTGCCGCCATCCGCCGCAACGTCAAGGACTGCTGGAACCTCGGCTACTGCGGCATGGGTTGTCCGACCAATGCCAAACAATCGATGCTGGTGACCACGATTCCGGCCGCGCTGGATGCCGGTTTGACGCTGATCCACTCGACGCGTGTGGAGCGACTGGCCTACCGTTTCGGACGCATCACCAGCCTCGTCGCCAGCGGCATGGACGCGAACGCCT
This sequence comes from Burkholderiales bacterium, assembly GCA_031394335.1. Lineage (GTDB taxonomy): Bacteria > Pseudomonadota > Gammaproteobacteria > Burkholderiales > Usitatibacteraceae > UKL13-2. The sequence continues at coordinate 5,425 of JANMXS010000248.1, forward strand.
CGAGCAACGGTGGCAAGCCCGGTCAATACAAGATTCGCGTCCAGGCCAAACACGTCATTCTGGCCGGCGGCGCGATCAACAATCCGGCCCTGATGCTGCGCTCAAAACTTCCTGACCCATACAGAACGCTGGGCAAACGCACCTTCCTGCACCCTTCGTCGGTGAGTGCGGCGATCATGCAAGCCAAGGTCGAAGGATTTTCCGGCGCCCCGCAGACAATCTATTCCGACCACTTCATCGATATCGCCCCGCCGCAAGGGCCAATCGGCTACAAGCTCGAAGCCCCGCCGATTCACCCGATTCTGGCCGGTATCACCCTGCAGGGCTTCGGTGAGGATCATGCGATGTGGATGAAACGCCTGCCGCAAATGCAGGTGGTGATTGCCTTGATGCGCGACGGGTTTCACCCGCACAGCATCGGTGGCAGCGTCGGTATCCGCGCCGACGGCAGCCCGCTGCTGGATTACCCGATCAGCGACTACGTATGGGACGGCGTGCGCCGCTCGCTGCTGGTGATGGCCGAGATTCAATTCGCGGCCGGCGCGAAAATTGTCATGCCCCTGCACGAGAATTCCAGACCAATGCGCACCTGGAAAGAAGCCAAACCGTTTATCGAATCGCTGACCATGCAGGTACTGCGCAGCCGCATCGCCAGCGCGCATGTGATGGGTGGCTGCACCATGGGGGCGGATCAGCGCACCTCGGTCATCGGCGGCGACGGACGCCACCATCAATTCGACAATCTATGGGTGTTCGATGGCTCGGCTTTTCCGACCAGTATCGGCGCCAATCCGCAGCTATCGATTTACGGCATGGTGGCGCGCAATGCCACGCGTTTGCTTGAACTGATCAAGGGCCCCGCAAAACCGGCATTCGCATCAAGCGATGTAGCCAGGATTCGGACGACATAAGAAAACGGCCACTGCACATTGCCGCGCAGTGGCCGATGCCGGGAAAAAACGCGGGCGGAAATTCAGTGGGCGCCGCCGGCAGCTGCGCCCCACAATTCCTTGAGGCGTGAATCGCGGCCGCAACCGGCCCGATAGAACTTGTAGCGCGTTGGATTCTTTATGTAAAAATCCTGGTGGTAGTCCTCGGCGGGCGTGAACTCCGTAGCCGCAGTGATTTCGGTAAGCAGGTCACCCTTGAACGGTTTGGATTTTTGCAAAGCCGCTTTAGACGCTTCGGCCGCTTTTTTCTGCACCTCGTCGTGATAAAAAATGCCGGTACGATACTGGCTGCCTACGTCACAGAATTGCTGGTCTTTCACCGTCGGGTCGATGTTGTGCCAGAACACATCGAGCAACTTGTCATAGCTGATTTTCTTCGGGTCATAGTCAACCTGCACGGCCTCGGCATGTCCGGTGCGACCGCTTGAAACTTCCTGATAAGTGGGATTTTTCTTGGTCCCGCCGATATAGCCGGAGGTAGTCGAAATAACGCCGGGCAGAACATCGAACGGCGCTTCCATGCACCAGAAGCAGCCACCGGCGAAGGTTGCCTTGGCGGTATTGGGTGCAGCCTGCGCAAATGCGTTGGACGCCGCGAACAGCAATGCCGCGAGGCCTGCGATAATACCGCTGCGAATAATTGAAACGCTCACTGAAATCTCCTTGGTTGCTTGTATACGATCAGTCGTTTGGTCGCCATATTGCCGGCAAGCTTACAGATATACGGTTTGGCAGCAGATTCAGTTTCGCGTTCCCGGCCACGCAAGCTTTCCTCCACATTTCATTTCCGGCACATGTCCATTTACCACTTTCGTCTTGTCAATGTCTTCGCCGAATCCATCTTCGGTGGCAATCCCCTGTGTGTATTCGAAGATGGACGCGGCCTCGATGATGCCGAAATGCAGGCGCTGGCCCTGCAGTTCAACCTGTCGGAAACGACATTCCTTCTGCCCTCGTCCAGCGCCACCGCGCAGGTGCGGATTTTTACGCCGACCTTCGAAATGGTTTTTGCAGGCCACCCGACGCTGGGTTCTGCGCATATTGTCCGCGAAGTATTCGACAGCAGCGATGAGATTACGCTGCAGATGAAAGCCGGAATCATTCCCGTGCAAGCACAGAATGATCGCTGGACACTCACCGCCGGTGCGCCGAAATATCGCGACTGTGAACTTTCCCAGGCAGCGATCGCCGCCATGCTTGGGCTGCATGAAGACGATATTCTGGCTGGCGCCCGCTGGGTCAACACCGGTAGCGAACAGCTGATCATTCCGCTGGCCACGGCAAGCGATGTCGTGCGTGCCCAGCCCAAGGCGGAGTTGCTCGCCGCCGTCGCCAGCGATATCGGGCGTTCGATGGCCTATATTTTTGCGCCGAATGAGGTAGAAAATGGCGTGGCAAAATTGCTATCGCGATTTTTCTTCATGAAGCACGGCAGCATTGTCGAGGACCCAGGGACCGGCTCGGCAACCGCCAATCTCGGCGGCTGGCTGTGCGGAAGCGATAGACCCTTGCCTATTGAATACGCCATCGATCAAGGTGCGGCAGTCGGGCGTCCGTGTCGACTGGGATTGCGCGTCGATGCTGAGCGCAATATTCTGGTCAGCGGTCGCGTCATTGAAATCGGTCGAGGCGCCATCACGCTTTAGTCGTCGGCATTAGCCACCAATCGCCGTTACTTGACGGCGGTATCGCGCACCGTGCGCCGCAGCACCTTGCCGACATTGGTCTTGGGCAGCTCAACCCAGAACTCGATGATCTTCGGCACCTTGTAGCCGGTCAGATTGGCCTTGCAGTAGGCCAGTACCTGTTCCCTGGTCAGCGCGGGATCTTTTTTTACGATCACCACCCGCACCACTTCGCCCGATTTCTCATCGGGCGCCGACACCGCGCAAACCTCGAGCACGCCCGGGCAGGCGACCACCACATCCTCGATTTCATTCGGGTAAACATTGAAGCCCGACACCAGAATCATGTCTTTTTTGCGATCCACAATCTTCACATAGCCACGCGCATCCATCACGCCGATATCGCCGGTCTTGAAGGCGCCATCGCGCGCCATCACCTTGGCTGTTTCATCTGGTCTTTGCCAGTAGCCCAGCATTACCTGTGGCCCCTGAATGCAGATTTCGCCCACCTGCCCCACCGCCTGCACCACCTCGTTATCATCGCGGATGGTAATCACCGTGGACGGCAGCGGCAAGCCGATGGTACCGTTGTATTCGCTAATATCGATCGGATTGACACAGGCACCCGGTGAGGTCTCGGTAAGGCCATAAGCTTCCACCAGGGCCTTGCCTGTTACCTGCTTCCATTTTTCGGCCACCGCCCGCTGCACCGCCATGCCGCCACCGAGACATAGCTTGACGGGACTGAAGTCGAGCTTGGCGAAATCGGGGTGATGGATCAGGGAGTTGAACAAGGTGTTGACCCCCGTCAGCACGGTCCAGCGTCGTATCGCCAGCACCTTGATAAACCCGTCGATATCACGAGGATTCGGAATCAGCACGCTCTCGCAGCCTTGCTTCATGAAAATCAGGCTCGAGGTGAGCGCGAAGATGTGATACATCGGCAAAGGCTGGATAACCACCTCCTTGCGCTCGACAAGCACACCCATCATCCACGCCGATAGCTGCTCCAGGTTGGCAACGATGTTGCGATGAGTGAGCACTGCGCCTTTCGATACACCGGTGGTGCCACCGGTATATTGCAGAAAGGCATAATCAGTCGATGCTATGGCAGGAGCGTGATAGGGAACTGCACGGCCTTGCGACAACGCTGATTTGAACGCTATCGCGCCCACGATGTTCCACTTGGGAACGAGCTTTTTACGGTACTTGACTAGCCAGTTCACCAATAGCGATTTCGGAAAGCCGAGCAGGTCCCCGGCTTGGGTGGTAATTACCTGCTTGATCGCGGTTTTGGCGATAACCTGCTCAAGGGTGGTTACAAAATTTTCGAGGATGACAATCGCCTTCGCGCCGGAATCATGCAGTTGATGTTCCAGTTCGCGCGGTGTGTACAGCGGGTTCACGTTCACCACAATGTAGCCGGCATGCAGGATGCCGAAAATCGCCACCGGATATTGCAGGATATTGGGCATCATCACCGCCACGCGATCGCCCTTCTCCAGTTTCAGAACATTCTGCAGATAGCTGGCAAAGGCGCGCGCTTGCTGGTTGAGTTCGCCATAGGCCAGTGTCTTGTCCATGCAGGTGAACGCCGGCAAGTCGCGGTATTTTTCGCAGGCCTGGTTGAATACGTCCGGGATCGAGGAATAGCGGGCGGCGTCAATTTCAGCAGGAATTCCCTGCGGATAGGCCGTAAGCCAGATGCGCCCGACCGTGCTTGCATTTACGTCATTGTTCAATTATCGCTCCCCGTATTCGGCATGATGTTGCCAATCGCGTCTGCCATTCTTGTTGCCGTGACGAAATATTAGCGTAATCAGCTGTCTGAAAAAAACTCCGATATTCCGCCGGTTCATGCATGCATCGCAGCAGGCAGGCCCACATGGAAGCGAAGGCTAACGATGTTGCATTGGCGAATAGTGTGTTTACTCTAAATTTCGCCCCTAGACTGCACTAACAAAATTTGGTTTATACCCGCCAACCGCAAAACCCGAACATCAGGAGCCAACATGGCAAAGAAACTCAAAAGAACAACCCCGTCGTCAAAAACAGCCACCAGCACCATGGGTCAAATTTCCGAAAAAGTAGCCGCCATGGCATCCAACCTTGCCGAGCAGCCGAGCGCCAAGCAGGTAATGGATTCGGCCCAGCAAATCTGGCTGGCGGGTCTGGGCGCCTTCGCCAAAGCGAAAGACGAAGGCGGCAAGGTATTTGATACGCTGGTGAAGCAAGGCGAGCAGATCGAAAAACATACTCGCACCGTTGCCGAAGCCACCATCGAAACCGCCAGGGAGCAGGCCAGCAAGACCATCAGCCTCGCCAGTGGCAAGTTCGACAAACTGGAACAAGTATTTGAAGACCGCGTTCACAAGTCATTGAATCGTTTGGGCGTGTTGACCAGCAAGGATGTGGAAGCACTTTCGGTCCAGGTTGCCGAATTGTCTGAAGCGGTACGTGCCTTGCTGGTGCAGAAAAAACGCACCACCAAACCTGCTGCAACCAAAAAGCCTGCCGCCAGGAAACCCGCCGCGAAAAAACCGGCCGCAAAGAAACCAACCGCCCGCAAAGCAGCGCGCCGCGTCTGATTAAATTACGCCGGGGCCTTGAAAAATATCACCAGGACCGAATATTCAATTTGAGTGCTGCCTGCCAGCCCGCTGAAAATGCGCATCGCAGGATCTGAATCAGTAACCCGTAACCTTTCAACGCTTCAACGTCTCCTCCTCGTCCTCCACAAAAGGACGATTCAAGCCTGCATCGCAAGATGTGGGCTTTTTTTTCGCCCAACTGAGTTACTCACCCTCGCGCAGGACGCGCTCGACCAACTTGATATAGGCCTTCATCGCGTCGTCGCTGGCGGTGCCCTTCAATTTCGCCCAGGCGTCATATTTGGTACGACCGACAAAATCGGTAAAGCCGGGCTTGTCTCCCACCACATCTCCTTCGCTGGCCTGCTTGAAATTGGCATAAAGACGCAGCTTCATGTCGTTTCCGGGGTCCTTTTTGGCCTTGGTGACATCTTTGCTGGCCTTTTCGAACTGTTTTTTAAGGTCGGACATCAGCTTTCTCCTCCAACTTCGCGGTAAATAAGGCGTTTTGAATTGGTTTTAGGGGTTTTCAGATCAACGCAATAGCGCTAAAGTTACTCTAGCTGAATCATTTGCGGCTCGCAAACTGCGTTTTGCAAGAATAAAAGCGCAGTCGAAAGCTTGATACGGTCGGTGCGCGGCACAGTGTTACGGCGGGTTGCATTGAAATCGGCCGTGTGCGCATGCGGCATGATCAGGCAACGGATTTGCGATTAGCCCCGATTAATGAATCCAGAATAAAGATCGATCATGGCGAGCATCCCCGGTTTTTCTGTCCTTAATCGTGAACGTATGTCCGGGGTTGATACCGCCTGGCTGCGTATGGAGCATCCGACCAATCTGATGATGATCGTCGGCGTGATGATGTTCCGCGACAAGATTGATTTTCAAAAACTCAGGACAACGCTGGAGCAGCGTTTTCTGAGCTACCCGCGTTTCAAGCAAAAGGCGGTGCAGGATCCCACCGGCGCCTGGTGGGATACCGACCGGCAGTTCGATATCGCCAATCATTTGAAGCGCATCAAGCTACAGACAAAGAACAACAAGGTGGGCGGCAAGAAAGAACTGGAAGACCTCGTCAGCCAGATGGCCAGCGAACCACTCGATTTCACCAAGCCGCTGTGGCAGTTTCACCTGGTTGAAAATTATCAGGGTGGATGTGCGCTCATCACCCGCATTCATCATTGCTACGCCGATGGCATTGCATTGATCAGCGTGATGCTCTCGCTTACCGGCGAATCGCCGGAAGCAAGTCTGGCTCGCCCCAAAGTTGCTGCCAAACGACCGCGCGACGAAATGGATTTTTGGACCAGTGTCACCAAGCCGATGGCCAGCGTCTGGGCAGGCGCCATGAAACTGACACGAGGCCTGGTTGAACAGGGTCTGGAAATTGCCAAGGACCCGGCGACGATGCGCGAATTCGCCACCAAGGGAATGGAACTGGCCGACGAGTTGCGCAAGATAGCGATGATGCCGCCTGACTCGCCGACCCGCTTCAAGGGTAATCTTGGCCGCAGCAAGCGTGTGGCATGGTGCGAACCTCTCCCGCTGGCCGAGGTCAAGGTCATCGGCAAAGCCTTGGGCGGTTCGATCAATGATGTGTTGCTGGCGACCGCCGCCGGCGCGTTGCGCGACTACCTGCTGCGCAAGGGCGATGCCGCCGATGGCGTCGAGCTGCGCGCGGTGGTACCGGTGAACCTGCGCCCGATTGAAAAGGCGCATGAACTCGGCAACCAGTTCGGGCTAGTCTTTGTCGATTTGCCGGTCGGCGTTGATGATCCGCTGGAACGGGTGCGCCTGGTACGCGAGCGCATGGCGGTACTCAAGGGCTCAGCGCAACCGATTGTCGCCTTTGTGTTGTTGTCTGCCGTTGGCATGGGGCCGAAAATTCTGCAGGACCAGATTGCCGCACTGATAGGTCGCAACGCCAGCTCGGTGATGACCAATGTTCCCGGCCCGCAGAAACCGCTTTATTTTGCCGGACGCGAAATCGACGAAATCGATTTCTGGGTGCCGCAATCAGGGGGCATCGGTATGGGCTTGTCGATCCTCACCTACAACGGCAAGGTGCAGTTCGGCCTGATCACCGACGCCGGTCTGGTACCCGATCCGGACCGCATCATCGATCAATTTGCGGACGAGTTCGAAAAGCTGGTGATGCTCACCCTGATGGGCCCTTATGGCCCGGAATTCAACGACGAGCTGGAACGCGAATTCGGTGGCGCAGGCAGCACCTCAACGACGAAAAAATCATCCCGGCGTCGTAGCTGAACGAAACGGCACTAGTCGACCAGCGCTGCCACCATCTCGATTTCAATCAGAAAGCCATTGCGGAACTTGCCCACCGGCACAATCGCACGCGCCGGTTTGTGATCGCCGAAGAAGGCGGCATATTCCGCGTTCACCTGCGCCCATAGCGCGATATCCGAAATGTAGAGTGTTGCTTTCAGCACCCGGTCCCGCCGCGATCCAGCCGCGAGCAAAATAGCCTCGGCGTTCGCCAGCGCCTGTCGCGTTTGCGCTTCGATGGTATCGAGGAACAGATCCGGTTTGCCGGGCACTCGCGGCAACTGACCAGAGACGTAAACCACGCCGTTATGCACCACTGCTGCAGAATAGTGGCCGGCCGGCGGAGTGATGGAATCGGTACTGATTTTGTCTATTTTTGCCATGGCAGTTTATCCAGATCTACGTTGCCGCCGGTCAGAATGATACCGACGCGCGTGCCCTTCACTTCAATACTGCCCTCGAGAATTGCGCCCAGCGGCGGCGAACAAGACGCCTCGATAATGATCTTGAGCAGCTCCCAGGTCATGCGCATCGCTTTGACTACGTTT
>JANMXS010000249.1:0-5855 GCA_031394335.1 Burkholderiales bacterium
GGCCAATCAGACCGGCATCCTCGGTTTCGGCACGGCCGCCAAGGACAAGTACGAGGCGCAGCCCGAGGTGTCGATTGCCTATCTGTTGCGCAAGGATGTTGCGATCGGCGCGGAATACCGCAAGAAACCGGACAACCTGCCGTTCAAAGAGAACGACTGGTACGACGTGTTCGTTGCTTACGCCCCGACCAAGAACATTTCGGTGACGCTGGCGTATGCGGATCTGGGAAACATCGTGATCAAGGATAAACAAAAAGCGACTTACATCTCGGTTCAAGTCGGCTTCTAATCAACGTCTGGAGATATCAGCATGCTACGCAAATTGAGTTTTATATTGGCCGCATTCGGCATTGCAGTCGCAGGTGCAATGGTGACGTCAACTGCGTCTGCACAAGAAGGCGCTCGTGTCAGTGATGCGAGCCTGTTCAAGGAATTTGGCGAAAAGGCCGGCCTCGTCAGGATCATGGATGACTTCATGGTCAACCTGTTGAACGATCAACGTACCAAATCGTCCTTCGAGAACGCGGACCAGAAGCACATCAAGGAACAACTGGTTGAACAGTTCTGCGAAATTCTGCAAGGTCCTTGCACCTACAAAGGCGCCAAAATGAAGCCGATTCATTCGAATCTCGGCGTCAATCGCGAGCAGTTCAATGCCCTGGTTGAGCAGCTGCAGTTTGCGATGGACAAGAACAATGTGCCGTTCTCGGCGCAAAACAAATTGCTGGCGATTCTCGCGCCGATGCACCGCGACATCATCACCCAATAGGGCTGTTGTCCCTGAGGAGCCGGGGCAACTCGGCTTTTTATTTTTTCGAAGACCTGGCGCCATCTTTTGCGGCCGCCGTCTTGGTCGCTGCATCCGGTTTGACGTAATCGCCAATGACGCCTTTCAGGGGGCAGGGCTTGTAGATCGGGCACTTGGCGCAGCCGACGGCGATGGCAACGGGGCAAAGTTTCATGGTGATGGGTCCTTGGCTGGGTGGGGTTGCCGGCTGGCTTGTGCTGAATATTGAGCCTGTTGATCATACCCGCCCGCAGGCAGGGATGCCTCAACCATGGCGTACGGTTGCCGTATGCGCCTGCGGAATACCGTTCGCGCCAGCTTTCGCCTGCTTCGTCGCAGACGGGCTGACGGGGGCCATGGCAAGCTGGAAACTGGCTGCATTGTTAATCCAATGCAGCCACGCTTGAACCGCGACCCAGGAGCCAGCCATGAACCCGCACCGCCGTCAGCGATATTGCCAAGGCCCTCATCTACCCCTTCCGCATGTTGTTTGTGGTCGGACTGTGCTTTTTCATCAACGACATGACCAGTCCTGGTCACTGGTGGTTTCAGTGGGCGGCGTTCGGCATGGGCATCGGATTAGTGGTGGCTTGGGCGCGGGCCTTGCGAATCCTTGGCGTTGCCGCGTTGACCGCGGGGATTGCCTTGCTGATGTATCGTTGGTTCCAGCGTCGCCAGGCGGCCACTCGTTAGAGAAATGAATCGTTTGCCGCGGAAACCCGCTTGAATCTCTACGCAACCTGAATGAAGAGTGCCGACAAAATGGATCGCAATGTAGACGTTCCCCAAGGTGGCCGTGAAAAATATGTCAGCATGCACCCGCTCGAGTTGTTTGCCTTTTTCCGGCGTTATCGTCCGAGCGCATTGCGCACGATCATCTACACGGTCATTTTCAATTGCATTATTGCGGCGTTCTTCACGCTCATGGCGGTCATCTTTCGCCGTTTTCATACCTGGGCGGATTTCGGCAGCATGGTGCTGAGCAACCTGATTGTCGCGAACATCATCGGCTTCACATGGGCCGCCGTGATGTCAATCAGCAAACCTTTGCTCGGTCGAATAAACGCATTGCCGTTTCCCGGGATTATTGCCAACTATACGGTGCTCGGGTTCGTCGTGACGCAGGGCGCCTTTTTTGGTATTTCCTTCTTGCCCGGGTTCGAAGGCATGCGCGCCGGTGCCGAGGGTATCGGCGGCTGGTTCAGGCAGTCGCAGATGGTTGCGGCAACGCTGGCATTATCCTTCTTCATCTCACTGGTTATCGGCATCTCGTGGCGCGCGCGTTTTGGTGCACTGGAGCGCGAAGCGGCGATGGCACGCGAGAATGAGCGCTTGCAGACGATCGAGCGCGAAGCAGCCCAGGCCAATTTGCGCGCGCTACAGGCGCAGATCGAACCCCATTTTTTGTTCAACACCCTGGCCAATGTGGTCGGCCTGATTCATCCGCAGCCCGACAAGGCCAAGCTGATGTTGGAGCAATTCATCGTCTATCTGCGCGCAACGCTGGCCGCGACGCGTGAGCAGCAAACCACGCTGGGAAAAGAATTCGAGACGATGAAAAATTTTCTCGCCATCCTGCAAATTCGTATGGGTGATCGATTGAAAGTGCGCATGGACCTGCCGCCCACATTATCGGATGCACAGGTGCCGCCGATGTTGCTGCAACCGATCGTCGAGAACGCACTCAAACACGGCTTGGAGCCAAAAATTGAAGGTGGCGAAGTGTCTCTCTCCGCCGTGCGCCAGGGCGACAAACTTGCCATTACCGTGGCAGATACCGGTTTGGGGTTCCGCGACTCAATGTCGAATGGTATCGGCCTCAAAAATGTGCGCGAGCGCCTGCGGCATCTTTATGCCGAGGCAGGCTCCTTGCTGATCGAGGACAATATTCCCGGCGGTACCCGCATCACGATTTCAATTCCCTACAGTGTGTGAGAAAACATGAGCGCCAAACCAAGGGCAATCATTGCCGACGACGAACCGCATCTTTGCCAATTCCTGAAGGACCGTCTCGCCGTCCTGTGGCCGGAACTTGACGTCATCGCCCTGGCCGCCAATGGCCCGGAAGCCTTGCGGCTGATCGATGACCATGTGCCGGATATGGTGTTCCTCGATATCCGCATGCCGGGCTTGACGGGGCTCGAAGTGGCCGGGCGGATCGATGCGAAAACACGCATTGTTTTCGTTACTGCTTTCGATCAATATGCGGTCGACGCGTTTGAGCGCGAGGCGGTTGACTATTTGCTGAAGCCGGTAACCGATGAGCGCTTGCGGAAAACGATTGCGCGCCTCAAGAACAAAACTGCGGATGCGGAACTGCCGCAGGACGTCGATGCGCTATTGAAGACGCTGGCCAGGGTGCTGCCCTCCAGGGCTTCGCATCTGCGCTGGATTCGCGCCTCGGTCGGCGAACTGACGCGGCAGATTCCGGTGGAAGAAGTTTTTTATTTTCAGGCGCAGGACAAATATGTGAGCGTCTATACCAAGGATGGCGAAGCGCTGATTCGCACCCCGCTGGCGGAGTTGCAGGCGCTGCTGAACCCCGACGACTTCTGGCAGATCCACCGTTCAACCATCGTCAATGTGAGTTGCATCGCCGCCAGCCGGCGCGACCTGATGGGACATACGCTGGTGAAGCTGGCGGACGTGAAAGCGGAGTTGCCGGTCAGCCGTGGTTATGCGCATTTGTTCAAAGGCATGTAGTCATTTTTGCCCGGCGCTCAACGCGCGCATTTGCCGGTCATGCCAGCGACGCAGCAATAACATTGCGGTCAGCGCACCAATCAGCGCGAACAGCATATCGGACTGGGTGTCCCAGGGGTCGCCCTGGGTGCCGAGAAATTCATCGGCGCCCTGGCCCAGCAGCAGCGCGCTCCACCATTCGATGATTTCGTAAAGCGCGGATACTGCAAGGCAAATGCATACGCAGAGGAAGGCGACCAGGCCATCCTGCCTGAGGCCGAATTTGCGCATCAGCAACTCGCGCGCGGCGATGGCGGGAACAAAGCCTTGTGCGAAGTGGCCGATCTTGTCGTAATTGTTGCGCGCAAAGCCGAACCATTCCTGCATCCAGAAACCGAGCGGCACATGGGCGTAGGTGTAAGCGCCGCCGACCATCAGGATCAGTCCATGCAGCGCAATCAGTACATACAGTAGGGGCGTGAGGGGGAAGGTGTGCCGGCTGCGCCAGATCGGGATGAACACGATCATTGCCGGAAATACTTCCATCAGCCAGGTCAGGCGATCTTTTGCGATCCACAGAGAAACACCGAGCCCGGTCGACCACAGCACGGCGAGCGCAATTGGCGCGCGGTTGTTGGATTGAAGGTCGTTGGGCATCTCTGGCTTTCATGATTGGTTTGCGTCAATTTTGAAGTAGCGCTTGCGTGCTACCATTTTCACGTCAACTTTTTTTGCACTTGTTACTCTAACCACCATGAGCATCAGCGTCACCCTCAATGGCGAAGCCAAGCATATCGCGTCCGGCACCCGGCTGGCGACCGTCGTTGCCGAATTGTCGCTGGCAGGCAAGCGTTATGCGATCGAACGCAATGGTGAAATCGTTCCCAAAAGTGTGCTGGCCGAAACTGAATTGAGCGATGGCGACCGGCTCGAAATCGTGGTCGCGGTCGGTGGCGGCTGATGGTGATTTGCATTGCAGTTCATTTGAAAGTATTTCATGTCCCTCACGCCTCATACCTCTGACAGTCTGGTCATCGCCGGCAAACATTACGCCTCGCGTTTGCTGGTCGGGACCGGCAAATACCGCGATTTCAATGAGACCCGCGAGGCCATCGTCGCCAGCGGCGCCGAAATCGTTACAGTCGCGATCCGCCGCGTCAACATCGGTCAGAACGCCAACGAGCCCAGTCTGCTCGAGGTATTGCCGCCGTCAAAATTCACCATCCTGCCGAATACTGCGGGCTGCTATAACGCCAAAGATGCGGTACGCACCTTGCGTCTCGCCCGTGAGTTGCTCGACGGCCACGCGCTGGTCAAACTCGAAGTGCTGGGCGATGAAACCACGCTGTTCCCGAACATGCCCGAGACCCTGATCGCCGCCAAAGAATTGGTTGCCGATGGTTTTCAAGTGATGGTGTATTGCTCGGATGATCCGCTGCAGGCCAAGGCGCTGGAGGAGATCGGCTGCGTGGCGGTGATGCCGCTTGCGTCCCTGATCGGTTCCGGCATGGGCATTCTGAATCCCTGGAATTTGGAGATCATTCTCGATCGCGCCAAAGTGCCGGTGATCGTCGACGCCGGTATCGGCACCGCATCGGATGCGGCTATCGCCATGGAACTGGGCTGCGATGCGGTGCTGATGAATACCGCGATCGCCAAAGCGAAAAACCCGGTGCTGATGGCCAGCGCGATGAAGAAGGCGGTGGAGGCGGGGCGCGAGGCTTATCGCGCCGGACGCATGCCGAAAAAGATTTACCAGGCCAGCCCGAGTTCGCCGACGGAAGGCAAGATCGGCTGAATTGGCTACGCATTAAAATGCCAAACTCCAGCATTGGCGCGGCTTTCGAAGCATTTTTGCTCCAAACGCCGCGCCAAATGGCGTTCTACAATTTTGTGATATCGACTTTGACGGCCGCCGCGTCGCCGACCACAGTGGTCCATTCCCGCACTTTCCACGACGTCACGAGGCCGTTTTTCACATAGGGATCGTCGCGCGCAAATGCCTCGGCCGCCGCGCCGGTTTCACCCTGGAACATCAGCACCGCGCCATCGGCGGGATCGGCCAGCGCACCGGCCAGCACCAGTTCGCCGCGCGCCTTGGCATCGAGTGCATGCTGCAAATGCAGCTTGCGAAACGGCACGCGACGCTCGGCGTATTTCTCGACTACCTCATAGAACAGCAGGAAATGTTTCATGGCGTTGCCATCGCGGCGGCGATGATTTTCTCGACCACCAGCTTGCCCGGCGCTGTCCAAGGCGAAATCAATTCGAAATGGCCGGCGTTGTCGATGGTCAGCAACTCGACGGTTTCGCCCTTGGCGCGCGCGCTGTTCTGGTAGCGCCAGGCGAGCGCCGGCGCGATCACGCTGTCGTAGACGCCGCTGAT
>JANMXS010000250.1:0-7826 GCA_031394335.1 Burkholderiales bacterium
CACGGCCAGCAGCAGGCACAGGCACAGCCACCTCAGGCGAAGCATGCGCCGAATCGTCATTGCTCTCATGGCTGTTTCGCGCCCTCAATAGCGGTAGCGTATGGCAAGTTCAAAAAACCGCCCGACTGCACCCGCCTGGTCGAGCGACGGGTTGTAGTTGAAGCCGCCGTAGGTCGCTGTATTCAGCGGCGCAATGGTGTTGGCGATATTGGTCACGGTGCCGTTGAGCTGCAGGTGTTTGTTCCACTGAACCTGTCCATAGACGTCGGCGTAAGTAAACGAGGTGATGTAGCAGTGGGTGTTGTCGGCACTCAGCTGAATACATGAGGTGCTGCCGCTCGATTCGTCGATGCCCTTCATCCAGCCGCGGTAGTTAATGGTCGTGCCCACCGAGACCGGGCCCCGCGACCACTCGAGCGTGAATGAGCCGCGAGTGCGTGGCGAGCCGACTGCGCCACCCACCACGGTGGGACCGACGGTGCCCGCGTAATGATAGGTCGCATTGCCATTGATCGGGTCAATAAAGGTCTGGTTGGAGCGCGTGACATAGGTCGCCGAGACTGCGGCGCTGAGTCGCCCCATGGTGTCGAGTGAAATTTCGCTGTGGATCGCCGCATCGACCCCCGACGTCTCCGAGAAAGCCGCGTTCACGTACGGGGACTGGTAGTAGAGGATCGGCCCGGGAAAGTTGGTACCGGGTTGTTGCGCGCCGCGCACCACTACTTCGAGGCCGAGCGGTGCTGGAACAATCTCATCATCACGGCGGATGTCGAAGTAGTCCACCGCAAAGTTGACGTGCTTGACCGGCTCAAGGACAAAACCAAGCGTGTAGCTGCGCGATTTCTCAGGCTTAAGGTTTGGATTGCCGGAGCTTTGCGTCGCGATAAAACCCTGCCCGCAGTCCGACGGCTTGCCGGTGAATGGGCAACGCAGCGGATCGGGTGCAGGGTTGCTGGTGGCAGTGCCGGTGCCACTGTTACCGGCCTCCGCGATACCTGGAGCGCGGAAGCCGCGCGCAAAGGTGGCGCGCAGTGCGAGCTGCGGTACCACAGTCCACTTGAAGCCCAGCTTTGGAGTGAACGAGGAGCCGAAGTTGGGGTAATGATCGACGCGCCCGGCTGCGCTCAGCTCGAGCTTGCGGGCGACTGGCGCTGACAACTCTGCAAAGGCTGCAATAACGCTCTGTGACCCGGAAGCGAAGGCACTGCCGTCCATGATGATGTCGCCTTGAGGCGCGTAAGGCTCACCGGGGTTATTGGCCTTGAGGGTATGCGCGTCGACGCCGATTGCGAGGGCCAGCGGTCCACCCGGCAAAGTCAAAAGCTCGTGTGAAGCATTCGCTGACAGGTAGGCGAGCTCAGAAGTGGCCGTATCGTGGGTCTGGGGCGCGAGCGCGGCGTAGAGCGCTGGTGAGTTCAGATGCGCGCTCGCACCAACCCGGTACGAACCATCAGCGAGCGCGGCAGTGAGCAGGCTTGAGCGTATGAATCCTATATAGGTTTCACGAGTCGCGGCATGTACGTAGCCGATGCTGAAATTGAAGTTCCATCCGGCCACAGTTCCGGTCAGGTCGTTGACGAAGCGCAACACGTCAGTGTTGTACCTAATCACCTGTGAAGGGAAGTCCGTCAGCACCGCATAGTAGAGGCCGGGCTGACCAAGGTAGTCCGCAAAGCTCGCACCTTGAGCGGTGTAATACGCCTGTGCCGCCGCGAAGTACGGGCTGGCGGGGTTGAACGGGTTGTCCGGATGATTGGCTGGTAACACGATTTGCGTGGTAGCCGGATCGGTCTGGTCGACCACCGCGCCGGCGGCGCCGGCCCAGGTATAGGGAATCGTTACCGGCCCGGTGCTGTAGTTATCCGACTGGCGATACTGTTCGGCTTTTGAGTTGAAGTACGACAGGGTCACGGCGTTGCGCCAGCTACTCCCGAGACTCTGGGTCCAGCGGCCACTCAGGTTGAGCCCCGAGGTGGTCGGTTGAATCTTGTTGTACTTGTTGATGTCCCAGGTGCAGCCGCCCGAGTAGTTGAGATTCTGCGGCGCGCAGCCTGGAAGAAGAAAATAGCCGGCATTCGCATCCCCAGCCTGGACGGCCAGTTGCGGGGCCACCATCCCGGGCTCGGTAAAAGTGCCGTTATTCGGATAGTCCTGCTGCACGATGCCGCCGCGCCGGTCGGGGCCACCATAGGCTCGCAAGTCGAGGTTGCTGAGGTATGAGCCGCGATCGCTTTGGCTAATCGAGGCCTGGTGGCGGTACTCAACGTTGAAGAACACGTTGTGACCGTCGGTAGCGAGATCGCCGAAGCCATATAGCAGCGAGGCTCGTTGCGTCAAGCCGTCGGCGCGGTAGGAACCGCCGACGTTGGCAGAGGCTTCAAAGCCCTTGAATTCTGGCTTCAGAATAATATTGACGACTCCGGCGATGGCGTCCGAGCCGTAGATAGCCGAGGCGCCGTCCTTCAACACCTCGACCCGGTCAACCATGGCCAGCGGCAGGGACGATAGATCGACGAACGGTCGTTGTCCATCGTCAGACAGTGGATACGGAGCCATGCGATGCCCGTCGATCAACACCAGTGTTGCGTCGAGCGTGAGGCCGCGCAGCGACACGCCGCTGGCGCCACCGGCCAGGGCTCCGCTGAAATTTTGTGTGAGCGTGCCGCTGTTATCTGCAGAAACTCCGCGGATGACATCAGCGATGGTGTCTTTTCCGCTCTTCTGGATTTCCTCGGCACTGATGACCTGCACCGGCGAGGGAGTCTCGGTAGCGGTAAGTCGCAGGTACGAGCCGGTCACCACGATGGTTTCAAGCTCATCGTCGCTCGCCAGTGCGGCCGCTGCGGCGAACAGCATGAACAGAAAACCCAGCGCTGCGCACTGCCTGCCAGCCGCAAGAGACGGATATTTGGTGCTCATCGCCGCATCACCTCGTGTCGTTTTTGATGTCAAAATAAATTACAGTGCGCCCGATGACCTGGGCACGCCTCATTGTTGTTGTCATGGCGTTCGGCGCGAATGCCGCGCGCTGCGATACCGTTGACACCATTGTGACGGCGGCTCAGCGGCGTGAGGGTATCCCCGGCATCGCGCTGCTGGTGATGCGCAACGGGCAGGTCGCGCGCATCGGCACCTACGGGCTCGCAAACGTTGAGCACGCCGTGCCGGTCAAGCGCCAGACCATGTTCCAAAGTGGATCGCTCGGCAAGCAATTTACGGCAGCTGCCGTGTTGTTGCTGGCCGAACGGGGACTGCTGTCGCTCGATGATCGGATTGATAAATATCTGCCGCCCGGTCCGGCCGGCTGGGAGGCAATTACGATTCGGCAGTTGTTGAATCACACCTCTGGCATCCGCGACTCCGAGGACGGCGGCGAGGTTTTCGATCTGCGGCGTGAATACAGCGACGAGCAGATCATCCAGATCGCGCAGTCCTACCCGCTTGATTTTCCGGTCGGTAGTCGCTGGAAGTACAACAACATGGGCTACATTCTCGCCGGCATCATCATTACGCGGGTGTCCGGAATGTTCTATGGCGACTTCATAGCGCGTGAGGTGTTCAAACCGCTGGGCATGCTGACCGCGCGAGTGATCAGTGATACCGACATCGTGCACAACCGCGCCGCTGGCTATGTTCGTGTCAGCGGCGGCATTCGCAACCAGGACTTTGTGTCTGCAGCGCTCAATGCCACGGCTGATGGCAGCCTGTACCTCTCGCTCGAAGACTGGCGCGCATGGATTGCAGCGCTTGATCGCCGTGCGCTGCTGTCGCGAGCGTCGTATGAGGCCCTGTGGGGAAGCGGCCGCACCCTTGACGGTCAGGTGTTCAGCCACGGTTTTGGCTGGGATCAGGCACAGGTTAGCGGGCACGCTGTGCTCGAATTTGATGGGTCGTGGCAAGGCTTTCGCAGCGCAATCGAGCGCGATCCGGCCAGTCAGCTGACCGTTGTCATACTTGCAAATCTGGCTGAGGCGAACGCCGATCAGATCGCCCGTGCGGTGCTGGTCGCTACCGCCAGTTTTGGCACGCGCTGAGCGGTTTTTTGTCATTCTTGGTGTCCCCGCCACAAGCTTTATAGTCATTGTAAGAACCGACTCTATACCTATTATGGAGATACCGCATGTCTCCGGGTTCTACTATGGACAGGCTGGGGCTAGGGGTTCCCTTGATTTCCGTGCCAAAAGTGCCGCTACTTTCTCTCGGTAATTCCAGCGGCTGACACCGTTTTCGCCAAGCTGGTCAAACACTTGCTGTTCGCTGTTTCGAGGGGCGGTTTGTGGCGCGCTTCGGGAGGCAGAACATGAACGACTGGCAGTCGACGTCTCTGGGCCGGGGCGCGTTGCCGCGTGACTTGAGCGGCTTCGAGATCGAGGCGTTCTTCACGTATTCCGAGCCTGAGCGGCGGATCATCGACGACGAGCGACGAACGCCCGCGCTCAAGCTTGCCTTGGCGCTACAGATTGGTTTTTTGGGCATGGTGCCGCCCGTGTTGTGGCGTCATCTGGGCGCGCAGTTCGACATCGAGGCACCGGATCTGGCCTCGCTTCGCACGATGTACCGGCGCCGACGGACCCTCTTTGAGCATCAATATCTGGCCTGTGCAGTAGTGGGGTTTCACAGTATTTGCGAACCGCGGCGCCGTGCGTTGGGCCCGATTTTGTTCCCGGGAACAAATCGGGCACCACGTATTGCACGGAACCACCGAAGGTCCGGAACGCCTTTTCATGCATTCGCGCCCAGCTTTCTTGATCGGCCTTCCACGCCACCTTCCGAAAACTCTTGCCCGAGTACTTGAGCGTCATCACAAACAGCCACGGCCGGCGGTACTTACCGTTGGCCAAGCGCGTGAGCGCGCCTTGAGCGCACGCACAAAACGCTTGACCGAGTTGTAGCGGTGCGCAAAGCCGCGCAGTTCAACCAGGTCCTGGTAAATACTCTGCGCATTGCGCCCCAGCACCACCTGCTGCTCAATCCACTCGCGGTGCATCTCGCAGGCCGATGGGCTCACCTTCGAGACCGACGCCAGCACCAATGCGGGCGCCAAAGCCGGTGGCCACCCTGGGGGAGTGTGCCTGCTGCCGGCGGATGCTCTTGCGATCCACCCCGGTCACCCGCGCAATCTCGTGTTGGCTTGTGCCCGTGCCCAGCAGCGTTGCAATCGCGATCCGTATGTGCGCTTTCAAGACGTTCAACTCCTCACCCCCTTCCAACAAAAGGGGCTCAGCGTAACGTCCCGCCGCAGCTTGGCCGGGCGCCGACCGGCGCCCGTCTACCGCCTCAGGGGTGGGGGAGTTTCAGGTGGCCACAGCTGGGGGAGTTTGGGTGGCCGCCGGGGGTCGGTCGCGAACGGCCGGCTTACGGTAGGTCGGTGAGCCGTTTGGCTCGAATGGCGCAGATATGCCCAACAGACGCCGGCGATTTATTGCAAAGGATGCAACTGCTGCAGCAAAGTTGGTATGAGTTCTGAAACAGTAGGGTGGATGTGAACGGCGCGCGCGATGACGGTATAGGGCTGCCGAGCCGCCATGACGTCGAGCAGCGAGTGCACTACCTCGTCGCCGTTCAGACCGAGAATCGCGGCGCCCATCAGTTGCTGGCTGACTGCGTCAACCAATACCTTCATGAAACCCTGCGTTTCGCCGGCTTCACGGGCCCGCCCCACCCGTTGCATCGGCATCTTGGCGTACCGCACCGCGCGTCCGCTTGTGCGGGCCTCGGCTTCGGTCATGCCAATGCGGCCAAGTGCAGGGTCGATGAACAGTGCATAGCAGGCGATGCGGTCCGAGATCCGCCGCGGGTCACCGTCGAACAGGTTTGCAACCACGATTTCGTGGTCATTCCAGGAAGTGTGCGTGAATGCGCCGCGGCCGTTGCAGTCGCCCACCGCCCAGACCCCCTCGGCGCTGCTGCGGCACTGCTCATCCACGACTATGTAGCCACGCGCATCGGTCTCGATCCCTGCCAGTTCGAGACCCAAACCGTCGGTGTTGGGCCGCCGGCCGGCAGCCAGCAGAACATGGCTGCCGACGATTCGCGGGGCACTGCCGGCGCAGGCAGCTCCGACCGTGATCCGTGTACCCTCGGGCGCCAATGACATGCACTCGGTGCCCAATTCGAAGCGCACGCCCTCCGCTTGCAGGATCTCGCGGATGCCATCGGATACGTCGGCGTCCTCGCGCGACAACAGCCGCGCCGAGCGTTCCACGACCGTCACCTCGGAGCCGAAGCGGCGCATCAGCTGCGCGAATTCGAGCCCAATGTAGCTCCCGCCGATGACGACCAGGTGTTCGGGCACGGTGTCCAGGTCCATGATCGACACGTGGTCCAGTGTGGGTACGCTGCCAATGCCCGGCAAGTCGGGCCGCAATGCGCGGCCGCCGACATTGATAAAGATTCGCGACGCACGCAGTTCACGGCCGTTGACCGCCAGGGTCGACGCCGCCACAAAGCGCGCGTCACCGGTAATCACCTCAGTGTGGACCAAACCGCGCATCCAGCCTTCAACAGCCCGGCGCGACTGCATCACTATGCCGTCCTTGCGCGCCCTGACTCGTGCCATGTCCACACGGAGGTCGCCGACGTCGAAGCCGAACTCCGATCCGCGGCGGGCCTGGCGTATGGCGCGGGCACTCGCTACCAGGGTTTTGGTCGGTACGCAGCCGACATTGACGCATGTGCCACCGAACAAGTGACGTTCAATTACGGCCGTGCGCAAACCCTCTTTGCTGCATCGTGCCGCCAGCGCAGGGCCCGCCTGGCCAGCACCGATGACAATCGCGTCAAACACTTCGGTGGGCATTTGTGGTTTCCTGTTAAGAAGGGGCGTCGGTGTCTCTTTTCGGTTCTCAGAATGGTAACGTACGGCATGAACGTCGCCTAACGCGGGGGCCCTATTCCGGCGCGCCACCGTTCGCGTTGCGCTGGACTGAGACGGTCAGGCAGGCTCCTCAATCAATGACCGAGCGCGGCGAGCAGCGTTCGGCAGGCCAAGAAGATGAGAATTAACGAGCCGATGCTCCAGTCAGCCACTGCTCGCCGGCGTTGCTCCGCCGTCCACTGGCCACGTCGAGCCTTCGCTGCCGCGGGCTTTCCCCCATCGATTGATTCGCCCTGTCCTGTCACTGATCCTCTCCCGCACACGGCAACAGCGCCGCGTCGGAAAGCTTCAATCAGGTGCAGGCACCTAATCCAGGGGCCACGGGCACACGCTTACTTGAGAGCATGGGAAGGTTCACGGTGCGGTGCCTGGTTGTCCATGACGGCGTAAATAAGTCTGGTCCGGTGGCGCTGACAAAGGGTGTGAGATCGACGGACCTGGCTGGTTTGCTCGAAATGCTCAGCTTGCCGACCTGATATTGCGGCTGTGACCATGAGCGTTTGCGGACCGCTTCGTACTCGCGCCCAAGCGGCCTGGAGTTAGCTGCCCCCCCGGGGGGCGCACTCACGGCGCGCTGCGCATCATTCCGTGTCCGGCCACTTGTTCGATTCCCCGACTGCGCAAGAAATTGCGTTCGCCAGCAGTCCCGTTCCTGAACGTGACAGCGCAGATGCCGTGGGTTAGCAGCAAAACGAATAACACAGTTACCCCCATGCTTGGCCGGCACACCAATCAACTGACCTTCACCTCGCGCGCGAGGTAGACCGGGATCGCAGCGGTCAGGAAGATGAACCCACCGTAGATCCAAAGATGGCTGAGTGCGGCGGGTCCGGCGACATTGGGCAGTACCCAGTGACCGGACATGCTGATGATTACGTATCCGACAGCCACTTGGCAGGCGGCCGAGATACCGCTCAGGGTCCCGAGGAACTCGGGCTTGATCAGACCG
>JANMXS010000251.1:0-3196 GCA_031394335.1 Burkholderiales bacterium
GGCGGAAGCGCTTTGCGTTTGCTGATATTGATCAGACTTACCGAACCGGTCGACGCATTCATACTTCGGATTCAGCCTTTGCCGCCGGCTTTTCGCGATTTTGGCTTGGCTTTGGATGCCCTGGTTTCGCCTGGCCGGGACTCGGCCGGCTTTTCGGCGGCGGCCGTCGCCGTCATCGGGTTATACGGAAAAGTCGAGAACATCTGCATGGCCTGCTTGCGCAATTCCTCCTGCATGCCGATCACGTTGGAAGCGCTCTTCTCCAGGTAATCGCCCATCATGTTAGGCACACCTGCCGCGCCACCCTGTACGAGCTTGGTCCACGCCTCGGGATCCAGCCCGGGAACGGCTTTACCCAGACCGCCGAGATTAGGCGCAATGCCGGTACCGAGCGTGCCATACAAGGTTTGTGTTTGCGCCTGAAACTTGCGCTGCGCTTCGTGGAAGGCGCCTATGCTGCGCTCCAGATAGCTGCCCATCAGACCCTGCATGGAGTGGCCGTAATAGCGGATGATATTGGCCAGCATATCGGCTGAAAACATCGGCACGCCACCGCTTTCTTCCTCAAGAATGACTTGCAGCAGGATGCTTCGGGTCAGGTCTTCCCCGCTGCGTGCGTCATGCACCTCGAACTGCTGATGATCCAATACGAACTGTTTTACATCGGTCAGCGTGATGTAGGCACTGGTCTCGGTATCGTAAAGGCGACGGTTCGGATACTTCTTGATAATTCGGGCCACGGCGGACTCCTTTGGGCAATTAGGCTTCGATACGCAGGGCAACCCTGCATATCGCAATTCGCAAGTGGAAAAACTTGTTGCAACACACAAAAAATATTGCGACAGAGTCTTTAATTGCGCCAGTATCAGTGCTGATATTGGATATTAGATGTTTGATTATTATAGCATTTTTAGAAAAGAAAAGTGCTCCTTCATTATTTTTGTGCAGCGCAACAAAAAGTGCTTGACTTTGTTTTGCCACGCCCATATTATTCGGTTTGTGCAGTGCACCAATTGTGATGAAAGAGGTCGGGAAATCCGGTCGTATCAGGTGTTCTGCTGCGCAATTTTGCGTACGTAACCACCCTCGTAAATACCTAAGGAGTTTTACCATGACCACCACCAACGTTGCTGCAGAACAATTCGGCGATTTCTCCAAATCCATCGTCGACGCTGCCAATAAATTCGCCAAAGTTTCTTTCGACAGCGCAGAACGCATGTTTGCCCTGAACATGGAAGCGTCCAAAGTCGGCCTCGACGAAACCTCCAAGAGCGCCAAGTCGTTGTCGTCGGTTAAAGACGTTCAGGAACTGAGCGGCCTGCGCACCAAATCGGCTGAGACCGGCCTGGAATTCCTGATGGGTTACTCCAAGAATTTCTACGAAATCTCCACCGCTGCACAAGCACAATACACCGCGCTGGTTGAAGAGCGTGTTGGCCAGATCCAGAAATCGGTTGCCGACAGCCTCGACAAAGTTTCCAAGTCCGCCCCGGCTGGCTCCGATGTTGCCATCGCCGCGCTTAAATCGAGCATGGCTGCATCGACCGCCGCCATCGATTCGCTGAGCAAAGCATCCAAGCAATTTGCATCGTTTGCCGATACCGCCATCAAAACCGCTTCGGAAACCACCACCAAGGCAACGGCATCCGCCAAGCGCAAGTAAGCTTTTAACGTCTCCTCCTCCTTTATTCGCATTCCTCAAGAATCGATAAAGGATTCAACCCCGAGAGCTTTGCTCTTGGGGTTTTTTTTCGTCCAATTTGCGGCAGAATGGGCAACTTTCTTTCTCCAAGTCCCCTGCTGCCAGACCTATGAATAAAAAAATCGCACTCATCACCGGCGGCGTCGGCGGCATCGGCACCGGCATCTGCAAAAAACTTGCCGCTGACGGCTTTTTTGTTGTCGCCAATTACCTGGTTGAGGGCTCGGATGCGAAATGGCGCGAGGCAATGTCCGCATCAGGCTGGAATGCGACCGATTGCGCACTGGCGTTCGGCGACGTTTCCGATTTTGACGCGAGCGCCGCGATGATCGAGGAAATCGAAGCGCGACATGGCCCGATTGGCGTGCTGGTCAATTGTGCCGGCATCACCCGCGATGCTTCCTTGCGCAAAATGACGGCCGCACAATGGCATGCGGTGATCGATACCAACCTGAACAGCGTGTTCAACGTCACGCGGCATGTGATCAATGGCATGTGCGACCGCGGCTTTGGCCGCATCATCAATATTTCCAGCATCAATGCCAGCAAGGGCGCCTTCGGCCAGACCAACTATTCCGCCGCCAAGGCCGGCATTCTGGGCTTCACCAAATCGCTGGCACTGGAAGTCATCAAAAAAGGCGTCACCGTGAATGCGGTCTCGCCGGGCTTCATCGACACAGACATGACGCGCGCCATGCGCGAGGATATCCGCAACGAGATCATCGCGACCATTCCTGCCGGGCGTATGGGTGAGCCTGACGATATTGCCAACGCAGTCTCGTTCCTGGCCTCGGAATCATCCAGCTATATCACCGGTACCAATCTGAGCGTCAACGGCGGTGTGCATCTCTACCAATAAGCAGAAATACCATCCCTGATGGCCAATAAACAAGCACCTGGCGGTGCTTTTTTATGGTGCGCAAAACCGATGCGAAAACATCAGAACATATGCTGTCCACCGTTGATCGCAATATTGGCGCCGGTGATGAACGCCGCTTCGTCCGAGGCAAGATAGGCGCACAGGCCCGCCACCTCCTCCGGCTTGCCAAGTCGGCCGATCGGAATCTGCGGAACGATTTTCGAATTCAGCACCTCTTCCGGAATCGCCATCACCATCTTGGTGCCGATATATCCCGGGGAAATGGTATTGACCGTCACGCCTTTTTTGGCGACTTCCAGCGCCAGCGCCTTGGTGAAGCCATGCATGCCGGCCTTGGCTGCGGAATAGTTGGTCTGGCCGAAGGCACCCTTCTGCCCGTTGACCGAAGAAACGTTGATCACTCGACCCCAGCCGCGCTCGACCATCCCGTCGACGATCGGCTTGCACATATTGAACACGCTATCCAGATTGGTGGCGACCACCGCGCTCCAGTCAACCTTGGTCATCTTCTTGAAGGTCATGTCGCGGGTTATGCCGGCGTTGTTGATGAGGATGTCGATCGGACCGATTTCCTTGTGAATTTTGGCGACGGCTGCCGCGCAGGAATCATAGTC
>JANMXS010000252.1:0-4490 GCA_031394335.1 Burkholderiales bacterium
GCCAAAGCCCATCAGGCGTACATTCGAATCTTTGTCCTTGACCTGCTTGATGAACTCACCGATCTTTTCGACGCCACCCGCGCGCTGGATATCGTAGAGCATATTCAGCGCCGCCTCGTTAGCGCCACCGTGCGCCGGGCCCCATAGGCAGGCCACGCCGGCGGCAATCGCGGCAAAGGGGTTAGTACCGCTGGAGGCGCACAGGCGCACCGTCGAGGTTGACGCGTTTTGCTCGTGATCGGCGTGCAGGATAAAAATACGGTCCAGCGCACGCACCAGCACATCGTTGACCTTGTATTCCTCGGCCGGCACCGCAAACATCATGCTGGTGAAATTGGCCGCGTAGGAAAGATCATTGCGCGGATAAATCAGCGGTTGACCAACCGTATATTTATAAGCCATCGCCACCAGAGTCGGCATCTTCGCAATCAGGCGAATGGCGGAAATATTGCGCTGCTTCTCATCGTGCAGGTTGATCGAATCCGGATAGAACGCCGACAGCGCGCTGACCAGGCCGGTCAATACCGCCATCGGGTGCGCATCGCGACGGAAGCCGCGCAGGAAAAACTGCATCTGCTCATGCACCATGGTATGGCGCGTGACCAAGTCGACGAAATCCTTGCGCTCGGCCGGGTTGGGCAAATCGCCGTTAAGCAGCAAATGGCAGACCTGCAGGAAATCGCATTTGGCGGCGAGCTGCTCGATCGGATAACCGCGATACAGCAGCTCACCCTTGTCGCCATCGATGTAGGTGATCGACGACTTGCACGAAGCGGTCGACAGGAATCCCGGATCGTAGGTGAACATCCCCGTCTGTCCGTAGAGTTTTCGGATATCGATGACGTCGGGCCCGTGCGCGCCGCCATACACCGGCAAATCCACCGATTTGCCATCGCCATACGACAGGATTGCCTTGCCTTTTGCATCCATGTTCTACTCTCCCAGATTACCGGCGCGTCGATTCGGAAAATCGCGTTTAGATACTTCACGCCGTTTGAATTTTGTTCACAAGGTCGGCCTCGGCGGCTTTCCCACTTGGCTTGCGTCCCATCAGCAGATCCAGCAAATCGTTATCGCCCAACTGCAGCAACTGGTCCAGTACATTCAATTCAGCTTCATCCAGCGAACTCAGGTGTTTGTCGAGAAAACGCGTCAGCAACAGATCGTTCTCCAGCAGCCCGCGCCGCGCTTTCCAGCGCAAACGGTCGAAACGTCGATCATCGGTAGCTGGCAAGGTCATGAGTGGATTGGCAGGCATATTGTTTACAAAGCGGCTTACCAGCGGTTGACAAAACGCGCTTACACCGCGCGCTTGACCAGCATCTCTTTGATCTTGCTGATGGCCAGCGAGGGGTTGAGCCCCTTCGGACAGACGTCGACGCAATTCATGATCGTATGGCAGCGAAACAGGCGGTACGGATCTTCGAGGTTATCGAGACGCTCGTTGGCGGCCTGATCGCGCGTATCCGCGATAAAGCGATACGCCGTCAGCAAACCGGCCGGACCGACAAATTTATCCGGATTCCACCAGAACGAGGGGCAGGCCGTCGAGCAGCAGGCGCACAAAATGCATTCATACAGGCCGTCGAGTTCGAGGCGATCGGCAGGGCTTTGCAGGCGCTCTTTCTCGGGCGGCGGGTCGTTATTGATCACGAATGGCTTGATCGAGTGGTACTGCTTGAAGAACTGCGTCATGTCGACAATCAAGTCGCGAATGATCGGCAGACCGGGCAACGGTTTCAGCACCACCGGTTCTTTCAGATCGGTGACCTTGGTCACGCAGGCCAGGCCGTTCTTGCCGTTGATGTTCATCGCATCCGAGCCGCACACGCCTTCGCGGCAAGAGCGACGCAGCGCCAGCGTATCGTCAATCGATTTGATGCGGATCAGCGCATCCAGCAACATGCGGTCGGAAGGTTCCAGCGCCACATCGTATTCCTTGAAATACGGCTTCTGGTCCTGGTCCGGGTTGTAGCGGAGGATCTGGAATTTCATATTGTTCGTCCGTAATTTGTCGTTGCTGAGCTGTCGTTGCTTAGTAATTGCGCGCTTTGGGCGCAAACGATTCGACCGTCAGCGGGGTCAGATTGACCGGCTTGTATTCAATCTTGTCGCTGCCCTTGTACCAGAGCGAATGTTTCAGCCACACTGCATCATCGCGACCATTGGGATAACCCGGGCGATCATGGCAATCGGCACGATCGTGCGCGCCGCGGCTTTCCTTGCGGTTTTCGGCAGAGACCATGGTCGATACCGCCACCTCAATCAAGTTCTGCAGTTCGAGTGCCTCAATGCGCGCGGTATTGAACACCTTGCTCTTGTCCTTCACTTCCAGGCGCTCGGCACGTGCCGCCACGTCCTTGATCTTCGTTACCCCCTTCTCGAGCATATCCGGGAAGCGGAATACGCCGCAGTGCGCCTGCATGGTCTGGCGCATGGCATTGCCAACCTCGTGCACGCTCTCGCCATTTTTCTGGTTCTCAAGTCGCGCCAGACGCGACATCGAGATTTCGCCGGCGTCCTTCGGTAAATCCTTATGCGTCGGGTTCTGCTTGATGAATTCGATCATCGAATCGCCGGCCGATTTGCCCATCACCAGCAAGTCGGTCAGCGAATTGGTGCCGAGGCGGTTGGCGCCGTGGATCGAGGCGCAGCCGACTTCACCGGCGGCGTAAAAGCCCGGCACTACGGAATTCGGATTGCCATTCTGCGGAACGACCACTTCGCCGTGATAATTGGTGGGAATGCCGCCCATCTGGTAATGGCAGGTTGGCACCACCGGAATCGGTTCTTTCACCGGATCGACATTGGCGAACTTGATGGCGATTTCACGGATACCCGGCAGGCGCTTGTTGATCACGTCCGGGCCGAGATGGTCGAGCTTCAGCAGAATGTAATCGCCGTTGGGACCGGCGCCGCGACCATCCTTGATTTCGGTGGCCATGGCACGCGACACCACATCACGCGAGGCCAGGTCTTTCATGGTCGGCGCATAGCGCTCCATGAAGCGTTCGCCGTCCTTGTTGAGCAGAATGCCGCCCTCCCCGCGCACGCCTTCGGTGATCAGCACGCCGGCACCGGCAACGCCGGTCGGATGGAACTGCCAGAATTCCATGTCTTCGAGTGGAATACCGGCGCGTGCCGCCATACCCAGACCGTCACCGGTGTTGATGAAGGCATTGGTCGAGCTGGCGTAAATACGGCCGGCACCGCCAGTGGCGAATACGGTCGCCTTGGCGTGGAAAATCATGGTTTCGCCGGTTTCCATTTCAAGCGCGGTGACCCCAACCACATGACCGTCAGCGTCGCGGATCATGTCCAGCGCCATCCACTCGACAAAAAACTGCGTGTTGGCGAACACATTGCGCTGATACAAGGTGTGCAGCATGGCATGGCCGGTACGGTCAGCAGCGCAACAGGAACGCTGCACCGGTTTTTCACCAAAATTCTGCGAGTGGCCGCCGAAGGGGCGCTGGTAAATGGTGCCATTGTCATTACGGTCGAACGGCATGCCGAAATGTTCCAGTTCGATCACTGCTTCGGGCGCCTTGCGGCACATGAACTCGATCGCATCCTGATCGCCGAGCCAGTCCGAACCCTTGATGGTGTCGTACATATGCCAGTGCCAGTTGTCCTCGCCCATATTGCCCAGCGAGGCGCCGACGCCGCCCTGTGCAGCAACAGTGTGCGAACGGGTCGGGAACACCTTCGAGAGCACGGCAACTTTCAGGCCTGCAGTGGACAATTGCAAGGCAGCACGCAGGCCGGATCCACCGGCACCAACCACCACTGCATCATATTTGCGAACCGGGATAGCCATCTCAATATTGCCTTCTCAAAAATTGCTGAATGAGCAGCATTAAAAATTATTCGCCGTACGCGGTCAGACCACAGCTTGCGCAACCGGCGCCCAGAGAATTGCGATCGACCAAATGGCGAATCCGAACAGCGCGAGGACTACCAATACCTGCAGTGACAGACGGATCGCCAGCGGCTTGACGTAATCCATCAGCACATCACGGATACCGATCCAGGCGTGGTAGTACAGCGAAAGCAGGAACAGCAGTGCCAGAATACGGAACAGTTGCGAGGCAAAAAGTTCCTTCCAGTCTGAATAACTGACGCTGCCCTTGATGAGGAAAAACGCAAAGATGACGACAGAAAACACCGCCATGATCACGGCCGTGATGCGCTGCGCCAGCCACTCGCGCCAGCCGTAATGGGCGCCCACCGGTTGTTTGTTCACCATATGCGCACCGCAAACAGGAGTGTGGCGAGGGCGCCGAGCACGAACACCCAGATGGCCGAGGTGCGCGCCGGGGCCTTGTCGACACCAATATGCAAATCGAGCAGCAAGTAACGAATACCGGCGAAGAAGTGATGCATGAACGCCCAGATGAAGCCGAGGAGAACCAGCTTGACCAGCGGGAAGTTGATGACATTGCGCCAGAAGTTGAACCCGGACTCCGACTTCAAGGTTCCCTGCAACA
>JANMXS010000253.1:0-9342 GCA_031394335.1 Burkholderiales bacterium
TTGACCAGGATGAAGTCGCCGACCAGCAGCGAAGGCACCATCGAGCCAGAAGGGATCTTGAAGGGTTCGTACAGGAACGAGCGCAGCAAAAATACAATCAAAATCACCGGGAAAAAACTGCGCGCCATTTCGACCAGCACCGGCTCGCCCGATGTTGCAGACCTGTTCTTCTTCAGCGCGATGAGCTCGACGAGCCAGATGATGCCGGTGAGCACCGTTGCCAGCAACAGCACGGCGGCAAAGGTCAGCACTTCTTTCAGCGTCAGCATGCCCATTGCGGCAATAAAAAAGACCGGCCAGGCAACTTCAAGCCACATATGCAGGGGATGTAAGGTGGCAGGTATCTTGTCCGAATTGATCGAAGGCCTGCCGACGAAAAACCCCGCGATAATAATTGCCCCACTAACAGCCAGTGCGAGCCAGCCCACAATTTCCCAATTCATTATCAAACTCTCTTTTATCGCGTATTGGTTTTAGAAACATTCATGCTTCCTGCCGCCAGATGGTGAATCAACGCCGGCTGGCGGGCACTGCTGTAGCGGCTAATGTGCGAATAAACGCCTTCCGGTTCATTTTCCGTCAACCTGCAAAATTGCCAGAAATGCTTCTTGCGGAATTTCAACACTGCCGACCTGCTTCATGCGTTTTTTTCCGGCCTTTTGCTTCTCCAGCAACTTGCGTTTGCGCGATATATCGCCGCCGTAACATTTTGCCAATACGTTTTTGCGCAGCGCCTTGACGTTTTCACGGGCAATGATGTTCGCGCCAATTGCCGCCTGTACCGCCACATCGAACATTTGACGCGGTATCAGTTCGCGCATTTTCGCGGCGAGTTCGCGACCGCGATACTGGCTGTTGACACGGTGAACGATGAGCGAAAGCGCATCGACCTTGTCGCCATTGATCAGGATATCGAGCTTCACCAGATCGGATGCCCGGTACTCCTTGAACTCATAGTCCATGGAGGCATAGCCGCGCGAGACGGATTTCAGCTTGTCGAAAAAATCCATCACGACTTCGTTCATCGGCATATCGTATTTGAGGATCACCTGCCGTCCGGCATATTGCATATCGACCTGGGCACCGCGTTTCTGGTTGCACAGGGTAATCACCGCGCCCACGTATTCCTGCGGCATCAGCATCGTGGCGGTGATGATGGGCTCGCGTATTTCAGCTACCTTGGAGAGCTCCGGCAGTCGCGACGGATTTTCAATTTCGGTGACGGTACCGTCGTTTTGCACAATCTGGTAGATCACGGTCGGCGCTGTGGTAATCAGGTCCACATCGTATTCGCGTTCCAGGCGCTCCTGCACGATCTCCATGTGCAGCAGGCCGAGAAAGCCGCAACGGAAGCCGAAACCCAGTGCCTGGGAGGTTTCGGGCTCAAAGCGCAGCGACGAGTCGTTCAACTGCAATTTGGTGAGCGCATCGCGCAGTGCGTCGTACTGGTTGGATTCGATCGGATAGAGTCCCGCGAACACTTGCGGTTTGATTTCCTTGAAGCCCGGCAGCGCCTCGCTGGCGGGGCGATCGAGCATCGTTACCGTATCGCCAACCTTGGCGGCTTTCAGTTCCTTGATGCCGGCAATGATAAAACCCACGCCGCCGGCTGATAGCTCGCTGCGGACTACCGATTTGGGGGTAAATACACCGACCTGTTCGACCAGATGCTGCGCGCCGGTCGCCATCAGCAGAATTTTATCTTTGGGTTTCAACACACCGTCGACCACGCGTACCAGCATGACTACACCGACGTAGTTGTCAAACCATGAATCGATGATCAGTGCCTTCAGCGGCGCCTCGGGATTTCCCTTGGGGGGCGGAATTTTGGCGATCACGGTTTCGATCACATCATCGATGCCAACCCCAGTCTTGGCACTGCACTGCACTGCATCGCTGGCGTCGATGCCGATAATGTCTTCAATCTCGGCTTTGACGCGTTCCACATCGGCCGAGGGCAGATCGATCTTGTTGAGCACCGGCGCCACTTCCACACCAAGCTCTACAGCGGTATAGCAGTTGGCGACCGTCTGCGCCTCAACGCCTTGCGATGCATCGACGACCAGCAAGGCGCCTTCGCAAGCGGACAGAGAACGCGAAACTTCGTACGAAAAGTCGACATGTCCGGGGGTGTCGATGAGATTGAGATTGTAGATTTCTCCGCTGCGCGCGGTGTACGTCAGAGCGGCGGTCTGGGCCTTGATGGTAATGCCGCGCTCGCGCTCAAGGTCCATGGAATCAAGCACCTGCGACTCCATTTCGCGCGAAGACAGTCCACCACAGCGCTCGATGATGCGATCGGCAAGCGTTGACTTGCCATGGTCGATATGCGCAATGATGGAGAAATTTCTGATGTGATTCATATATTTACGATTCTTGCAACGAATAAGGGCACGACCTCGTGCCCTTATTGATGGGGATGATACTGGCAACCCCCGATTTTAACGCAAATGCCTCCGCTTGATCTCACTTATTACGCGTACTAATTCCGGCATGGCAGGCGCAAATGGGCTGCAAGCGCATCTTCGTTCATGAAATAGTGGCAAATTTCAACGTCGCCATCGAGCAAAACCGGGACTTTGTCGCCATAAAGCCCCTCCAGATCGTCGTGATGATCGATATCAACCACCTTGATGTCGAACGCAGGGCCGACGCGGCGCCGGAAGTCTTCCAGTGCCGCGAGCAGGTCATCACAGAGGTGACAATATGTTCTCGATAGAACCGTTAAGGTCATCGCCTACTTTGCCTCGATGCGCAGAGTTATGTAGCGCGTCTCCTCGCCACGCTTGATCAACAGGGCCACTGGCTTCTTGGCATCCATTTTCGCGACCAAATCTGCAAACTGCGCAGCACCTTTGATATCGGTGGTGTTGAAAGCAACAATCACATCGCCAGGCTGGATACCGGCGCGCTCGGCGGGACCATCGACATCTTCCACAATCACCCCTTGTGTTACTTTCAGCTCTTTGCGGTCATCGTTGCTGATATCTTTGACCACCAGGCCGAGTCGATTGGGTGCTGCTGCCGGTTTGCTATCGTCTTTCTTGTCGGCAGGCCGCGTGGCGCGCACATCGGATGGCGCCTCGGCAACCGTCACCACATAATCCTTCTCCACGCCCTTGCGCCAGATGGTCAGGGTCACTTTGGACCCCGGCGCACGACTGGAAATCGAGCGGACCACGTCGATATTGCCTTTAACAACCTGACCATTCACCTTGCGAATGATGTCCTTGGATTGAATTCCAGCCTTGTCAGCCGGCGCGTCCTTTTCCACCTTGGCGATCATCACGCCCGGTGTCTTGCCCAGGCCTAGCGACTCGGCAAGTTCATCGGAAATGGCCTGCTGCTCCATTTCGATGCCGATGCGGCCGCGCGACACTTTGCCACTCTTGATGATCTGGTTTGCGGTATCGACTGCGGTATTGATCGGGATCGCAAAAGAGATGCCGATATAGCCACCGCCGTCGGAAAATATTTGCGAATTGATGCCGATAACCTCACCTTTGATATTAAACAAGGGCCCGCCCGAATTACCCGGATTCACTGCTGCATCCGTCTGGATAAAAGGCACAAAGTCGCCGGTATCACGCGTTTTGGCGCTGACGATGCCCGCGGTAACGGTGTTTTCAAAGCCGAACGGCGAACCAATCGCCATTACCCACTCGCCGACACGGACCTTGTCGGAATCTCCGACTGTGACTTTTGGCAGCCCATTTGCTTCAAGCTTGAGCACCGCCACATCGGTGCGTGCGTCGGAACCGATCACCTTGGCTTTAAATTCGCGTTTGTCGGTCAGCGTCACCGTCACTTCGTCTGCATTGGCCACGACATGGGCATTGGTCAGAACATAGCCGTCATTGGAGAAAATGAAGCCGGATCCCTGGCCAAGGTTACGCAACGGCGGCTCGTCGCCACCCCGGGGGGCTTTGCGCGGCGCATTAGGATTCGGCGTACGCGGATTGGGGCGTGCATCCGGCGGCATGAAGCGACGAAAAAACTCGTACATGGGGTCGTTCTCGTCAATCGTCGGCTGGCGCTGCCCCGGCAGGCGGGCCTTGGTGCTGACGTTGACCACCGACGGTCCGAATTTATCGACGAGCTCGGTAAAATCGGGGAGCTCTTTTGCCTGCGCCTGAGGGGCCGCAAGTAACAACGAGGACGCCGCTAAAAAAAGTGCCGCGAGAACAATCTTCGCATCAGCAGCGTAGCTTCGGGAAGTGCGATTTTGCATAGTTTCTCCATTCAAAAAACGAGTCGCGGCCAGATGGCGGGGGGATGTTGACTGATTATGCTGCGTGCAGGGGTTTGTACTCAAATCAGCGCATCGCAGATGCACCCGACCGCTTGTAAACTTCCGGAAACGGCTTATCTGGCGCGCCGGCTGACACCATCGGCGATAGCCTGCACCGTAGCCAATGGCACTTCACCCATGACCGTTACCTGATAATCGCCAACCGAGCGTATGGCAAATGAAGTCGGGTTATCGTCAGAAGCGCCGGCAGCAGCAATTTTTCCAGGCATCTGCGCAGGCTCCGCAAATACGGAGATGTGCGCCAATCCATCAGAAAACACCAGTTGTGCAACCGGTTGCGGGCGGCCGCCCAGCGAACGCAGCATCTCCATCACCTTCTTGAAGCCGGCAGGCAGGTTCCCGACCACCCAGCCGGTGTCGGTATCCTTGAGCGGTGATTTCACCAGGTAATCTCGCTGCCAGCCAGGACTTTTTTCATATTGCGAGCTGAGCGTCTGCCTGTTTACATTGTTGCCGCTGATGTCCAGTTGGGTAAACATGAACTGCTCGAGCAAATGGTTGCGGTCGTTATAGGTCTTTGCCCTGAGCAACAGACCGCTGCCGACTTCTGCACAAACCTTTTGCATATAGCGCATTGCATCCCTGGGTTCGAGGATCAGCCACTGACAGTCAAACCCGGCAATACGCTCGACATTGCCAAGCCGCGGGCGATAGTTCTCGGCGATCAATTGTGGCGTAGCCGATACCAGCGAGGGGAAAAAGCGTCCGGTAGCACGTCGATCAACGCGCACTGTCTTTGCATCCGGCTGATAGCAGAACATTTCTTCGTTACGGCGGATGATCTCGTAAAGCGGGCCATCAAGCGCCTCGATCTTCTCGTGTTCCACTCCCTGTTTGTCGACGAGATGCGTAATGCGGGAGGTCGTGCTGTTATCGGCAGTCTGGTATACCAGTACGCCGCTGTAAGGGAGTTCCCGTGCAGCTTTGGAGATGCGAGCCAGCCATTCCATCGCCTCGGCGTCTCGCGACTCCCGCGATGAAAGGGCCGCTGGCGGTGCCGCCAGGGTCGCAGACGCACCCAGGCAAATGCAGACACTGCTGATATAACGCAGTGGCAACATCAGATATGCAAATTTCATCATCTTGATTTAAGCAGCATCCTGCCCAGGCTTTGCATGACTTCGCCCAATGAACCTGTAATACGTCTTGTCACTGCCCTGCAGCCTGCCGCTGCTCTGTGCTGCGCAGCGCTGCCGCCTGCAAGCCTGCGGGATTGGCAAACTGACGATGCACCACCAGATAGTCGTTGACCCGGGTGTTGACTTGCGCTGGCGATTGTACGGCGGTCAACGGCTGCGGCGCGATCTGCTGTACCAATTGCACAGAGGCGACCGATGCACCCTGCTGTTTGAAGGCAACCACGCCGATCGCCGATACCGTAACCACCGATGCGGCCATGGCCAGGGCGATACGTGTCCGGTGGTGAACAGCAGCAGGCTTTGAAATTGCCGTAGGCGCAAATACGGTTGGCTCAGCCGCAAGGCGCGAAAAAATTGCCGCCGTGCAGTCCCGATTCCGCGGCATCTCGTCGTCGGTGTCGCCGCGCAGTGCGTCGCCGATCAAATGGTAGCAATCCCAGTCTTCGCGCTGGGTGACGTTCGTACCCAGCGATTTGATGACGGTAGCGGCACTGTCGTGATCCAGCTCGCCGTCCATCAACGCAGATAATTTTTCGTTCATTTCACCATCTCCTGTCTTTCGACGTCCCGAGTTGCGGGCGCAATTGTTCAGCCACCGCTTCCCGCGCCCGGAAGATTCTCGATCTTACTGTGCCGATCGGGCACTCCATGATCTGCGCGATTTCTTCGTAACTCAACCCGTCGATTTCGCGCAAGGTAATTGCGGTTCTCAGTTCTTCCGGCAGAGCGTCGATCGTTTTATTCACGATTCTCCCGATCTGCTTGGACATCAGTTCTGCATCCGGGGTGGCGATATCGCGCAACCCGACAGCGTCTTCAAAGCCCTCTGCCTCTTCGGCGTCAAACGCGGTTGTGGTTGGCGCCCGGCGGCTCTGGCTGATCAGATAATTCTTGGCGGTATTGACCGCAATACGGTACAGCCAGGTATAAAACGCGCTGTCGCCGCGGAAATTGGCCAGTGCCCGGTACGCCTTGATGAACGCTTCCTGTGACACATCCTCAATTTCTGCCGGCTCGCGAATGATGCGAGATAGTAATCGTTCCACCTTGCGCTGGTACTTGATCACGAGCAATTCGAAGGCCTTTTTATCCCCCGCTTGCGCTCTCACCACCAGCTGCTGATCGACTTCGCGATCGCTCATCAACGCTTTCCCTTGAATGGCCGGCCGTGCTGCGCCGAACGAGGCACCCTTGGCAGCCGCCATTGCAGTCGCCACAAACGGGGTGCTCGGTTTGGACCGCACACCCGCTTTTGTCGCGGCGCGCATGCCTAAACCCTCAGGTATTATAAACGTCAACTCCGCCATCGCAGCCTCTCATTTATGTGTGGTTTGTGATTTATCACGGCGCCATTGCCACGACTCAGGCGTACCGGAAAGCCTCATATTTAACCCAGCGATATTGTTTACAGCTCTGGTAAAGACCTGCCGGGTGAAGAATAGTTCACTTTGCAGGGTTATTTCCCCTCTGTTCCACCATCGCATTTTGTTCAAAAAATCCTGATGAAAAAATACGATGTCCTGATAATCGGCAGCGGTCTTGCCGGCATGTCACTGGCGCTTCGCCTTGCCGAAACGCAAAAAGTCGCCCTGCTCACCAAGCACGAGCTGCTGGATGCGGCCAGCGCTTGGGCCCAGGGTGGTATCGCCGCAGTGTTGGGTGATGATGATTCGCCCGGGAATCACATCCGCGATACCCACATCGCCGGCGCCGGCCTGTGCAAGGACGAGGCGGTGCGCTTCGTGGTTGAGAACGGCAAGCGGGCTGTTGAATGGCTGGTTCAGCAGGGGGTACCGTTCACGCGCGACGAAAACAACCACAGTGAGCTGCACTTGACCCGCGAAGGGGGTCATTCCCATCGACGCATCGCCCATGCGGATGATATGACCGGTCGTGCGGTGCAGAAAACCCTGGTGTCCCAGCTGAAGGAACATCCGAATATCGAGGTCCTCGAACACCATATTGTGGTCGACCTCATTACCAGCAAGAAACTCAAGCGCGCAGATCAGGACAAGGCCAACCGCTGCTATGGCGCCTACGCCCTCAACAACAAGACCGGTCGGGTGCTGACGATCAATGCGCGTTTTACGGCGCTGGCCACCGGCGGCGCCGGCAAGGTTTACCTGTACACCACCAATCCCGATGTCGCCACCGGCGACGGCGTGGCAATGGGCTGGCGTGCGGGTTGCCGCGTGGCGAATATGGAGTTCATGCAGTTTCACCCCACCTGCCTTTATCACCCCGCCGCGAAATCGTTCCTCATCACCGAAGCGGTGCGCGGCGAAGGCGGCCTGCTGAAGTTACCGGACGTCAATGACACGTCCAGGGCCGGCGAACGCTTCATGCCCGCGCACGACGATCGTGCCGAATTGGCGCCGCGTGATATTGTCGCCCGCGCCATCGACTATGAAATGAAAAAGCGCGGCCTCGATTTCGTCTATCTCGATATTTCGCACAAGCCGGCCGATTTTCTGCTTGCGCACTTTCCGAACATCCACGAAAAATGCCTGAGCCTGGGCATCGATATCACCAGGGACCCGATTCCGATCGTGCCAGCCGCGCACTACACCTGCGGTGGGCTGGTGACCGATCTGCACGGCCGCACCGATGTCGCCAACTTGTACGCCCTCGGCGAAGTATCGTGCACCGGCCTGCACGGCGCCAACCGTCTGGCCAGCAATTCCCTGCTCGAATGCCTGGTGTTTTCGGAAGCGGTGGTCAACGATATTGCCATTGCACCCTCACAGGAAACCCCGGCCCTGCCGACCTGGGACGAGAGCCGCGTCACCAATGCCGATGAAGAAGTCATCATCTCGCACAACTGGGACGAATTGCGCCGCTTCATGTGGGATTACGTCGGCATTGTTCGCACCGATAAACGGCTCGAGCGGGCGCTGCATCGCATCAATCTGCTCAAGGACGAAATCCACGAGTACTACGCCAACTTCCGCGTCTCCAATGACTTGATTGAACTGCGCAATCTAGTGCAGACCGCCGAGCTGATCGTGCGTTGCGCGATGGCGCGCAAGGAAAGCCGCGGCCTGCATTACAGCGCGGATTATCCGCAAACGCTGGCGGTTGCCCAAGATACGGTGATGACGCCATGAGCGCGACCGCCGCCGCAGTTCCCGAAGCTGTGCGCCTGTATTCAAGCGCCGAGATCCGTGTCATCGAAGCGGCGTTCACCAAGTTGCACCCGCGGGCCTCACTGATGCAGCGCGCCGGCGAGGCAGTTGCTCAGCTCGCGACCGAGGCAATGGTAAAACGAAAAACAAAAAAACGCGTGCTGGTCCTTGCCGGGCCCGGCAACAACGGCGGCGATGCCTGGGTCGCGGCACAGGTACTGCATGCGAAAAAAATCCCGGTGCTGGTGTGGGCGCTGGGCGAACAGAAGTTCGCTGATCCTGCTGCCCGGAAAGCGCATGCCGCTTACCTTAAAGCCAACGGGGTCATTGCCCGCAAATGCCCGCCTGGCGCGGAGTTTGCGGCATTTGGCCTGATCATTGACGGCATCTTTGGCATTGGTCTCAAACGCGCGCCGGCGGGTGAATTCGCAG
The DNA here is from genome assembly GCA_031394335.1 of Burkholderiales bacterium. Classification (GTDB taxonomy): domain Bacteria; phylum Pseudomonadota; class Gammaproteobacteria; order Burkholderiales; family Usitatibacteraceae; genus UKL13-2. The sequence continues at coordinate 9,009 of JANMXS010000253.1, forward strand.
AAGCCATCGTTGCCGCCAATCAGCACCGCGAGCGTTCGGGTGCTGCCGTCCTCGCCATCGACATCCCCAGCGGGCTTTCTGCCGATAGCGGTCACGCGTTTGGTGAAGCGATTCATGCTGACTTCACCCTTACCTTCCTCGGCTTGAAGCCGGGTTTGTATACCGCCGATGGCGTCGATTGCTGCGGCGAAATCCATGTGGAAACGCTGGAGGTGAAGCTACCCGAATCGCGCGGCGAATTGCTGACCTGCGAACGCGCAGCCGCGCTGATCCCGCAACGCCGCAGCAACTCGCACAAAGGCAACTACGGCAACGTCGGCATCATCGGCGGCGC
>JANMXS010000254.1:0-10052 GCA_031394335.1 Burkholderiales bacterium
TTGAGAAATTGGCGCTGTTGAAGATCGCGCTCTGTAGTGCCCCCGCCTTGAGCAGCGCCTCTTCCGCCTGCTTGCGTGCAGTGTTGTCTGTTCCGATCAATAGGTAGCCGATGATGGTGCCTTGATCGTCACGCAGCGCGGTGACCGACACCACCGCCGGAAAACGGCTGCCGTCCTTGCGGATATAGGTCAGCTCGTAAATGTCCTCGATACCGCGTGAGGCCTTGAACACCAGGGCCTCGAAACCCGGCGCGATCGAGGTCTCAAGTTCGACGCTCAGTGCTTTCGCGCGCGCAATCACTTCCTGCGGGTCGGAAATATCGGCCGGTGTGATGCGGTTCATCACTTCGGCGGCCTCGTAACCCAGCATGCGTTCCGCACCGACGTTGAAAATCTGGATGACGCCTTTCGCATCGGTGGCGATACTCGAGAAATTGGCGCTGTTGAAAATTGCGCTCTGCAAAGCGCCGGTTTTAAGCAAGGCCTCCTGGCGCCGCACCTCGCTGCTGTCCTCGAGCCTGCCGGCAGACGACGGGGATAGCATGGCACTGCTGATTTTTTTTGACATGGCCAGTCTCGGTAAATTCCACATCTTGCGCCGAACTTCCCGGCATGCGGCGATTCCGCAACCAAGCTATAGCGCAAATGCCCGAAAGCATCGGTGCGGTGGAATACATTGGCGGGGGCGCCGGGGGCTGCGCATTGCGGACGCTTGGACTATCCGGCTCGAACTGAAATATGCAGAACGCCATTTGGCGCGGTGTTTGAGACAAAAATGCTTCAAACACCGCGCCAATGCTTGATGTTCCTTCCCGCAGAACCTGATGCGAATCAATGGGGCGAAGGTGCCGAACGCTCTATGCTGTAAGCTCAAATTCAACAAAAAAACAATTCGGAGGAAGACTGTGAAGCTGACGCTCAACGTCAACGCGCGCAAACAGGCCGTGGAGATCGCGCCTGAGACCCCGCTGCTGTACGCTTTGCGCAACGACCTCAAATTCAACGGCCCCAAATTCGGCTGCGGCCTTGCCCAGTGCGGCGCCTGCACCGTGCATATCGATGGCAAGGCAGTGCGTGCTTGCGTCGCGCCGGTCAGCGCCGTGGTCGGCAAGAAAATTACTACCATCGAAGGCCTCGGCAGCGCGGACAAGCCACACCCGGTGCAGGCCGCCTTCATCGCCGAGCAGGCCGGGCAATGCGGTTACTGCCTCAACGGCATGGTGATGGCGGCCACCGCGCTACTGAAAGAAAACAGTAATCCCAGTGATACCGAAATTCGCGCGGCGCTCAACGGCAATCTATGCCGCTGCGGTTCGCATCTGCGCATCCTGCGCGCGGTGAAGCGCGCCGCCAAGGCGATGCACGGAGGTGCGGTATGAATACGCTGTTGCAAACCTCCCGCCGCGCTTTCCTGCAAGCCGGAGGCGCCGTCGTGGTGTCGTTCGCGTTCCCGGGTTTGAGTGCGGCCCAGACTTCGACGCCGAAGGAAAAACTGACGCTTTATGAAGGCCTCGATTCCTGGCTGGCGATCGGCCAGGACGGTCGTGTCACGGTGTTCTGCGGCAAGGTTGAGCTGGGCACCGGCGTGACCACCGGCCTCTCGCAGATCGTCGCCGAGGAGCTTGATTTTCCGGTGTCGCGCATCCGCATGATCATGGGTGATACCGCCATCGTCCCCGACCAGGGCACCACTACCGGCAGCAAAACCACGCAGATGGGCGGGCCACAATTGCGCCAGGCAGCTGCCGAAGCGCGCGCCGTGCTGGCGGGACTCGCTGCCGACAAATTGGGCGTGAGCGCGGACGCCATCATCATTCTCGACGGCGTGGCGTTCGTCAAAGCCGCGCCGGAGAAAAAACTGACGTTTGCCGAATTGCTCGGTGGCAAACGCTTCGACCGCAAGATGACCAGGCAGGCCAAGCTCAAAGCGATCGCCGACTACACCGTGGTCGGCCAGCCGGTGCCGCGCGTCGACTTGCCCGCCAAGATCGCGGGTTCATTCGAGTATGTACACAATGTGCGTCTACCCGGCATGCTGCACGGACGCGTGGTGCGACCGCCGGCGATCGGCGCAAAGCTGATTCGCGTTGATGAAGCGTCGGTCAAAAAACTCGGCGCGCGCGTGGTCACGCGCGGCAACTTTGTGGGCGTGGTTGCCAGGCGCGAAGAAGCCGCAATCGCCTCAGCACGCCAGCTGAAAATCGAGTGGGAATTACCGCCGGCGGTTGCCGTCGATAGCGACATCCACCGTGAACTGCGCACCTATCCCAGCGAAACGCAGGGCGTCAAGGCGAATGGGGATGTCGGCGCAGCCTTTCCGCAGGCCGCGAGAATTCTCAAGGCCAGCTACCACACCCCGTTCCAGATGCACGCCTCGATCGGCCCCTCATGCGCGCTTGCCGATGTGCGCGATGGCAGCGCCACGATCTGGTGCGGTACCCAACACAGCTTTGGCCTGGTCACGGCCGTCGCCAAGGTACTGGGTATCGCGCCCGACAAAGTACGCGTGGCCTGGACCGAAGCCGCCGGTTGCTACGGGCATAACGGCGCCGACGATTCAGCCGTCGATGCCGCCCTGCTTTCGCAGGCGGTGGGCAAGCCGGTGCGGGTGCAATGGATGCGCCACGACGAGCACGGCTTTGAGCCGAAAGGCCCGGCGATGGTGATGGACCTCGCCGCCGGACTCGACAGCGATGGCAATATCGTTGCCTGGGATTTCATCAATATCACCTCCACCCACAGCACGCGTCCGCGCCATCAACCCGGCAATACCCTGGGCGGTCAACTGACCGGGCACGCGCCTGCCTATGAACTGTCGAATGGCGGGCGCAATGCCGATGTGAGCTATGAATTTCCCGCCAAGCGCGTGCAGATCCGTTATCACAAATCCAGTCCCTTGCGTCCCTCGGCGCTGCGCGGCCTGTCGGCGTATCAGAACACCTTTGCCAATGAATCCTTCATGGATGAGCTGGCCGCCGCCACCCACGCAGATCCGGTTGCGTTCCGCTTGAGTTATCTGAAAGACGAGCGTGCGCGGGCCGTGGTCTCCGCGGTAGCAAGACTCGCGAAATGGGATGCCGCCGGCGCAGCGGGGGCCAGTGCCGGCAGCAGCACTGGCAACATCGTCGCCAGCGGACGCGGCATCGCCTTCTGTCAGTACGAAAATGAAAACGCCTATGCTGCGGTCGTGGTCGACGTTGAAGTGAACCGCGCCAATGGCCAGGTGAGTGTGACAAAAATGTTCGCGGCGCACGATTGCGGGCTGATCGTGAATCCCGACGGCGTGCGCAACCAGGTCGAAGGTTGCTTGATTCAGGGCATGAGCCGCGCGCTGTTCGAGGAAGTGGCTTTCGACCACACCGGCACCACCTCTCTCGACTGGGCGGCCTACCCGATCGCCCGCTTCAACGATATTCCCCAGGTGGTGGAAGTCGAGCTCATCAACCGGCCCGACAAGCCTTCGGTCGGTGCGGGTGAGGGCGCGACCTGTCCGGTCGCCGCTGCGATCGGCAACGCGATTTTCAACGCCACCGGCGCGCGTTTGCGCCAATATCCGTTCAAGCACGAACGCGTGAAAACCGCGCTCATCAACACACACCCAGTCGGAGCCACCGCATGAAGACGCGTTCCACGCAGAAGCATTTCGCCCCGTTCGCCGCCGCCGGCCTGATTTTTTCCGCGTTCGCGTTTACGGTTACGCCGGTATCTGCCGAAGAAATGCGGCTCTATGCAGCGGCCGGATTGAAAGCGCCGGTCATCGATCTCGCCAGGGACTTCGAAAAAGCCAGCGGCCACAAGATCATCCTGGTGTTCGATACCGCCGGCGCCGCCGAGCAGAAATTTCTCGCTGACAGTGGCGCCACATTTTTATTGACCACGCAAACGCGCATCCGCGACGCCGAGAAAAACGGCAAGCTGAAGGGCGGCGTCACCAATGTAGTCGGCGACACTGTCGCCGGCTTCGCCGCAACCCCGGACAAAACCAAACCGGATATTTCCACCTCGGAAAAACTAAAGGCTGCCCTGCTCGCCACGCCACGCATCGCCTTCTCGGACCCCGCGCGCGGCGCGACGGTCGGCGCACATTTCATGAAAGTGATTGAGACACTGGGCATCAAGGACGAAGTCCTGAAAAAAACCACGCTCGCCCGTGACGGCATCGAGACCATGCGCCTGGTTCTTGCCGGCGAGGTTGATCTCGGCATCACGCAAATCAGCGAAGTGGTGCAATCGAATCGCGACGCACTGGTCGGGCCGTTCCCGCCGGAGTTTGATTTGTCCACCACTTATTCGCTGTGGCTGCGCAAGGATGCGCCGGCGGCCGCCCAGGATTTCCTCAAACTGGTGACGACCCCCGCTGAGCGCGCCAAGCTGGTCGAACACGGGCTGCGTCCCCCGGCATAGAATACACGGCATGCTGGCCGCGCTTACCTTACTGCTGGTGTTCCAAACGATAGGCGAGGTGCTGGCCCGCGTGCTCGCGCTGCCGGTCCCCGGCCCGGTGATCGGCATGGCCCTGCTGTTCGCCTGGCTGGCAGTTCGTCGCGGCCCTTCCGAACAACTGCGCGGCACCGCCACGCAATTGCTCTCGCATCTCTCGCTGTTGTTCATCCCGGCGGGCGTCGGCGTGATGCTGCACTTTGATCGACTGCGCAGCGAATGGCTGCCGATTTTGGCGGCCTTGATCATCAGCACCGTCGCCACCATCGCGGTCAGCGCCTGGGTATTGAACATGCTCAAGCGCAAGGCGCCGCCATCATGATGCCGACGGTCCTGCCCGGAGCGGCGCGCGAAGCCTGGGTGTATCTGTCATCGTCACCGCTGCTGTGGTTGACCCTGACGCTGATCGCCTACCAAGGCGCTTATGCACTCTACCGTCGCAGCGACTTCAACCCCTTGCTGAACCCGGTGGCGCTGGCCATTGTGGTGATTGTCACCACGCTCAAGCTGACCGATACGCCATACCACCTCTATTTCGACGGCGCGCAGTTCGTGCATTTTTTGCTCGGCCCGGCGGTAGTGGCGCTGGCGATTCCTTTGTACGCGCAGCTCGAACACCTGAAGCGCGATGCGTTGGCCATCGTCGTTGCGTTGTTGGCCGGCGCAGCCACGGCGGTGGCAAGCGCCATCGGCGTCGCGTGGGCGCTGGGCGCCAGCGAAACCACGCTGCGCTCGCTGGCGCCCAAGAGCATCACCGCGCCGATTGCGATGGGCATCAGCGAAAAACTCGGCGGCGCGCCTTCACTCACGGCGGTGCTGGTAATCGCCACCGGTATCGTCGGCGCCATCAGCGCCAAATACATCCTGAATACCCTGAAAATTTCCGATCATGCCGTGCGCGGCTTCTCGGTTGGCGTGGCAGCGCATGGCATCGGCACCGCGCGCGCATTTCAGGTCAGCGAGCAGGCCGGCGCCTTCGCCGGTCTGGCGATGGGGCTGCATGGGTTGATTGCGGCGGTCGGCATGCCGCTGCTGTTGTTGCTGTGGCCGCGCTAGCCACTGCCTCGCTAGCAACTGCCTCGCCAGCAACTAAATCGCGCTGAATAATTCGAAGTCCGCTCCAACCGTGCGCTGCCGTACGCGATTGGATGATCCCCGTTGGTCGATGCCCGCAACGATAGGGCGGGATGGAACCCAGCCAATTTGATGTTGAATTTCAGCGTTCGGCCAGGTTCCAAGGATTGACAGCGGTCCGCCGGCACGAGAAGGGAACCCGTTCAATGTATTCTCAAGTACGGATCATGCCGATTGAAAAGAATCGGGCCTTGTCTGCAGGGCAATCCCCCCAGAAAAAACTATCTGCTCGCCGCATTGCCTGCAGAGCATTACCAGCATCGTGTCCCTGCTCTACGTCATGGAGGACGGCTCCTCGGCAGAAATCGCCGTCGTCGGCAATGAGGGCCTGGTCGGCATTTCCCTGTTCATGGGTGGCGAAAGCACCACCAGTCGCGCGGTGGTGCAGAGCGAGGGCTTCGCCTACCGGCTCAAAGCCAGCCTCCTGAAGGCGGAATTCGAGCGTGGCGGCCCGCTGCAGCATCTGCTGCTGCGCTATACGCAGGCGCTGATCACGCAGATGGCGCAGACCGCTGTGTGCAACCGGCACCATGCGATCGAACAGCAGTTGTGCCGCTGGCTGCTGTTGAGCCTCGACCGGCTGCTCTCGAATGAGCTGACCCTGACCCAGGAGCTGATCGCCAATATGCTTGGCGTACGCCGTGAGGGTGTTACTGAAGCCGCAGGCAAATTGCAGGCGCATGGCCTGATTCATTACAGCCGCGGCAAGATCGTCGTGCTGGATCGCCCGAAACTGGAAGCCCAGGTCTGCGAATGTTATGCCGTGGTGAAACGCGAATACGATCGCCTGCTTCCGGCGCGCACGGCAACCTAACGCCCTGGCCTTTCGAAAATAAAAAGCCAGGAGACCTTGCGGCCCCCTGGCTAAAGCTCACTCACGACAGGGCTTACTTGGTACCGGTCACTTCGATTTCGACGCGGCGATCAGGCTGCAGGCAGGCGATCAGTTTCTTGGTCGCTTTGGTGCCTACGCATTCGCCTGGCTTGGTCACGGGTTGCGATTCTTCGACTGCACGGGTTGAGACCTTGTTGGCAGGGAGCCCGGCAGATTCCACCAAATAGGTCTTGACCGCATCAGCGCGCCGCTGCGAAAGTTTCTGGTTGTAAGCGCGCGAACCGAGTCGGTCAGTATGTCCCGTCACGATAACGTCGGCGTAGTTGACCCCGTTAAGTTCAGCGACAAATTTGTCGAGATGCTGTTTGCCGGTTGGCTTCACGGCCGACTTGTCGAAATCGAATAGTGCATCGGCGGCGAACGCCACTTTCGTCAACCGTACCGGCATTGCCGCAGCTGCTGGGGGCGGTGGCGGCGCCACGATCGCGGGCGCCGGCTCAGGCGCAGCGGCGGCGACAACCGGTTCAGGCGCCCACACGCGCTGGGGCATCGGTGTTTTTTTGGCGCCGAAGCGATAGATCAGCCCGAGCGAGACCAGATCGATATCGCCCTTGTTGCCGACCGCATCGTTGATCCGGTAGCGTTCCACTTCGGCACGCATCGCCAGTTTGTCATTGAACGCATACTGCAGTCCAACGCCAACCTTGGGGTTCGTATCTTTCTTGCTGGGGTTGGGATTGATTACCCGCACCGCGCCGGTACCGCTGAATGAGTCGCGGGCTTCGGCGTAGTTCACGCCGACCCGGCCAAAAACGGAAAAATTTTCCGTGATCGGTAACATGCCAAGCAGGTCGAAATTCACACCGCGCAGCTTGATATTGCCGTTCAGCGTTCCCAGCGGCGTGGTGTTCGCGGTGAAGCCGAACTTGCCCAGATCGAAATAACCGCCCTCAAACGCGAAATACCGGTTCATCTGGTAGCCGCCAAAAATCTTGTAACCGGTATCGCGATCTTCATCCTTGATCGAGGTAGTGGTGAAGCCCGCTCCCAGCAGATTGCTGGTGATCCTCGGATCATCGATTTTCGCTCGCGACTGGCCGACGTTGACGCCGCCGTACCAACCGAGGATTTCGTCTGCTGCCATTGCATGCTGGCTGGCGATTGCCGCCAGTACCGCCAGCCCCATCGTCCCTGACGCGCTAATGAATTTCATGTTTTTCTCCACAAGAATTTGAAACTGTTGTGCCTGGTGCAGGAATGCAACACGAGCAATGTTTGGCAGTACCTTCCACCTTCACTATCGCTTTATCTTGATCAAGCGACAAAGGTTGGCAGAAGGGACTCTGTTCCATGCCTCAAGCCTAGCCTCAAGGCCCCGGCACGTTAATGACTGTATTCACTATGGTCACTGAAGCGCCCAAGGACAAGACTCTGCCGTTCAGCGTCGCAATCGCCACATTGCCGGGAGTAGAGATCGAAGCTCCCGCCTGCGAAATGATGGTTCCTTCCATGGTCCCGCCACCCGCTGCGTTGATCGTCGCGAAACTGCCGACTTGCCAGAAGACGTTCTTGGACTGGGCACCGTTGATCAGTTTGACGCTTCGCGGGAAAGCTGCGCCCGGGCCGCCCACGGTGAGCGTAGTTGCCATCTGGAATACAAAGACCGCATTCGCGTTGCCTTGAGCATCGAGGGTCAGATCACCTGCCGGACCCGGGAGGCCGTCCTGTATCAGGAACGATCCTGCCGGTGCGGTATAGACGCCCGGAGCAAGGGTTAACCCGGACAGGTTGCCGCCCGGATTGGCGCCAGGAGGCAGCGCCACCAGAGCGTTATACGCGGCCAGTGCATCAGCGCGTGCCACCGTTGCTATCCCGAAGGTGCCGGTTGGCGGAGCTGCAGTGCCTGTGCCTTCAGTAGGACAAGCAACAGTAGGCGGCGGCGGCGCGGTGTAAATCTTGCCGTTGACGACGCCGACATTGAGCGGCGTTTCCGTATAGGTACAGCCAGGCCCAGCATCATGGAACCCGGTCACTGCGGTAGAGACAGCGGTGGTACCGATGTCACCATTGATTACGGTAAGAAGTCCCTGATTGGTCATTCCGGCGCTACCGCCCAATGTCCCGAACGTCGAAGCCGTTGCAAGTGCTATCGGTGCCAGGCAGGCACCCGTCGCCGGACCTACCGTAAACGTCCATGTAAAGTCGGCCAGCATGGTATTAGCTGGAATGGCCTGATCCTTGACGCCGGCAGCGCCGCCCTTGACGGTGGCGGTATAGAGCGCGCCTGAAGTCAATACGCTGGTTGGCGTGAAAGTCGCAATGCGGCCGGTGGCGGCATCAAGCGCAATCGACGATGCAGTGACCGGCGTAACACCCGGGCCCGTCAAGAGAAACGTCGTCGAGTTAACCGTCAGCGGATCCATGCGCAAGCCGGAGGGCGCCGTGAAGGTAGCATTGACAGTCGCGCTGGGGCAAACACCCGTGGCAGCGGAGAGCGGGTTGGTGGAGGCTACCGCAACATTGGCCGGTGGTACCGGGGCCAAGGTGGTGAAGGTCCATACATAGTTGCTTGCCGCAGGCAGCGGCGCCTGATTGCCGGCCAGCGCATTGCTTGCCAGGTCGGTAGCCGCTGTGGTGACTGTGGCCGTGTAGGTTACACCGGCGGCAAGTACCGCCGCTGGCGTAAACACGGCGGTTCGGCTGGCAACCGAGTAACTCACGGCGCCCGCTGGAGATACGCAAGGCGCCACGCAAGTCACCGTGAAGCTGGCGGCGCTGATCGTTGCCGGCGCCATGTCTTCAGTAAAGATGGCCGTGATCGCGGTGTTGGTTGGCGCATTGGCCGTCGGACCGGGAACCGTGGTGGCCGGAACGGTAAGCGTCACCCGGGGCCGCGTCGTGTCGGGTGGTATCGCAGGCGCAACAATTGCACCGCTTACGCCCAGGATGGGATCGCGGCCTTCGCCACCGCCACCACCGCAGCCTGCCAAGACCGCAGCAAGCAGTGACGCCGCAAGCCACGGTATGAACCTGGAATATCTATCGAAATTTTTCATTTGTTTCCCTCTTCATCTGGTTCAGAAAACTGTGGATGTAATTGACCGACCCCTTGTCGGTACGCATGCTGACGTTCTGCACAATCGCTTTCGCACAGAGCTTCATGGACTTAAGTATTGCTTTGCGCGGCAGGCGAGTCTGTACGGTGGCGTACACAGGTATGATGATTTTTTGCGTTTGTATATTACGCAGCGACAAAGGAGGCGCGATTGGATGGCGCGGTCCGCAATTGCCAAGGCCGCGGCACGGTTGCAGTTGGCGGATGCGGCGACTATCCGCCGCCGCAACTCATCGCTCTGTACGCTGGCGCACAGAGCAGGCGCGGCGATGTGGATATCTTGAAATGCTTGTTACTTTCAACGCATAAAGGATACGTTCATGAATATCACCTTTACTCTCGGTCCCTTGGTGTCGCTGCTCGCCGGCATACTCATTCTGGTCGTGCCCCGCTTGCTGAATTACATTGTCGCGATCTACCTGATCATCATCGGCTTGCTGGGACTGTTCGGCGATATCCGTTTCCACTGAACAAGGCGGATCACCGTATCGGCGAACCCGACGCCGGTGTCCCGGTGCCTGTGGGCAC
>JANMXS010000255.1:0-1726 GCA_031394335.1 Burkholderiales bacterium
CATTCAGGGTAACTTCGACAACGGTGGCTTCAATCAGCACCTGGCGGACGGCGGCGCCAGAAACCTGCGTGATGAATTCAGAAATTTTTTCGTGTTGCCGCGAAGTGGCGCGAACCGAGACGGTGCCCGTCTCCGGGTTGATGATGACCGAAGAAGCTTCGCGAAAGGTGAGGCGTTGCTCGACCGATTCGTTGACGGATTCACCCTGCGTGACGCCAGGGCCTGTAGTTTGCGTTATCGCGGCGCCAGTCGCCGTGCGGCGTTGCTGGGCGCGCTGCTGGGCCTGCGTAGTCGCGGTCTGCTGCGCGCCACGCGCCTGTACGAATGTCTCCGAACTACCCTCGGGTAACTGTTTGTCGGTCTCGCGAAGAAGGTCCTTGATATTTTTTTCGAGGTTCTCCCAGAAGCGGTTCTTCGATGAATTGTCGATACGCAACTGGGTGCTGTTCTGGCCCGCCCCGCCGCCGGTGGCACCCGCTGCACCAGTGCCTGCGGGCCCGACCACCTGGGTCTGGATGCCGATTGAACCGGTCGAATCACGTTGCATATTGACGTAGTCGACACGATACATTTTGAGGTAGGGCGAGTCCGGCATGACGATGAGATTGGGGCCATCAACCTCGAAACGCATATCCACCTGCTTGGCAACACGGGTCAGGATCTGCTTGAGCGTCTGGTCGATCGCGTTCAAGGTCACGCGGCCCTCGATGCCGCCGTGCACATCGATATTGACCTTGGTATCACGGCTGATGGCGAACAGCAGTTCTTGTACCGGCACATCTTTTACCGTTATCGAGTATTTGATCTCTTCGATGCGCGGCTGCGGCGGGGGTGGCAGCGGGACCTGACGGACCGGCTGCGGGGTTGCGACACTGGCGGCATTGGCCTTGGCCGGATCGCGGGCCTCGTTAACCAGATGTCCGTCGATGCGCGCCACCGGCTGCGTACCGCAACCCGCAATACCCACGAAAGCCACCGCAGCTATCACTGCCAGTGGCCTCGTCAAAAAATTTCCCGCTGCGCAATTTTTGCCAAGGCATGTCGGTGCTGCGTGAGCGGGCGCGTAATGCGCTGGGCGCGGAGAGGAAAGCATTCGATTTCTATTTAAAGTTGCTTGTTTTTTTCGCATATGCGCCGAGGTTATAAGTACCAACTTTATCCGTCCCGGACAGATACCCCATAGCCCTTTATAAGGCGATTAGCCAATAAAAGCAATGGCTTGAGTTTTGTTTCGTAAAATTACCTTAGGAGGCGGCAAAAACCGTGTGCGTCCGCTGTTGCATGCCATGCTGTGCGCACCAGGATTCGGCGATCCGCCTGCCAAACTTTGGTGTTTCGCACTGGGCCATTTCATTTTGGATACATTGGGCCAAAAGCGTTCGGCCTAAAATCCGGCGCGAACGTCATCCCGGATCGCCTGGATAGAACGCGCATAGGGGTTAAATTTGCTCAGGCGCAACGGCAGCCGGGAAATTTCCGAATTGGCGTCGGCACGCTCGGTATAGCTGCCATAGAGCACGCTCAATCGCGGGTTGTCGGTGGTGCCGGCGGGATAGAGCATGATGCGGTCCGGATTGAGTTCGCGACTGGCAACGCGCAGGAAGCTTTCGATGGCCGCCTTTTCGCGCGGGTCCGCCGTCAACAGCTGAATGGCATATTGCCCGGCCGGCAGCGCGCGCAGGCGAATCAGATCGGCGGCCATGCGTGTGTCCAGCCAGTCCTTGGC
>JANMXS010000256.1:0-5854 GCA_031394335.1 Burkholderiales bacterium
CTCGATGCCGGCGCCACAACAATTGACGTGCAACTGGAGCAGGGCGGCGTGCGCCTGATCCGCAGCGCCGACGACGGCCACGGCATCGACGCTGACGACCTCGCGCTGGCACTGACGCGCCACGCCACCAGCAAGATTGCCAGTCTCGATGACCTTGAAAGAGTAGCCAGCTACGGCTTTCGCGGCGAGGCATTGGCTTCCATCGCCGCCGTGGCACGGGTGACGCTCGCTAGCCGCGAGCATCACGCGCGCCATGGCGCACGAATTCACAACCATCCCCCCAGCCCCCTTCCCAATGCAGGGGGTGACGGGAATGGTTCGCTTCGCTCAACCATAGAACCGGCGGCGATCGCGGTGGGAACAGTTGTCGAAGTCGCCGATCTTTATTTCAATACTCCCGCACGGCGCAAATTCCTCAAGACCGAAGCCACCGAATACGCCCACTGCGACGAGGTGCTGCGGCGCATGGCGCTGGCCAATCCCGGCGTCACGTTCAGCTTCGCGCACAACGGCAGCGTGCGTCGCCGGCTTGCCGCAGGCGAAGGGCAACGCCGCGCGCGTGAAATCCTCGGCGACGAATTTTTTGCCCATGCCCGCGTCCTCGACGTGCCGGCCGGTCCGTTGCGGCTGCATGGCTTCGCCGCCCTGCCGGCCTATTCACGCTCCGGCCGCGACGAACAATACTTCTACGTCAATGGCCGCTTCGTGCGCGACAAGGTGCTCACCCACGCTGCGCGCGCAGCCTATGCCGACATCCTGCACGGCAGTCGCCAGCCGGCCTACGTGCTGTTTCTCGAACTCGACCCGGCCGGTGTCGACGTCAACGTGCACCCGGCCAAGACCGAAGTGCGCTTTCGCGATTCGCGCGGCATCCATCAATTTGTTTTCCACGCGCTGCAACGCGCATTGGCAGCACCACCCGGCACGCAAGCGGCTTCGTCTGTGGCCGCAACTGCGTTGCGCACGCAGGGCGAGCAATCTTTCTATTCATCATTGCCGCGCCAGTCGCCGCTTGCCGTCAACCAGACATCGGTCACCCGCTATCTCGACTTCGCCCGCAGCGCCTTTGCCGAGGCTGCAACCACGGTGCCGCCCATTACCGACGCCCCGCAGGAAGCCCCCTGGCGGGATGGCGCGCCGCTCGGCTATGCACTGGCGCAGTTGCAGGGCATCTACATCCTGGCGCAGAACCAGGCCGGGCTGGTGCTGGTGGACATGCACGCCGCGCACGAACGCATTCTCTACGAGCGCATCAAAAACCAGCTCGATGCCGGGCCACCGCCGACGCAACCGCTGCTGGTGCCGCTGCTGATCAACGCCAGCAGCAGCGAGATCGCCACCGTTGCCGAACACGGAGATACCCTGGCCCTGCTCGGCTTCGACATTGCACCGCTGGGCCCGCAGCAACTTGCGGTACGCACCGTGCCGGCGCTGCTGGCTCGCGGCGATCTGTCGGCGCTGGTGCGCGCGCTGCTGGCCGACCTCAAGGAATTCCCCGCCAGCCGCGTCATCGAAGCGCGCCGCAACGAGCTGCTGTCCACCATGGCCTGCCACGGCGCGGTGCGCGCCAACCGCATGCTCAGCGTGCCGGAAATGAACGCCCTGCTGCGCGACATGGAAGCCACCGAGCGCGCCGACCAGTGCAACCACGGCCGCCCGACCTGGGTGCAGTTTTCGCTGGCTGATTTGGACAAGCTCTTTTTGCGTGGACGATAAAAGCTTTCACCACAGAGGACGCGGAGGACGCAGAGGAAACGAAACCTATTCTTTCTTCACGACTTCACGCCATCGGCGTTTGGAATTGCCATGACTCCGCTGCCACCTGCGATATTCCTGATGGGCCCTACAGCGTCGGGGAAAACCGCGCTCGCCATGGACCTCGCCGCGCGCCTGCCGCTGGAGATCGTCAGCGTCGACTCGGCGCAAGTCTTCATCGACATGAACATCGGCACCGCCAAACCTGACGATGCAACGCTGGCGCGCTATCCGCAGCACCTGATCAACCTGATCACGCCCGAACAGCGCTACTCCGCCGCGCGCTTCTGCACCGATGCCTTGACCGCCATGGCCGAGATCACCGCGCGTGGCCGGGTGCCGCTGCTGGCCGGCGGCACCATGCTCTACTTCAAGGCGCTGCGCCAGGGCCTGGCTGACCTGCCCGAGGCCGACCCCGCTACCCGCGCCGCCATCGATGCGGCAGCGGCGCGCAGCGGCTGGCCGGCGCTGCACGCCGAGCTGGCGCGCCATGATCCGGAAACAGCGGCCCGCCTCAAACCGACCGACGCCCAACGCATCCAGCGCGCGCTGGAAGTGGTGCGCCTCACCGGGCAAACGCTGGGCAGTTTCTTTGCGCAACAAAAAACGCAGGCGCTGCCCTACCGTGTGCTCTCCATCGGCCTCGCCCCAACCAATCGCAGTTGGCTGCATGAGCGCATCGCGCAACGCTTCGACGCCATGCTGGCCGCCGGACTCATCGAAGAAGTGGAAAGCCTGCGCAAGAAATACCAGCTCGATGGCAACCTGCCATCGATGCGCTGCGTCGGTTACCGGCAGGTGTGGGAAATGCTCGCAGGCCATTTGCCGAAAGCCGAACTGCGCGACCGCGGCATCTACGCCACGCGCCAGTTCGCCAAGCGGCAACTGACCTGGTTCAACAGCTTCGGCGATGTTGAACTGGTCGACTGTGAATATAGCGGCATCGCAAAGGCACTGACGAACAAGGTGGAAATATTTATCGCGCAACCGGCTACGTGAGGTGTAGCGGCGGATAACAGTTTTCCAAAACCATACTATTACCCATACTATTATATGTATTTATTGCCGCCGGTGTGCTAGGGTAAACACATGAGCAAAGCGCGGTTCGAGTGGGATCAAAACAAGAATGCCGAAAATCAGGAAAAGCACGGAGTTGCGTTCTCGCTGGCACAGTACGCATTCGTCGACCCGCACCGCGTAATCGCCGAAGATCTTGCACATAGCGGTGGCGAAACACGTTATTTCTGTTTCGGTGAGGTCGACGCTGGCATTCTCACTGTCCGCTTTACTTATCGCGGCGGTGTCATTCGGATCATTGGCGCCGGTTACTGGCGGAAAGGCAAAGCAATTTATGAGCACGAAAATAAAATACACAAATGAACCGCTTGGCGATGTGAAGGTCGTTCGCGACTTCCTCCCGCCACCCGAGCAATTGGCATTCCGCGAAGAAGGCATAAAGGTCACGCTTGCCCTGAGCAAGAAGAGCGTCGAGTTCTTCAAGTCCGAGGCTGAAAAACACCATACCCAGTATCAGCGCATGATCCGTCATCTTGTCGACGCTTACGTCGACAGCTATGCTCCGCCTCCGGTTCCTCGCTCAACACGGACCACTCGCAAGCGAACAATTGGCTAATTTGGCGGTTCATTCCAGATCATCATTGAGCCCATGGTTTAAGAAATCCACTCGTCGTCAATCGATAATAGCCAGAACCATGTGCTGAAACATTCGTGAGTTCACCGCCCATGTGCTTGCGGCAAACGCTGCGCAGCAGCGTTCAAAATCGACGCCTCACGCCAGCGCCATCTGGTCGATGGGACTGACCACGCCGCGCCCACCTTTGTTCAGTACGTGGGTGTAGATCATGGTCGTCGACACATCGGAATGCCCCAGCAACTCCTGCACGGTGCGAATGTCGTAGCCGCTTTCAAGCAGATGCGTGGCGAAGGAATGGCGCTGGGTATGCGGCGTCGCCGGTTTCACCAACCGCGCATCCCATACCGCCTGCTTCATGGCGCGCTGCACTGTCTTTTCGTCGATGTGGTGGCGGCGCGGCGGCGACTCCGGCTCACGCGGATCAATGGAACGATTGCTGGACGGGAACACGTACTGCCAACCCCAGGCGCGATTCGCATTTGGATATTTGCGGGCCAGCGCATAGGGCAGATAGACCGTACCGAAACCCTCCTCCAGATCGCTGCGGTGCTGCGCCTCCACACGCGCCAGATGCGCCTGTAGCGACGCGCGAACCGCGCCGGGCAGCATGGTGACCCTATCCTTGGCGCCCTTGCCGTCACGCACCAGAATCTCGCCCCGGGCGAAATCTACGTCCTTGATACGCAAGCGCAATGCCTCCATCAGCCGCAAACCCGCGCCATAAAGCATATCCGCCGCCAACCGGGGAACACCCGACATCCGTGTCAACACCGCGGCCACTTCTTCGCGCGTCAACACCACCGGCAGACGCTCCGGCTTCTTCGCCTGCACCACCCCATCCAGCCACGGCAGCTCGATCTGCAACACCTGGGCATAGAGAAAAAGCAGCGCGCTGCGAGCCTGATTCTGCGTGGACGCGGACACGCGCCGCGCCACCGCCAAGTGACTCAAAAAAGCCTCCACCTCCGCAGCCCCCATCTCCTTGGGATGGCGTTTGTCATGAAACAGGATGAAGCGCCGAATCCAGTCCACATAGGTTTCTTCGGTTCTGATGCTATAGTGAAGCGTCCGAATCCGTTGTCGGACTTGATCAACAAGTTTCGGGGGCCTATCCACGGTACACCTCCGGGAGAAAAGTTATGACTGTTAATAAATACAGTACACTATCTTCGCCCACAATGCAAACCGTTTACTGGATTAGGCCCCCGAATGGCGAAACAAACGCCCCTTTTCGGGGGCCACTTTAAGTTAGAGGTTTCGCAATTAACAGACAAAGGAGAATCGCATGCCGAGCTTTGCGGTCTTAACCGTAACCGTAGGAGACGGTGCCAGCCAAGCCGCAAAGCCAGGATGGCCAGCAGCAGGTAACGCTCTACAACACATTGAGCCATTAATCGGAAGTCAAACCAGACCATCGGCAGGAATATGGCTATTGCATTTGCCATCGCAGACTGACATTCTCGCCCGCGTGATATACGTTTGCGAATCTCATAAAGTTCCAGTTCGCGTGCTTTACTTCGATCAGCCGCCGTCAATTTACGAGAGTCCAAAGCTGTAGTGAGTTTGACATCCACCTCTAACCCGGCGCTCAACTCGGACGCTCCGCCGATGAAGCCGGCTCCGCGCCGGTTAGCTCTACGTTGGGCCCCACACTAGACAATCGCCCAATGTGTTGCTACCATGCAATACATGAAGGCAGTCTTGCTTGCTCGCACGAAGGACGTTCGGAGCGACGGCTCCATCGTCGAAGTGGTCGTCTGGCAACTTCCGGAACCACTTCCACCGAGCACGCATCCCTACAAGTACCGCCTGTACTACGGCCTTGGGGGTGACAGCCGAGTGCGCTATGACAACGAGCGCGGCAAGGGCGATCACCGGCACCTTGGTGAGCGGGAAGAGGACTACCTCTTCACGACGGTCGACCAACTGTTGGACGATTTTGAGCGTGACATCGCAAACTGGAGGTGATCTATGAAGGCAATCATTGAGGTGGCGAAGAGAGGCGCTGCGATTCGCTCGGCGCGGTTGCAGGTTGCGGCAGCACGTCGAGGGCGAACTCCGGACTATCGGTTGAGCTTCGAATCGGCGCGAATGCTATTTTCTGAATTTACGCCAGCGCGCCTGGAACTTCTGGACACACTTCGCAGCGTTGGTCCATGCAGCGTCTATGCGTTGGCCAAGGCTGCGGAACGCAACTACTCAAACGTCCATACTGATGTTTCGCGCCTGGAGGAACTAGGATTGATCGAGCGCGGGGAAGACGCGACGATTCTCGTGCCTTACGAATCCGTCGAGATCCTCATGCCTCTTGCGCAGGTAGCGTGAAGCAGGAGTCGAACCCATCATTCCACCGGACCTGCGCAAAAAGCCGCGCAGGCCGCTGAATTCAAACGTTAGAGAGCAACTTTAGATCAGCGGAGGACACCGTGCGCACAACTCACTGGC
>JANMXS010000257.1:0-21166 GCA_031394335.1 Burkholderiales bacterium
AGTTTGCCAATGCCTCGGAGGAAGAACGCACCGCCGCAGGCGACCGCAGCCCGGGTGTCCTGCTCGCATCCGGCTACATTGCCGGCGGCGCGCTGGCCGGTATTCTCATCGCCTTCACCGCCGGTGTGTTGACCGACTTCGACAAGACCGTGACCGACTGGTCGACGAAGAGCAATCCGTTCTTTGAAGGACCAAGCGCAGACCTGCTGTCGCTGCTGCCCTATGCCTTGCTGATTGGCTTTCTGTATTGGACGGCGCGGGTGAAGAAAGCCTAGCCGCCCGGGCTGTGAACTCAATCAAAAAGCGGGGGCATCATGCTTCCGCATTTTTTAAATGGCATTGATAAAAGAAAAAGGAAAATCCGGTGAAACAAATTTCGACCGCTGCTCTCGCTGCACTTGCCGGCGCGCTGGCGCTGACCTATGGATGCGCAGTCGGGATTCATACACCCGCTGCGACTACTTCAACTGATGCATCGAGTAGCGCCGCGCTGAAATCCATCAGCGGCGCAAGCGTATTGCAACATATCAAAACCCTGTCCTCCGATGACTTCGAAGGCCGCTCACCCGGCACCCGCGGCGAAGCGATGACCACCGACTACATCGCCAAACAATTTACGCAGATGGGACTGGCGCCCGGTAATCCGGACGGCACTTATTTCCAGAGCGTGCCCTTGGTGGGCACCTTGTCCAAGCCTGCGCTCAGCTATACGGTAGCCGGCAAAACCGTCACGCTCAAGCCGAGCGACGATTTCGTCGCCTGGTCGCCGCGCCAGGAGGCCACCGTCAGCATCAAGCAATCGGAAATGGTGTTTGTCGGCTATGGCGTGGTCGCGCCCGAGTATGGCTGGGACGACTACAAGGGCATGGACCTGCGCGGCAAGACCATCGTCATGCTGATCAACGACCCGGCAATTCCCGATCCGAAAGACCCCGCCAGGCTCGACCCCAATATGTTCCAGGGCAACGCCATGACCTACTACGGGCGCTGGACCTACAAGTACGAGATGGCCGCCAGGCTCGGTGCGGCAGCGGCGATTATCGTGCACGAGACCAAGCCCGCGTCCTATCCTTATGAGGTAGTCCGCAACTCCTGGGGACGAGAAAATTTCACGGTGAAGATGGACGGCGTTCATCCCGACTTTCCAGCGGTGCCGGCATGGATGCAACTGGATCGCGCCAGGGAATTGTTCCGCGCCAGCGGCCTCGATTTCGAGGCCATGAAAAAAGCCGCGCTATCAAAAAATTTCAAGCCGGTGAAGTTGGGCGCCGTCGCCAATTTCGAGGTGAAAAATACCTGGCAGGACGTTACCTCGAAAAACGTCATCGCCAAAATCGAAGGCAGCGACCCGGTGTTGAAGAATGAATACATCGTCTACACGGCGCACTGGGATCATTTCGGCATCGATGAGACCTTGCCCGGTCCGCGCACCCAGCAGATTTATCACGGCGCGGTGGATAACGCTTCGGGGGTTGCCGTGCTGTTGGAGTTGGCCAAGGCCTTCAAGGCAATGCCGGTTGCACCCAAGCGCACCATCGTATTTCTGGCGGTGACCGCTGAAGAGCGTGGCCTGCTGGGCGCGCAATACTATGCGCAGCATCCGCTCTACCCGCTGCAACGCACCCTGATCAACATCAATATGGACGGCATCAACACTTGGGGCCGCACCCGCGATGTGGCTATTGTCGGCTACGGCAAATCCAGCGCCGACGATATCGTAACGCGCATCGCGGCAACGCAGGGGCGTGGCGTGGTGTCGGCGCCGCGCCCTGAAAGCGGCGGCTTTTATCGCAGCGACCAGTTCGAGTTTGCCAAGGTCGGGGTGCCGGTGGTGTACGCCAAAAGCAGCGATAGCTATATCGGCAAGCCCGCCAATTATGCTGCGGAGAAAGCTGATGACTACACCGCGCACAGTTACCACAAGGTCACCGATATCGTGCGCGATGACTGGGATCTGAGCGGCGCAGTGGAAGACGTGCAGATGCTGTTTCTGGTCGGTCTCGATGTTGCGCAGGGGAGTGCGTATCCGCAGTGGAAGGCGGGTGCCGAGTTCAAGGCCAAGCGGGATCAAATGATGGGCAATGGCGCACGCTAGTTTCCCGATCGGCGCTTGGCATGACGTAAAACAATCGGCCGGACCAGCATGCGCCGGTCCGGCCGATTTTCATTTGTACCGAACCCGATTTATTTCTTGCGAAAGCGATCGACTTCGTCTTCCTTGTAGGCAAAGGTCACTTCGCCATTGCGAATCTCGCCCATCAAGGCAATCTGCTCGGTGACCGCCTCATGATTGGTCACGGAAAACGGGGCCTGATAGGTGGTAATGGTGCCGTACACCGGGCGCTTCAATGACTCCAGAGCCTTTTTTATATCCGCACCTTCCAGCGATTTTGCCTGGTTGATGGCCGAAGCTAGCAGCATCATCGCGTCATAGGCCTGGGCTGCCGACACCGCCGAGGGAATGCTGGTGGTGTTGTACTTGTTGTAATAGGCATTCAGAAAGGCGCTGCGGGTGAAATTGTTCGACGCCGCGATAAAGGTCTGCGGCATTCTGACGCCGTTGGCATTTTTGCCTGCACCTTTGAGGAATTGACGCTGCGACAATCCCCAACTGCCGACCAGCGGCACTTTCCAGTCTGCCTTGGCCATTTCGTTGGCCAGTACCGCACCCTCCACCGCCAGGCAGTAGGACAACACCACGTCCGCGCCGGCCGCCTTGGCACGCGCCACTTGGGCAGCCATATCTTTATCGCCGACCTTGAACGTTTCGACCAACACCGGCTTGATGCCGCGTTTGTCCATCAGCTTCAACACGTCATCGCGGCCCAGCGTCCCGTACGGGCTGGTATCGTGAAAGATGGCAATCTTGCCAAGCTTCCGCTTATCGATAATATCGTTGAGGATCAGTTGCGGCTGGATGGCATCGCTGACGGCGACGCGGAAAATATAGTTATCCAAACCGGCGAATTGCGCTGTGATCTTGGCGCCGGTGGCAGCCGCAACGATCAGCGGAATCTTGCCGGCCTGAAATTCAGGCAAGGTCTCCAGCGTCGGCCCAGTATTGGCAAAGCCGATCACGGCAACCACCTTTTCCTTCTGGATCAGGTCCTTGGTCACACTAAGTGCAACACTACCTGTGGCAGTGTCATCGCGTTCGACCAACTGGATGGGGCGCCCCAGGACGCCGCCCTTGAAGTTATTGATCTCGTCGACGGCAAGCCTGGCGCCGTTGCGCATACTCTCACCCATATCGATAGACCCGCCACTGAGCGGCCCCGCGAAACCGATTTTGACCGGATCAGCCGCCCACGCTGTCGCACTGACGGTGATAATACTGATGGCAGCAATCAACACTCGTTTCAACATGACATCTCCCAGGATCAATCAGAAGCCGTTGGCCTAGCCTGCTTTACAGGCATTATCTGGCAAATTCGAGTTTTCCATATTTGCGACGTTTTGTGTGTACCGAACTGTCAACTGGGCATTCGGCAGTTTTATTGCAAACTTGAACACAACCCCACACCAGCACTTCTGCTGCTGGGTGCGAAAGCGCCGTACGCCTGAATCGAGGACGGCCAGGCAACATTTGCCTGCATCGTGGTGACAATGCTTGCCGGCATTCCTTTTCTGCGGTTTTTTAAACGCAATGCTTGAACAGGCTGGAACCAACGTGTTCGCGCCGCTACACACGAGCGAAATGATGCACCGCGGCTGCTCGGGAACGGTATGGGACTACGGTCGGGCGGGGATGGTGTGCGCCTGCAACATCGACAGCACCGAACGCGCGAGCTTGGTGTTTTCGCGCAGGTTGCCAACGTAACTCGCTTGCTGGTCCTGCAGCCACTCAAGCATGATGGTTTCCGAAGTGGCGAGCGGCAACGTCAGTCGCGCCTCACTGTCGGTGCCGTCGCGCGACAGTTGCATGCCGTGCTTGTGCGCCAGGTGCATCATCGCCGCATTTTCGCTGAGGCAATGGATGATCACCTCGCGAACCGCGCGGTTGCGCAAGTACATGGTGGCGCGGGCGAACAAGGCGTTGCCAATGCCCATGCCACGGACGCCGTCCAGGACCGAGAGCCCCAGCTCCGCGCCGCTATCAACATGCGTGACATGGGCAATATGCACTACGCCAATCAGGCGCAGGTCATCATCGCCTACGGCAAAAATACCGTCGCTTTCAAAATCGATGCGCTGTATGTAATCGATGACGGACTCATCCGACAGCGTGGCGCCAAAGCGCAGACGCCGGTCATCGGCACTCAACTGCAGAAAATGCATCTGTACGCGATCACGGTCGGTGGCGTGAAGGCGCACGGCGATTGTGGCAATGGCGGGCAGGGTCGCGCTCATGGTGTCTCCTTGTGGGTTGACTGAGGACCGGTAGTACAGGCTCGCGGCGTGCATTCGCCCGGAAATGTGCGGGGAAGCCTGTTTACAATGCCGCAAACCCTTGTGTCCTGCCGCGCAAGGTGTTTTGCCTGTACGGCACAAACCGGCTATCCTCGCCCCGGTCCGCAACCGTGGCACCTGTCTGCGTGACCCGCAAAAATTCGGCGAAAGGACTCTCCATGCGCATCGCACTTTTCATTACCGGCGGCACCTTCGACAAGGAATACAACGAGCTGAACGGCGAGCTGTTTTTCAAGAAAACCCACGTCAGGGACATGCTCGGCATCGGCCGCTCCCTGGCGCCGGCGCGCATTGAAACGCTGATGATGAAAGACAGCCTGTTGATGACCGAAGGTGATCGGGCGTTGATCGCCAAGGCCTGCCAGGCCGCGAAGGAGAAAAACATCGTCATCACCCACGGCACCGACACCATGGAACACACCGCGCGCTTTCTGGCGACGCGCGTATCCGGCAAGACGGTGATCCTGACCGGCGCAATGGTGCCGTATAAATTTGGCTCGTCCGACGGACTGTTCAATCTGGGCAGCGCGCTGGCCTATGCGCAGGTATTGCCGGTCGGCATTTATGTGGTCATGAACGGACGCTACTTCGAGTGGGACAATGTGCGCAAGAACCGCAAGACCGGCTTCTTTGCAGAGCGCAAAGTGCGGCGCGCAGTCAAGAAGCAGCTGACATCTGGCTGAATGCGAGCTGGTCGGTCAGCGCTTATCGCTGTGCGGATTCGCGCAAGAAACGCTTTTGCCGTTCCAGCTCGAGTGCGGCACGATTTCGATCAAGTTCATCCTGCGCTTGCTGGGCCCGCCGCGCCGCCTCGCGATCGAGTTTTTCGCGCGCCAGCTGATCCGGGGATTTGTAGCTGGTATCCGCCTCGAAGCGTTTGCCACGCTGTTCTTCCTCTCGCAAACGACGCTCGCGCTCGACACGTTCTTCTTCAAGGCGCAGCGATTCCAATCGCTCTCGCTCGAGTGTGGCTTGCCGCTCCAGCTCGCGGCGCTTGAATTCGGCGAGTTGTTGTTCGCGCCCTGCTGCTTCGCGCAACTGCTCCTGCATGGCAAGTTCTTTCTGCCGGTATTCGAAACCCAGGTAGCCGCCGGCAACGAGCAGCGGCACGCCGAGCAGCAGCAGCGAGCGCCGCATTGCGGTACGTCTCGTTTCGGCCTTGTCGGCATCCTCTCGCTGTTTTTGCCGTTGCGCATCGTAATCCGCCTTTCGCAACGGGCTCGATAACACGCGATATGCGGCACCGAATTCGGCAAGGGCGGCGGCGCGCGTCGCTTCGCTGAATGAGGCATCCGCTTCGATAGCCTGTAGACGCTGCTCGTATGCGCGGGTAATCCACGTCGTGGTCGCGTTTTCAGGGATTTGCAGCAGATCGTAAAAGTCTTTTTTCATGCCGGCTTGGCGCTTAAATCAATTAGCCCGGATTATGCACGCAAACACCACAAGTCGCGTCGCCGCGCCTTCGCCTTCGCACGGCTGATCCGATTCGTTGATGGCTCAACAGCGATCCCACGATTCGCCGGTAAACCTGCTGCCAGCGCCATGCCGCAAGTGAAAGCTTGCAGCCGAAAAACCTGGCTGTACGCTGTCTGCTTGACGGGGACCTGAACCACTGCAAGCAGCCCTGGAAAAGAGACCCCTCGACAAATTCGCCAATCCACCGGATACGTGCGCCAGCGCACAGAGACCCCGTAAAAATAAGAAGATCATCATCGAACGATGGATGACGCTCATATTGAATTTGAGCTTGTTGATCGAATTCAGGATGCAGTGTCGTTTGCAGCGGCAGGGTGGAGCGGATTTTTTATATAAAGGCCATGCTGAATCTCGCCATATATTGCGGCCTGCCGGCAGCACACAGCGCACCACACCGTTTCCGTTTTTTGTCATCCGTTTTTTTAATCACATGGAGAGTACCGATATGAAGAACTTTAAAGCCATTTCCACTTTTATCCTTGCTGCCCTGTTGGCGACCGTGCTGGGTTGCGCTGCAACGTCCACGCGGGAAGGCACCGGAGAATACATTGATGACAGCGTTATCACCACCAAGGTCAAGGCTGCGGTATTCAACGAACCCACGCTGAAATCGGCAGAAATCAACGTCGAAACCTTCAAGGGCGCCGTTCAGCTGAGCGGCTTCGTCAGCACCTGGGCCGATATTCAGAAAGCGGTCGAAGTTGCCGGCAGCGTCAAGGGTGTGACATCCGTCAAGAACGATATGCGGGTCAAGGGCAAGTAGTCATCCGCCCGTCAAATCAGGAGTCACAAATATGCTCGAAACCATTGTCGTAATCCTGCTTATCCTCTGGCTGCTTGGTTTGGTTACCTCGTACACCATGGGCGGATTGATTCACATTCTCCTAGTCATCGCGATTGTGGTGATATTGATCCGCCTGATTCAAGGCCGGCGCCTGTAACAAACGGGAATTTCCTGCGCAGCCCGGCGGCGGGTGAAGCGATCCGGTTGTTCACGGCTTCTGCTTTAAACGTCGTCGCCGCTGTCAATGGCACAAATACAAGTGCCGATACCGGAGTAGTGAAATGAATGCAGTCAAGATGTTGGCAATCGCGTTGATTGTCGCTGGCGCCCTGGGTTTGTTGTACGGCGGTTTCACTTACACCAAGGACACGCACGAGGCGAAGCTGGGCCCGATCTCGCTGACCGTCAAGGAGACCGAGTCCGTAAACATCCCGATCTGGGCTGGTGTGGGTGCGTTAGTGGCGGGAGTGGTCCTGCTGTTTGCGCGCAAGTAAAATTTCAGGAATTCATCATGAACACGACAGCGATGGCAATGGAGAAAAGCATGGAAAATTTATCCAATGGAGTCGATAAAGAAAAGTTGATCACCGATTTCAAGGTGGTGGTGGCAGATGCGGAAGCACTGTTGAAGGCGACTGCCAATCAAGGCGGCGAGAAGCTGGCCGAAGTCCGCGCCAAAGCGGAAGAATCGCTGCGGGTTGTCAAAGCCAGCATGGCGGAGGCGCAGGCGGAACTGCTGCTGAAAACAAAGGCGGCAGCCAAGGCGACCGATGTTTACGTACACGAAAACCCATGGAACGCCATCGGCGTCGCTGCCGGTTTGGGCCTGTTGATCGGCTGGCTCGCCGGTCGTCGCTAGTCGCCTGCCATGGTTGAGAATGCAGGCGGCGCATCCGGCGAACGCAAGGGTCTGCTCGATTCACTGACCACGCTTGCGGCAACGCTGGTGGCCATTGCGCACACACGCCTGGATCTGCTGTCTACAGATCTTGAAGAAGAGCGGGAGCATCTGTTGTCGTTGCTGGTGTTGACACTGGCGGCCCTGTTTTGCCTCGGAGTTGGCGTGGTGCTGGCAGCGATCCTGCTGGTGGTCGCATTCTGGGACACGCACCGTCTTCTGGTACTCGGGGCGCTAACAGGATTCTTTCTGGCTGCAGGCATGGCGGCATGGGGCTACGCAACGCACCGGGCGAGAACCAAGCCGAAACTATTTGCAGGCAGCCTGTCGGAATTATTCAAAGACGGACAGCATCTCGTTTCGCGCCAATGAACCAGAAATTGATGCAGCTGGCAGAACAACGTGAACGCCTGATTGCGCAGGCTGCCGCACAGCGACTGGCGCTGGCGCAAAGCATCGAACCCTGGCACATACCCCTAGCGCTGGCCGACCAGGGACTGACCACGATACGTTATATCAAGCGCAATCCTGCCTGGATAGTCGGCGGTGTTGCCTTGCTGGCCGCGCTACGGCCAAGCCGCGTCGGCAAATGGCTGCAGCGCGGCTGGGTGACCTGGCAAATCATGCAGCAGTTGCGCAGCAGATAGCAGAGCCTGAAATATCCAGAAAGGCGGCGGGACGCCTGTCACGAGCCGGCATCAACCTAGTCCCGGGCAGACAGCGCCCGATTAAAAAAAACCCTCCGCAGAGGGGTTTTAGCATTTTTCGCCAACGTTATTTCAGCGTCACAACGTAAAGCACGACCTCGGACTTGCCGATGTTCTTGGCGATATAGGGCTCGGAGGCATCAAACGCCTTCACTTCACCTGTTTTCCACCGTACGGATTCTTTCCTGCCATCAGGATGGATGCGTTGCAGCGTGCCGCCCTTCAACGTGCGTATCACCCGATAGGGGCGCGCCACGCTCGGGCTTTCGGCACCCGGTGCCCAACGCGCCTCCAGCACACGCACCTTATCGTTATCCAGCAACTCCTTCTGCTCATACTTCGGCACTGCCACTTTCGCTTTCTCCGCCGCGATGGCCGGACTCGTGCTGGCCCCCACCAATATGAAACCTGGAACAAGAACACTTACGAAAAATCTGGCTAATCTGTACATGATCAAACCCCCTTTACCTCAAAATGTCATAACCCGTCAATATGCGGGCGGCTTCATTCTACGCCGACTCATTTTTTGGCTCTTCAGGAAATCGAGTGGGTGATTTTGGGTCATTTTAGAGCGCTGGGAGCATGCACGTGAGGATTTTCAGCCGCAAGTATTCTTCATCGCGCAGCCCGTATGCGCACCGCTGGATGACGCGAATCTTGTTGTTTAATCCTTCCACAAATCCGAGCGAGACCTTGTTCTCCGGCTCGCAGTAGGCAGCGATCCCATCCCAATGCCGATCAATCATCTCAGCGAATTTCTCATAGGGCTCCAGGCGCTGCCACTTCAGGCTGGCACGCCAGTTCTCGAAGAATCGTCGCGCCCAGCCCGCGCGCTCGTAGTCCCAGAGTTGACCGAAGGATTCTTTGAGAAGATACGCCGTATTCAAGCGCTTGTTGGCGGCCAACAAGGTCTTCAACGCACGCCTACCGTCCAGGTCGAGATGCTCCCGGTGCGACAGCAGCGTGTACTTCTGGCCCTTGATGAAGCGGCGCGTCTCCCCGGAGAGACGCGCGTACTCCGACTTGCGCACCGCATCGAGCGCTTTGCCCAAGTGGGCGATGTCCTTGATCGTCGCCTGCCGGCAGCGCCGGCCCACGTAATGGGAAAAGCGTTGGGTATAGAAAGGGTTGTCCGCCAGGAAATCGAGCCGCTCGCGCTTCACCTTGCCGCAATCCCGGCAAGCGAGGCGTCGAATCTCGAACTCGAGAAACACCCGCGTATCGCCGCAGGACAGATCGCGCACCCGTCTCGTCTTGCGGTCGTACCAGCCCGACTGCACCCGGCCGCAACAGCCGCAGGTCGTTTTTTTGAGCGTCGGACCAGGGTGATGATGCGCGCCTTCGGATCACCGAAGATACCGCGCACCGTGGGTAGCGGACGGAACCCGGGGAACGCGTATGCGTCAGATAGCCGCTTTTGTCGCTTCGTTGAATTTGCCATCCAGTTATGATGCCCAATTCAAACGCCATTGAATACACCGAAACCCCAGTATCCATGCGGCTTTCAGACCATTTTGATCAAGAATTTACCCACTCGATTTCCTGAAGAGCCATTAAACTTTTCAAGGAAAACGGCCTCGATCCCGAGAAAGACATCAAGATGTTGCAAGTGCCGCTGGGTACCGAAATCGGCGCCTTCATGGCCGGCCAGGGCAAAGTCGCGGTGATGTATGAACCCGGTCTCGACCAAGCCGTCGCAAAAGGCATGAAAGTGGTGCTGGGCTTCCCGAAGCTGTACGGCCCCTATGCATTTTCGGCAATCACCACCCGCACCGATGCCGATCCGGATACGGTTCAAAAATTCGTGAACGGCATGGAGGCGGCACTGCGCTCGATTCGCACCGACCCCGCCGGCGCCATCGCGATTGCCAAAAAAGAATTCCCGACGCTCGATCCGGTTGTCGTTGAAAATGCCGTCAAGCGCATGATTGAAGATAATGTCTACCCGCTCAGCGTGGACATCACCCCGGCGGCGCTCAAGGTGAGCATGGACACGCAGATCGCGCTTGGCAATCTGGCCGCGCAACCGGTGCATGACAAATTCATCGTGGGTTCATACATCAAAAAAGCGCTGGCAATGAAATAAGGCGGTGGCCGCTATTGCGGCGGACCCGTTTCGGCATGGCTTGATCGAGGCGTTGGCTTGCTGGAAGCGGCATGGTGGGTCGAGCGCAAGCCGCCCGGACCAAGGCTTTTCCCTTGAGCAAGCGATAAGTGGCGCGCAAACAAAAAGGGCTCGCGAGTGATCGCAAGCCCTTTATTTTTCAGCAATATTTGGTAGGCACAATTGGACTCGAACCAACGACCCCCACCATGTCAAGGTGGTGCTCTAACCAGCTGAGCTATGTGCCTATATGCCTATTTTAGCTGAATGTGGGGCTCTCCGGCAATGATGGCGAGAATATTCGCGCAATATTCTGGTATTCAGCCCCTAAAAATAAGACCCCGGCAGTGATCTGCACGGGGTCTCATTTTGGCCGCAGCGACGCTGCGATCGTCTACCGGAATTAACTGCGAACCGCGCGACCGTTCTCGATTTTGACTTTGTCGCCAACGCGGATGCCGGGTTCGGTTTCATAGCGCAAAGTCTGGAAAGTGCCGTCTTCAAGGCGTACGCGTACGTCGTAAACGCTGGTGGTCTTGGAATTTTTCTCGACGGTATTGCCAAGTACTGCGCCGCCGACTGCACCGGCCACGGTGGCGAGGTCCTTGCCGCGACCGCCGCCGACCTGATGTCCCAGTACGCCGCCGAGCACACCGCCCAGTACTGCACCGGCACCACTACCTTCGCCCTGCTTGGCGATCGGGGTGATGCTGTCTACGGTACCGCAGTTGCGGCATACTGGCGGCTCATAGGCGGCAACGCGGGTCGGCTGGTTGTTGTAAGTGCTGTTCGAACCCTGCGAGTAGGTAGGCGTCGGCTCACGCTCACGCGAACTGTTCGGGCTGTTGCTGGCCACATGCGTCGGTTGTGAGGATTTATGCGCGGTTGCGGCCTTCTCCGACTTCGCCAAGGGCTGTCCGATGGTGCTGCTGTCGGCTGACTTCAGGGCTTGCGCTTTGCTTGCCGGGGAACCCGCTTCGGAGTTCATAGCGGCGGTTGTGGCGGCAGATGTTGAGGGTGCCGAAGCTGCTGCGGAATCCGCCTTCTGGCCTTGCGCATTGGGAATGACACCGGTCATCACACCGATAGCGACCGCGCTAAACAAGGTCACGGCAACGGCGGCGACGATCAGCATGGGATGCATTCTGCGTGAGGCAGAATTCGTTACTTCGCGGGGGGCATCGTTCATATTGGGCATACTAAACTCCTGTCGTTGGATGGCGACACGTTAAACAGTTACGTGGTCAGGGCATAACGCGGTGATCCATATGCACGTTGACCGCCGCAGAGGGGGGCGAGTTCCCCAATAAAAACAATGACAAGCAACACACCGCTATGCTTCGGCGGCATCGGCAGCATTTTGTTTCGCAACTTCGCACCAACTGCCCGAGCGACCCCAGTGATTGGTGCCGCCAATATCCGGACTAGTCCGCGCCAGGCTCCATCGTCACGCCCTGCGCCAGCATCGTGTTGATGGCCGCGTCGCCATAGCCCAGTTCACGCAAAATATCGCGGCTGTGTTCGCCCAGACGTGCGGCCATGGAACGAATCGACGGCGGTGTCTTGCTCCACTCGCCGAGCGGTGCGGTGGTGCGGATGGTGCCTTCGCTGGGATGCTCATATTCGGGAAAAAAGCCGATCGCATTGAGATGTGGATCGTCGATCAGCGAATCGATGGAGTGCATCGGCATGGTCGGAATATCGGCTTTTTGCAGTAGCGCAGCCCACTCGGCGGTGCTGCGCGTGGCCATCACCTCGGCAACGAATTCATAAACCTCGCGGATATGCGTGGCGCGCGAGGAGTGATCGCAAAAGCGATGATCATCGAGCAGATCGTCGCGCTCGATCACCTTGAAAAAACTCTGCCAGTGCTTGTCGTTGTAGATCAGCACGCACAGGTGGCCATCACGGGTGGCATACGGGCGGCGGTGCGGCGCAGTGAGGCGCGAGTAGCCGGTCTTGCCGATGGCCGGCTCGAAGGTCTTGCCGGCCATATGATCGCCCAGCACAAACTGCGAGAGGCTCTCGAACATGGTCACTTCCACTGCCTGGCCCTCGCCGGTGCGCGCGGCGTGATACAGCGCGCCCATCACCGCAATCACCGTCTGCAGGCCGACGCTGCGATCGCCCAGCGTAACCGGCGCATAGCGCGGCACTTCACTGTCCTGGTCCAAGGTCAAGGAAGGCACGCCGGCCGCACCCTGAATCAAATCGTCATAGGCCGGACGCCCGGCATAGGGGCCACGTTCGCTGAAGCCGAAGGCGCCGACGTAAATGATTTTCGGGTTGACCGCCCTTACCTCGTCGTAGCTCAAGCCCAGACGCGCCATCGCGGCGGGTCGCACGTTGTAGACCAACACGTCTGATTGCGCAGCAAGCTTCAGCAAGGCCTCGCGACCTTGCGGCTGTTTGAGATCGAGCACCAGCGAGCGCTTGTTGCGATTGGCATGCAGGAAGATATGTCCCATGCCGGGGTTTTTCATCGGCCCCACCCAACGCATATTGTCGCCTTGCGGCGGCTCTACCTTGATAATATCCGCACCCATATCGCCGAGAATCTGCGTGGCATACGGCCCCATCACCACGGCGGTGAGGTCGAGCACGCGCACCCCGGCGAGCGGGCCTTTGTTTTCTTTGTCGAGTTCGGTCATTGGTATTTTTTCTTTGCGCCTAGCGTCGCCGCACGCTTTCGACGCCGGCCACTTCACCCACGGTACGCAGCACCCGCACCAGCTCATCGCCGCGTTTTATTTCGATGGTGAAGCGCATCGAGGCCAGATTGCCGCGCGACAGCGTGTTGACGGCGGTGACATTGATGCGTTCGTGCGAGAACGCCTCCGAAATATCCCGCAGCAAACCCTGGCGGTCGGTAGCGGTAACTTCGATGTCGGCTGCAAACGGCTGATCGCCGGTATTGCCCCACTCGGCCGGCATCAGGCGCTCGCGTTGTTCAGGACTTAGCGACGTGATATTCGCGCAATCCATGCGGTGCACCATCACCCCGCGGGTCTTGGTGACGAAGCCGACGATGGTGTCCGGCGGTAATGGCTTGCAGCATTTGGCGACCAGGGTAGCGATATTGTTGAGCCCCAGCACCAGCACGCCGCTGGAGGTCTTGGACGCGCTTGCGGGTTGGCTCAATGCCCCAAACGCCAGCACTGGTGCGGCTTCCGGCTTGGTTGCCGTCAGTTCGCGCAGTGCCAGTTCAACCTGATGTGCGGTAATTTCACCGCGCCCGATCTCGGCCAGGCACTCGTCCAGGTCCTTGTGATTCAGCGCGGCGGCTACTTTCTCCAGCGCAATTGCAGTGGCGCCGGCGCGCGCCAGTTCGCGCTCCAGCGTCTGGCGCCCATGCGCTACATCGACTTCAAAATATTCCTGACGGAACCAGGCGCGTACTTTCGCCAGAGCGCGGTGGCTGGCCAGAAACCCGAGTTGCGGATTTAGCCAGTCGCGCGAGGGGCTGCCCTGCTTGGCGGCAAGGATTTCCACGCGCTGCGCATTCTGCAATTTGGTATTGAGCGGCACGATCGCGCCGTCGACCTTGGCGCCGCGGCAACGATGCCCAAGATCGGTATGTACATGATAGGCAAAGTCGACCGGCGTCGCGCCCGCCGTCAAATCCACCACCCGACCCTGCGGGGTAAACACATAGACGGTATCGTTGAACAAGCCCTGCTTGATTTGTTCGGAAAAATCCCCTTTATCAACCAGCTCGTGCTTCCACTCCAGCACCTGGCGCAACCACGCGATCTTGTCCTCGAATTTCTTGTCCGCCGCCGTCTTGTGGGTGGCGCCTTCCTTGTAGCGCCAATGTGCCGCCACGCCGTGCTCGGACGCCGCATGCATCTCGACGGTGCGAATCTGCACCTCCAGCGTCTTGCCTTCCGGCCCGACCACGGCGGTATGCAGCGATTGATAGTTATTGGCCTTCGGCTGGGCGATGTAATCGTCGAACTCCCCCGCAATCGGCTGCCACAGGTTGTGCACCAGACTCAAGGCCGCGTAGCAGTCGGCGGTGCTGTCGACGAGGATGCGCACCGCGCGGATATCGAACAAGGATTCAAACGGCAGCCTCTTCGATTGCATCTTGCGATGGATCGACCAGATATGTTTGGGCCGTCCCGCCAGCTCGGCTTTCAAGCCGAGCTGGCCGAGTTCTGCACGCAGGGTATCGAGCAGGCGCTGAATGTATGCCTCGCGCTCAGCGCGCTTGCCGTCGAGCTGGGTGGCGATCCGCTTGTAGAGTTCCGGCTCCTGGAAGCGAAAGGAAAAATCCTCAAGCTCCCACTTGATGGCGAACACGCCCAGGCGATTGGCCAATGGTGCGAACAGGTCCAGCGTCTGGCGCGCCGCAGCGCGGCGTTCGGCATCGGGCGCCTGGGTGATGGCGCGCATGAACACCACACGCTCGGCCAACTTGATCAGCACCACGCGTACATCATCGGCCATCGCCAGCAGCATTTTGCGCATGGCTTCCAGGCCGGGGGCCGGGTCTTGCGCCTTGCCGCCCTCGGCTGCGCCGGCGCTGCGCGGGGGAGGAGTAAAGGTAAGGGCCTCGATCCTGCCGGCACGCAGCGCCCCGCCCACCAGCGCCGCTACCTCTGCACCGAAGGCGTCAGCGATGATCACCGTGTCGATCTCATTTTTGGGGAATGCACCAATAATGAGCGCAGCCGCGATCGTTTCCTCGTCGGCTTCAATGCCGAGCAGGATATCGGCGGTTCCCAGGGCGCGGGCCAGCGCGAGCTGACGGCCACTGGCCTGTGCGGCGGTGGCAACGAAATCGAGCGCCCGGCCGGCTACATGCGCGGCTGCGTCAGGCCCGGCCGCAAATACCGACAGACGCTGTTTGAAAGCGCTGATGGTCGGCAGGTCGGCGGAAGTGATTGAGGGCATTGGCATTAAATTATCCTGAACTGCATTTTAAGCGATCTCGCCGCAGTGCCGAAATTGCGCGCTACGTTGCGCGCTACATTGCGCGTTTTATCGCAATTCAGCGCCGCTAAAGTCCGAGCCTTGCGTGCGCTGGCGCCCATTCCGCTGCCAATCACGCGGTATATACTGGGCATGGCGTTTGCTTGTGTTGCGTTAAAGCTTTGAAATCGACGTAATTTCCTAAAACCAAAAACAGAACCGCAACCGCTATGGCACTCAAACCCCTGTTCAACGAAATGTACGAGAACGACGGCGCGGTGCGTCCGCATTACGATGCCTTCGCCGACTGGCTGCACAACACCGCCCCCGAAAAAATCAAGCAGAATCGCGAAGCGGCCGACCTGCTGTTCCATCGCGTCGGCATCACCTTCGCGGTCTACGGCGAGGCTACCGGCACCGAACGCCTTATCCCCTTCGATATCGTGCCGCACATCATCCCCGCCGCCAAATGGGATGAAGTTTCGCGCGGCCTCAAGCAGCGGGTGGCCGCACTAAACGCTTTCCTGCACGATGTTTATCACGATCAGAAAATCCTGCGCGCCGGCAAGGTGCCGGCCAACAAGGTGACCGAAAATTCGCAGTTCCGTCCGGAAATGATCGGCATCGATGTGCCGGGAAACATTTACGCCCATATCGCCGGTATCGATCTGGTCAAGGATGCGGACGGCGAATACTACGTGCTCGAAGACAATCTGCGCACGCCGTCCGGTGTGTCCTACCTGCTCGAAAACCGCCGGATGATGATGCGCCTGTTCCCGGAACTGTTTGCCGTACAGCGCGTGCGGCCGGTCGATCACTATCCGGATCTGCTGCTCGAGACCCTGCGTAACGCCGCGCCGGTCGGCGTCGATAACCCGACCATTGTGTTGATGACACCGGGCAACTTCAACTCGGCCTACTTCGAGCATGCCTTCCTTGCGCAACAGATGGGGATAGAGTTGGTTGAAGGCATCGACCTGTTCGTGCAGGACGACACCGTGTTCATGCGCACCACGCAAGGGCCGCAGAAAGTCGATGTGATCTACCGGCGCATCGACGACGATTTCATCGATCCTGAAGCGTTCCGTGCCGATTCGATGCTGGGTGTGCCAGGGCTGATGCGCGCTTATCGCGCGGGTCGTGTCACCTTGGCAAATGCCGTCGGTACCGGTGTGGCCGACGATAAATCGATGTATCCCTATGTGCCGGAAATGATCCGTTTTTATCTGGACGAAGAGCCGATCCTCAAGAATGTCCACACCTACATGCTCGACAACAAGGACGACCTCGCCTATGTGCTGGAACACCTGCACGAGTTGGTGGTGAAAGAGGCGCAGGGTTCCGGCGGCTACGGCATGCTGGTCGGGCCGACCTCGACCAAGGACGAGCGCGAACGCTATCGGCAGCGCATTCTCGATGCCCCCGAGCGCTTCATCGCCCAGCCCACCTTGTCGCTATCCGTATGTCCCACCTTCGTTGGTGAGGCGGTGGTGCCGCGTCATATTGATCTGCGCCCCTACGTGCTTTCCGGTAAAACGGTCAGTTTCGTTCCCGGTGGCCTGACCCGCGTGGCGCTGCGCGAAGGCTCGCTGGTGGTCAATTCCTCGCAAGGCGGGGGCGTCAAAGATACCTGGATTGTGGATTGACGTGGACTGTAACGACCCAATCGATAGCGCCTGGCTGGCTAAAAGTGGCGATAGCCGCGTTGCGCCTCCTCGCCAGAGTGCAGACTATGCCTGGTCGGCACGCCTTGCTCTCGCCACCGTGTTTGCCAAATTCGTCTCACCCATCCATCGACCTATTTGATCGTCACAGTCCACCATGCTCTCAAGAACCGCTTCAACTCTGTACTGGATGTCACGCTACGTCGAACGCGCCGAAAACACCGCGCGCATTCTTGATGTGGCCTATCGCATGTCGCTGCTCACGGCCGACCCAGAATTGCAGGACCAGGAATGGTTTGCGCCGCTTAATATTACCGGCACCCTGTTCCCGTTCAGCGGGCGCCACGATATCGTGAACTGCAAGGAAGTGCTGCATTTCATGGCGCTCGACACCGACAACCCTTCGTCAATCTACAACTGCGCCAAGCAGGCGCGCGAGAACGCCCGTGCGGTGCGCGGCACCATCACCAGCGAGATGTGGGAAGTGCTCAATGCCACCTGGCTGGAAATGCAGAATATGGATGAGGACCGCCTGTATGCCCGCGGCATCTCGGCGTTTTTTGAATGGGTGAAGGAACGCTCCCATCTGTTCCGCGGCGTCACCTTCGGCACCATTCGCCGCGATGAGGCCTTCCAGTTCCACCGCCTGGGCACTTATATGGAACGCGCCGACAATACCGCGCGCATGCTTGATGTCAAATACCATGTGTTGCTGCCGAGCGTGAAAGACGTCGGCGGCGCCGTCGATTATTACCAATGGTCGGCGGTATTGCGCTCGGTTTCGGCGTTCGAAGCCTACCGCAAGGTATATCGCGATATCATTACGCCATTGAAAGTGGCGGAGCTGCTGGTACTGCGCGACGATGTGCCGCGTTCCATGCATTTCTGCTATCAGGACATTTATGAAATCCTGAAAAAAGTACAAAACCGCTATTCCGTCGAAGCCACGCGCCAGGCTGGAGAGATTTACGCATCACTGCAATTCGGCACGATCCAGAACATTTTTCAGGACGGTTTGCACGAATACCTGACCGAGTTTCTGGAGGCCAGTTATGCACTGGGCGGTGAAATCCACGACGCTTTTTTTGCACCCTCCTTGCCCGCGGCGGCTTGAATACCCAATGCATCCGCCGCTAACAACAGACTGAAAAAATGACTTACTGTGTTGCCATGAAGCTCGAGTCGGGGATGATCTTCGCATCTGACTCGCGAACCAATGCCGGTGTCGACCACATCGCCACCTTCTGCAAAATGCGCGTCTATGAAAAGGCCGATGATCGCCTGATCGTGATTCTCTCCAGCGGCAATCTGTCGATGACGCAAGGGGTGATCAATATCCTGGATCGGCACAAATTTGCCGCCGAAGGCGTCGATACCATCTGGAATGCAAACAGCATGTTCGACGTTGCCGACCTGGCCGGTGAAGCCTTGCGCGAAATGATGCGCAAGGATGGCCGGACGCTGGCGCAGAGCGGTATTGAAGCGTCCGCCAACCTGATTGTCGGCGGGCAGATTCGCGGCGAGATGCAGCGCCTGTTCCATGTTTACCCCGAAGGCAACTTCATCGAAACCTCGGAAGAAACGCCCTACTTCCAGCTGGGTGAATCGAAATACGGCAAGCCGATCCTGGACCGTGTCGTCACCACCGGCACCCCGCAGAAAGAAGCGGCCAAATGCGTGCTGATCTCGTTCGATTCCACCATCAAATCCAATATTTCCGTCGGCCTGCCGATCGATCTGCTCTGGTACCCGGCCAATTCGCTGCGCGTCGGCGTGCAGCAGCGCATCCGCGAGGGCGACCCATATTTCTCGATGCTGCGGCAGCGTTGGGGCGGCGGTTTACGGCGCGTGTTCGGCGAGTTGCCGGATCCGGATTGGATGGAGTAGGTACCTTTAAGGCGCATTCATGCAGGCTGGGCTAGGCGCGGTTTTTTTGCGACGTAACCCAACAAGCCCAGTAATTGCAAACGCAAGGGTCGAAGGCTGGGTTTGTTGGGTTACGCGGAAAAGCCGCTAACCCAACCTACATATTTCGTTTCGCTGAAAATTACCAATCAAACACGGTTCCCCGCCCAATGACCATCCGCGTCGCCCTGCACCATAAAACCCACTACAGCTTCGACCGTGCGGTGAACCTGTCGCCGCATGAAGTTCGCTTGCGCCCGGCGGCGCATTGCCGCACGCCGATCGAAAGTTATTCACTGACGGTCAAACCCGCCAAGCATTTCATCAACTGGCAGCAGGACCCCTACGGCAACTGGCTGGCGCGGATCGTGTTTCCGGAGATGTCGAACGAGCTGTCGATCGAGGTCGACCTGGTCGCCGACATGACGGTGATCAACCCCTTCGATTTTTTTGTCGAGTCCTATGCGGAAAAATTTCCGTTCGCCTACACCGCCGACAACCAGCGCGAGCTGACCGCCTATCTCGAACGCGATCCAGTCGGCCCGCAGGTCGCCACCTGGATCAATTACGCACGCGCTAATCTGCTCAAGCCAGGCATGGTGACCATCGACTTCCTGGTTGCGCTTAATCAGAAGCTGCAGCACGATATTCGCTACCTGATCCGCATGGAAGCCGGCGTACAGAACCCCGAACACACGCTGCAAAGCGGCCAGGGATCCTGCCGCGATTCGGCGTGGTTGCTGGTGCAGATCCTGCGCAATTTCGGTATCGCTGCGCGTTTTGCTTCGGGCTATCTGATTCAACTGGTGGCCGATCAAAAATCGCTCGACGGCCCCTCCGGCACCGACAAGGATTTCACCGATCTGCATGCCTGGTGCGAGGCCTATTTGCCCGGCGCCGGCTGGGTGGGATTCGACCCTACCTCGGGTTTGATGGCGGGTGAAGGCCATATCCCGCTGGCCTGCACCGCGATCCCCTCCTCGGCCGCGCCGGTATCCGGCTTCACCGACCGCTGCGAATCGACGCTCGATTTCAAGATGACGGTCACGCGCATTCACGAAGACCCGCGCGTCACCAAGCCTTACAGCGAAACGCAATGGAAGGCCATTACCGCGCTGGGTGAAAGCGTCGATGCGGAACTGAAAGCCGGCGACGTGCGCCTCACCATGGGCGGCGAGCCGACCTTCGTATCGATCGACGATATGGAAGGCCCGGAGTGGAACTACACGGCGATGTCGCCGAAAAAACTCGAGCTCGCCAACCAGCTCATCCAGCGACTCAAGCCGCGTTTTGCCCCGGGCGCGATGCTGCATTTCGGCCAGGGCAAGTGGTACCCCGGCGAACCGCTGCCGCGCTGGGCGCTGTCCTGCTACTGGCGCTACGATGGCCAGCCGATCTGGCGCGATGAAGCGCTGATCGCATTTGCCGCGGCGGCAAAACCCGCCACCCATGCCGATGCCAAAGCATTTGCGCACTTGCTGCCCACGCATCTTGGTCTTGCCGCTGACTACGCGATCCCCGCCTATGAAAGCGTATGGCGCACTATCCGCGACGAAATGAGCTTGCCCGCCAATGTCGATCCGCTCGATCCCGACCTGAAAAAACCCGCCGCGCGCGGCAAGCTGCTTGCGCAACTCGCCGGACAAATCGGCGATGCGGTCGGCTATGTGCTGCCGCTGAAAGCCGTGGTGCCACCACCCGTCGGCAAGAAGAAAATTGTCGCGCCCTACACCGGTACCGAATGGCGTTCAAGCGAATGGCCGTTGAAAACCAAACATCTGTTTTTGCTCGAAGGCGATTCGCCGATCGGCTTCCGCTTGCCACTGTCGTCGCTACCGTTCGTGGCGCCTGAAGATGCGGAAATTATTAATGAAGTTGATCCTTTCGAAGATCAGCCCGAACTTGCTGCTGGAGACAAAGCGAAGGTAAAAAAAGCCGCGGTCGCCAAACCGGCGCCGGTGGAATTGGCGATGGGCATTTCTGCCAAGGACATCGTACGCACCGCGCTGTGTGTAGAAGTGCGCGGCGGCATCCTGCATGTGTTCATGCCGCCATTGGAGCGGCTCGAAGATTATTTGGAGTTGGTATCCGTACTTGAAGCGACCGCACAGGCGTTGAAGCTGCCAATCCGCATCGAAGGCTACACGCCGCCCAGCGACAAGCGCGTCAACAAATTCGCCATCACCCCCGACCCCGGCGTGATTGAAGTCAATATTCATCCCGCCAAAACCTGGGCCGAGCTCGCCGCCAATACGCAGACGCTGTATGAAGAAGCGCGTCTCACAAGACTCGGCACCGAGA
>JANMXS010000258.1:0-14861 GCA_031394335.1 Burkholderiales bacterium
CGGTCCGGCCATCGCTATAATTCAGCCTGGCGATATTGAAGCGATCCGCGCCTTGGGCCTGGCATTCGACGTAATCCATAAAGACGCGAAGCGCATCGCGATCAAAAAAATCTGAACTCACCACCGGCGACCACTTTGAACCTCGTCAGCTTTTCCCTGATTTTGACCGGCGTGCTGCTCAACGCGGCGGCGCAGTTGCTGCTGAAGGCGGGCACCACGCGCATCGGCGAGTTCCAGTTTTCGCTGGAAAACGTGGTGCCGATCGGGCTGAAAATTGCCACACAATGGCCAATCATCGGTGGTCTGGCCTGCTACGGGATCAGTGTGGTGGTATGGATCATGGCCCTGTCGCGGGTGCCGGTGAGCCTGGCCTACCCGATGCTGTCAATCGGCTATATCGTCAACGCATTCGCGGCGTGGTGGCTGTTCGGTGAATCGCTGACCGCGCAAAAGCTGATCGGCATCGCCGTGATCATCGTTGGTGTGTGGCTGGTGGCCAAGGCGTAATGGGCACACTGCACCCTAAAGAACAGGTTGAATTGAATATGAGCTACATCAAATTTGCCGGCCCCATTATCGACGAGAGCATGGCTGAAGCGGTCAAGCAGACCTTGCTGTCGCACTGGCTGACCAGTGGGCCACAAGTGCAGGCTTTCGAGAAGGCGCTGTCGGCTTATCACGGTGGCCGCCCGACGCGGGTGTTTACCTCGGCAACGGCGGCGATGGAAGTGGCCTTCCATACTTGCGGCATCGGCGCGGCAGGCGGTGGTAGCGCCAATGATGAAGTCATCACCTCGGCCATGACCTTTTTTTCGGTCGGCAATATGATCGAAAAAGTCGGTGCAAAAACCGTGTTCGTCGACTGCGATCTGAAAACCCGCAATATCAATCTCGACCAGGTTGAACGCGCCATTACCGCCAATACCAAGGCCATCGTTCCCACGCATTTTTCCGGGCTGCCCTGCGAGATGGACCGCCTCTATGTGATTGCACAAAAATACAAGTTGCGCGTGATCGAAGACGCGGCATTGGCAATCGGGTCCAGCTGGAAAGGCGCGAAGATCGGTGCCTTCGGCGATATTTCCACTTTCAGCTTTCATCCCAATAAAAACATGACCACCATCGAAGGCGGCGCCGCCATGTTCGCCAGCGAAGCCGAGGCCAAACGCGCCGAGGTGCTGCGTTTTCACGGCATCAGCCGGCTGGCGGATGGAACCCGCGACGTGGAAGTTGCCGGCGGCAAATTCAATATGTCCGATGTTTCCGCGCGGCTGGGTCTTGAGCAGCTGAAACACCTGGACGCATGGAATGCGCATCGTCGCACACTGATGCGGCATTATTTTGCGACACTGACGCCGCTCGCCGTATCTTTGGCTATCGATCTGCCCGCTCCCGCCTGGCCGGGCGAGGACGAGGGGCACAGCTGGAACATGTTTTGCATCCTGCTGCCGCTCGCGCAAATGACCATTACCCGCAAGCAATTCATGGAAACGATGCATGCGCAGAATATCGGCATTGGCGTGTCCTATGAAGCGATGCATCTGACCACCTTGTTCCGCGGCAAAGGTCACCGTGAGGGCGAATTCCCGAACGCCGAGCGCATTTCACGCGAGACCGTTACCCTGCCATTGCATGCCGGCATGACGACTGCAGACATAGACCGCGTTTGCAAGACGCTCGTCGAGGTGCTGCACGCCCACCAGCGCAAGGCGGCATAAGGTGAATACCGCCATGAAGAACACGCCAAACGTCTCAGTGGTGATCCCCGTCTATAACGAGGAGCTGGGTCTCGCCGCCCTGTTCGCGCGTCTTTACCCGGCGCTGGACAAGCTCAACACCAGCTACGAAATCATCTTCATCAACGATGGCTCATCGGATCGCTCCGCCGCGTTGCTGCGCGAACAATTTCAGAAGCGCCCCGAGGTAACCCGCGTGGTGCTGTTCAACGGCAACTATGGCCAGCATATGGCGATCATGGCCGGCTTCGAGCGCTGTCGGGGCGATCGCATCATCACCCTCGACGCCGATTTGCAGAACCCGCCGGAAGAAATCGGCAACCTGCTGGCGGCGATGGATAATGGCCACGATTACGTCGGCTCGATCCGCAAAATGCGCCAGGACTCGTGGTGGCGCCGCGCCGCTTCGAAGGCCATGAACAAGGCGCGCGAGCGCATCACCAGCATCAAGATGACCGATCAGGGTTGCATGCTGCGCGCCTACAGCCGCGACATCGTCAGTGCCATCAACCAGACGCACGACACCAGCACCTACATCCCGGCGCTGGCCTATTCTTTCGCGCAGCGTCCGGTGGAAATCGAGGTCGCGCATGAAGAGCGCTTCGCCGGCGAATCCAAATATTCGCTGTACAAGCTGATCCAGCTGAACTTCGATTTGATGACCGGCTTCTCGACCGCACCGCTGCAAATATTTTCGCTGATCGGCATCGTCATCTCGATGCTGTCGATCTGCTTCGTGATTTTCCTGGCGATCCGTCGTTTGATCGTCGGACCGGAAGCCGAAGGTTTGTTCACGCTGTTTGGCATCGCGTTTTTTCTGATCGGCATCACCCTGTTCGGCATCGGCCTGCTGGGCGAATACGTGGGTCGCATCTACGAACAGGTACGCTCGCGGCCGCGCTACATGATCGAAGCCGTGCTGGAGCAGAAAAGCGACCGGGAAGGCGCCCAGTAAGTGGCAAGCGCAGTTGTCTTCGCCTATCACAATGTCGGCGTAGCCTGCCTGCGCGTATTGCTGGCGCAGGGCATCGACGTGCGGCTGGTGGTGACGCATCGCGACAACCCGAACGAAAATGTCTGGTTCGACAGCGTCGAGAAACTGGCGCGCGAACACGGTATCCCGGTGGTGACGCCGAACGATCCCAATACGCCGGAATTTGTCGCCGGAATCGCGGCACTCAAGCCCGACTTCCTGTTCTCGTTTTACTACCGCATGATGCTATCGCCTGCCGTGCTGGCGATAGCGACGCTCGGCGCGTTCAATATGCATGGCTCGCTGCTGCCCAAGTATCGGGGACGCGTGCCGATCAACTGGGCAATCATCAAGGGCGAGACCGAAACCGGCGCGACCCTGCATGAAATGGTCGAGAAGCCCGACGCCGGGCGCATCGTCGACCAGCAGGCAGTGGCCATCCTGCCGGATGAAACTGCCCTTGATGTGTTCATCAAAGTGACTGACGCTGCTGCAATCACACTTGATCGTGCCCTGCCGCGACTCCTGGACGGCACGGCGAAAATGAAAACGCAGGACCTCAAGGCGGGCAGCTACTTCGGCGGACGCAAACCCGAAGATGGCATCATCAACTGGCATGACAGCGCGCAGAATATCCACAACCTGGTACGCGCGGTCGCCCCACCCTATCCCGGTGCAACCACCAACATCGCGAGAAAACGCGTCACCATCAACAAAACCAGGCTGGCGCCGCCGCATTTTACCCATGCCAACGCCGGTTATTTGAACGTTAGCTCAACGCGCGCCATCGCCCTGTGCGGCGACGGACGCATGTTGCGGGTGCTGGAAACTGAAATTGATGGGAAAATACACGATGAGTCCGCAATCGCTGCATTATTCGGTGTGGGTCTGCACGCTCTGGGTACTTATGCCTGACCGTTGTTCACCCGTCTGACGCAAAATAAACGCGCATTCCGCTCAAAACGAATTCAATACTCCCCGAAAGCACTACGCCATGAAAAAAGTCCTCATCCTCGGTGTCAATGGCTTCATCGGCCACCATCTGTCCAAACGCATTCTGGAAACCACCGATTGGCAAGTGTTCGGCATGGACATGAACAGCGATCGCGTCACCGCGTTCATGGACAATCCGCGCTTTCATTTTTTTGAGGGCGATATCACCATCAACAAGGAGTGGATCGAGTATCACGTGCGCAAATGCGATGTGGTGCTGCCGCTGGTGGCGATCGCCACGCCGGCCACCTATGTCAAACAGCCGCTGCGCGTGTTCGAGCTCGACTTCGAAGCCAATCTGCCGATCGTGCGCCACTGCGTGAAGTACGGCAAGCGCATCATTTTTCCCTCGACCTCCGAGGTCTACGGCATGTGCGCCGACGGCGAATTCGATCCGCATGAATCCAA
Organism: Burkholderiales bacterium; assembly: GCA_031394335.1. Lineage (GTDB taxonomy): Bacteria > Pseudomonadota > Gammaproteobacteria > Burkholderiales > Usitatibacteraceae > UKL13-2. Next base: position 4,111 of record JANMXS010000258.1, read on the forward strand.
CCTGGTGCTGGGCCCGATCGAAAAACAGCGCTGGATATACTCCTGCTCAAAACAGCTGATGGACCGCGTGATCTACGCTTACGGCTCGATGGGCCAGCTCGATTTCACACTGTTCCGTCCCTTCAACTGGATCGGCGCCGGGCTCGACAGCATCCATACCGCCAAGGAAGGTTCCAGCCGCGTGATTACCCAGTTCTTCGGCCATATCGTCCGCGGTGAGCCGATCAAGCTGGTCGATGGCGGTGCGCAAAAACGCGCTTTTACCTATATCGATGACGGCATCGCCGCGCTGATGAAAATCATCGCCAACGAAGGCGGTGTCGCCAGCGGCCAGATTTACAATATCGGCAACCCGAAAAACAACTTCTCGGTGCGCGAACTCGCCAACATGATGTTGGAGTTGTCCAAGCAATATCCCGAGTACAAAGACTCGGCAGCCAAGGTAAAAATCATCGAAACCACCTCGGGCGAGTACTACGGCAAGGGCTATCAGGACGTGCAGAACCGCGTGCCGAAAATCGACAACACCATGAAGGATCTGGGCTGGAAGCCGACCGTGACCATGGCCGATGCGCTCAAGGGTATTTTTGACGCCTATCGCGCCGAGCTCGACGACGCCAAGCAACTCGTCAATTAGGAACCCGCATGTTTGGCACCCACGATCTGGCGCTGTTTGTCATCGCCGGCCTGCTGCTCAATATCACGCCCGGCCCCGATATGATTTATATCGCCAGCCGCACCGCCTCGCAGGGCTTGCGCGCCGGCGTGGCGGCGATTCTCGGCATCAACGCCGGCTGCCTGGTGCATACGCTGGCGGCGGCAATCGGTTTGTCGGCGCTGCTGCAGACTTCGGCCGAAGCCTTTACCGTGGTGAAACTGGTGGGCGCCGCGTATCTGTTCTATGTCGGCGTGTCGATGCTGCTGGAGCACAGGCGTGGCGGCGACACTGGCGCCGCCGACGTTTTGCCGATGGCGAAAACGCGGCGTATTTTCTGGCAGGGCTTCCTGACCAATGTGCTGAATCCCAAGGTCGCGCTGTTTTTTCTGGCTTTCCTGCCGCAGTTCATCGCTGCCGACAGCACGCAAAAGCCGCTCGCGTTTTTATTCCTGGGTTGCCTGTTCATCTTCAACGCCACCTTTGTGGTGCTTGCGTTTGCGTGGATGGTCAGCAAGGCGCGCGGCCATGTGAGTCGCTGTTCGCGCCTTGCCATCTGGCTGAACCGCAGTTGCGGCGCGCTGTTTGTCGGCGTCGGTATCAATCTCGCTTTAAGTGAAAGAACGTAATGAGTGATCTGCTGGTCGGTGTGGTGATGGGCTCCCAATCGGATTGGGAGGTAATGCAGCACGCCGCACAGGTGCTGAAAGATTTCGGCGTGCCCTTCGAGCACCGGGTGGTATCGGCGCACCGCACCCCGGACGCGATGTTCGAATACGCCGAAACCGCGCGTGCGCGCGGCCTCAAATGCGTGATCGCCGGCGCCGGCGGCGCGGCTCATCTGCCCGGCATGATCGCCAGCAAAACCACCCTGCCGGTGCTGGGCGTGCCGGTGCCCTCGAAACACCTGGCCGGACAGGATTCGCTGTATTCGATCGTGCAAATGCCCAAGGGTATTCCGGTCGCCACTTTCGCCATCGGCGAAGCCGGTGCCGCCAATGCCGGCCTGTTCGCGGTCAGCCTGCTGGCCAACAACGATCCGGCACTTGCCGAGAAACTCGCACAATATCGCGAGAAGCTGAAAGACCAGGTCAGCGCCATGCAGTTGCCGGAAATTCTGTAATGTGCGGCGTGCTGCGATGATTTTGCCCGGCGCAACCCTGGGCCTGATCGGCGGCGGCCAACTCGGCCGCATGTTCACCATGGCCGCGCGCAATATGGACTATCGGGTGACGGTGCTCGATCCCGACCCGCTATCCCCCGCTGCGGAATTCGCCAGCGGCCACCTGAACACCGCCTATACCCACCCGATTTCGCTGGAAGAAATGGCCGCCACCTGTGCTGCCGTGACCACTGAATTTGAAAACGCGCCGGCCGAAGTGCTGATCGAACTGGCAAAACGCACCACCGTACGCCCGAGCGGCAACGCAGTGGCGGTGGCGCAGGATCGGAGTGCCGAAAAAAGTTTTTTCAAGTCCCATGGTTTTCCGGTCGGGCCGTTTGCGGTGATTCGTGGTGCCCAGGATATCGACGCCGCCTTGCGTACCGTCAAGCTGCCGGCCGTACTCAAGACCGCACGCTTCGGTTACGACGGCAAAGGCCAGGCGCGCATCGATAACCGCGCCGAACTCGAGGCCACACTGGCGCAGTGGAAATTCGCGCCCTGCGTGCTCGAGGAATTCCTGCCGCTGAAGCTGGAAATTTCGGTGGTGCTGGCGCGCGCCGCGAACGGTGAAATTTCCGTGTTCCCGGTGGCCGAAAACCAGCATGTTAATGGCGTGCTCGACATCACCATCGCCCCGGCGCGCATCAGCCCGATCCTTGCCGGCCAGGCGACCGATATCGCCACCCGTCTGGCCCATGCGCTCGATTACGTCGGTGTGCTGGCGGTTGAGTTTTTCGTGTTGGCAGGTGATGCCCTGCTGATCAACGAAATCGCGCCGCGTCCGCATAACAGCGGCCACTACACCATCGATGCCTGCCGCTCTTCGCAGTTCGAACAGCAGGTGCGAGTCCTGTGCGGCCTGCCGCTGGGCGACCCTTCGCAACATTCAGCGGCGGTGATGCTCAATCTGCTGGGCGATGTATGGCGCGGGCCGGACAAGAAAATTGCGCCGGACTGGCAGGCGGTGCTGAAACATCCAGGCGCGCATCTGCACCTCTACGGCAAGCGCGAGGCAAGAGCCGGTCGCAAGATGGGCCATGTGACCGTCTGCGACAGCGATCTGGCCACGGCACTGCAGACCGCGCTGGCTATCAAGCAGGCGTTGGTTAACGCCGGCTAGGTTGCAACACGGCGCGGCGTGCGTGCGCAATGTTTATGGCCTGAATTCCATTCTGCAAATCCAAATCCCTTGCTGGCCGCGTCCAAGTGCTGTCACTAACCGATCAACTCCATGCGTTTTGCCTAAAGGGAACCTGCCATGAATATCCGTCCAGTCTTGAAATCGCGTCGTCTGCTCACGGTGCTTGCCGCACCCCTGTTCTTTGCCTTCATCGTTGCCGCATTGCCGGCCACCGCTTCCGACTGGAACTGGGGCTTCGGCAAAAGTATTTCCGGCTCGGGCAACCTCAAGTCCGAAACGCGCAATATCAGCGGGTTCACCGGCATCAGCCTGTCGCTGCCCGCCTATGTGGAAGTTCGCCAAGGCAACACAGAATCCATCACCATCGAAACCGATGACAACCTCCTGCCGCTTATCGAGACCGTGGTCGAAGACGGCAAGCTGAAAATTCGCGCGCTGGAACGGAATGCCAACCTCAAGACCAAAAATATGAAGATCACCGTCAACGCCAAAACCATCGACAGTCTGTCGGTGGCGGGTTCAGGTGATATCCGTTCCGACGCTCTCAAAGTTGGCAACCTGAAAGTATCGATCGCTGGCTCGGGTGACATCCACCTGAAATCCCTGGACAGCGATGCGCTCAAGGTTTCGATCAGCGGCAGCGGCGACTTCTCCGCCGGCGGCAAGTCGAACTCGGTGGAAGCGTCAATCGCCGGCTCCGGCGACGTCAAGGCTGAAAAACTACTGGCCAATACCGTCAAGGTCAGCATTGCCGGTTCCGGCAGCGCGAGCTTTTGGGCCAAGGCAACGCTGAAGAGCAGTATCGCCGGCTCCGGTGATGTCACCTACTACGGCGATGCGCAGGTCAATTCATCGGTGGCGGGCTCAGGGAGCGTCAAGCGTCTGGGCGCCGCCCCGACATAGCAAACACTAGTACCAGCGCGCTTTTCGAGGCATTTCTGCTTCAAAAAGCCCGCCAATTGGCGTTCTACGTTTTTTTCGCTATTGTTCGTCACGGACATCCGCTGTTTTTCCGGCCTCAAGCCGTGCAACGTTTGCGGCGCGGTCGCGCTGGCATGGCGTGCGTCCCGTACTCCCCATGCCAGTACAGCGTCATTTCTCTGCGCAATGCAGCGGGGCGCGGCAGGCTTCTGCCGCGCATTGTTCCACTCGCATTTAAGCCAGTACCTCGCCATGTACCCCAGCCGCGAGCGTCTTCTTTTCCCAGCGTTCGATCGGCACAATTTCGGCAACCGGTCCGTTCGGTGAACGGAATTTGACCGGCAGATGGCCCGGCGCAGTCAGAATTTCGCCGCCGTTGGCCTTGACCGATGCAATGAAAGCATCGATATTTTCGACCTCCATACCGATGTGGTGGATGCATGGCGACGGTCCGGCAAAATCAGCTTCGTCGGCGTTCGCGCCCTCGTAATGGATCAGGGTGAGATCCATGTAGCCATCGGTCATGTGGCAGGAAATATGATCGCCGCGCTCACCCTTGCGGCGAACGGTGTTGACGTGCGTATAGTTGAAAACCTGCTCGTAGAATGTGCGCGTCTTGTCGATATCGTCGACCTTGAAAGCAATGTGTTTAATGAAGTTGGGCATATCAATCTCCGAAAAGCGCGCCACCGTGACGCGATGATTGAAAGTATAGAAAACAAAAAACACCGCGTCAACTGAATCATTCGAATGATTGGAATTATTCGTTTCAATAGAACGAATAGGGCAAATACGGTACCATCAGCGGGTCCCGTAGCCGAACCTGCCGTGCTTGCGGACGAACAGGCATTTCACGGGCGCGGCGGCATACCCGCTGCTCCTCGTTTGCTTGAACTGCCCTGTAACCGTTTTAACCCTATAACCCTTTTAACCCTTTTCGAAAAGTTTTGGACCCCGATGAAAACAGACCGCGCGCGCGCCGATCAGCCGCTTTACGCCTATGTCCAGGCGCGCATCCTCGAGCGCCTGCGGACTGGCAAGTGGGCCGCCGGGGAGAAAATTCCCACTGAGCCCCAGCTTGCACAGGAGTTTGACGTGGGTATCGGCACGATTCGCCGCGCGGTGGACGAGTTCGTGGCGGAAGGGCTGCTGATACGCCGGGCCGGTCGCGGTACCTTGGTTGCAAAACTCACCGACGAGCATGTCTTCGACCTGTTCTTCAGTTTTGTCAACGAATCGGATCAACCCATTAACGTCACGGCGCGAGCACTCAAGTTTGCGAAGAAAAACGCCACGCCTTCGCTGGCCCGCAAGTTGGGTCTCGAAAGCGGCTCACGGCTGGCCTGGATCGAGAATCTGCGCCTGCTCGATGACAAGCCCATCATGCTCGACCGGATCTGGGTCCCGCTTGATATATTCCACGATCTCAATGCGGCGAGCCTGGCCAAGCGCCGCGGGTCGATCTACGGCTATTATCAGGAACGCTATGGCGTTTCGGTAGTCCGCGTCGCCGAGAATCTCAGCGCCTCGACTGCGGACAAGGCTGTTGCATCCGCACTCGGTATTGCCAACGGCGCGCCCATCCTGCGCGTCGAGCGAACTGCATTCACGTTCACAGACAAGCCAGTCGAATTCCGCCTTCGTTTTGTCGATACCACCCGCTGCGCTTACCGCAACGTGCGCGGGCTGCAGGATTGAACCACTCGATTTGCGCAGCCTGGCGTCATCCCTTGACCCATCGCAACGACAGCAAAATCATTTCGTATACGATATGCGAATGATCAACTTGCCGTGGCAACAGCCCGCATTTGTCGCCTCCACGTTAAGCAATGGGCGCGATGTACCGCTGGCGCATATGATCCGCGAACAGGTGCTGACGTCAATCCTGCGCGGCGAATTACAGCCCGGCCAGCGCATTACGGAACCGGCTATCGCTAACAAACTTGGCGTGTCGCGGGTGCCGGTGCGCGAGGTCTTGCGCGAACTGGAAAGCGCCGGCATGGTGGAATCGCGCAAGCATACCGGCGTGTTCGTTCGCCGGCTGTCGCGACAAGAAACGGCGGACTTGTACGAGCTGCGCGCGGTGCTGGATGCTTTCGCGGGCAAGCGCGCGGCGGCGCAGCCCAATCCGCCACTCATCAAGGCGCTGAAGGTGCACCTCGCGGCGATGGAGCAGTCCGCCACCAACGCCGACGTCGCGGCCTACTATGACGCGAACCTGCGCTTTCACTGGAATATCGTCAGCGCCTCAGGCAATGCGCAAATCATCGACACTTATCGCGGCACCGTACAAAAACTGCACCTCGCCCGCCTCACCAATTTATCGTCGAGCGTCAGTATGAAGGCCTCCGTTCGCGAGCACCGCGCCATCTTCAACGCCATCCGCCTGGCCAAACCGATTGATTGCGAAACGCTGATGGCGCATCACGTCAAAGCCGCCAAAGAGCGCCTGTTTAATCTTTCCATTCGAGGAGAAACGCATGAATCGTAGAACCAGTCTCAGCACCCTGCTTGCCGCGATGGCCCTGCTGTGCCCGCCCGCCCTGTTTGCTGCGGAAGATGCATACCCGAACAAGACGATCAAGATCATCGCGCCGGTTCAGCCCGGCGGTGGTGTCGACCTGGTCGCGCGCCTGATTGCGGACCGTCTCGGCAAAGTGCTCGGACAATCGATCATTGTCGACAACCAGAGCGGTGGCGGCGGCATCGTGGGCTCGCAAGCCACGGCGCGTGCGGCGCCCGATGGCTATACCCTGATGGTGGGCTATGTCGGCACCCACGGCACCAATCCCGCCCTGCGCAAATTGCCCTATGACGCCATCAAGGATTTCACACCGATCGCAATGGTCGGCGGTACGCCAAACATCATCGTGGCGAACCTCAATGTGCCGGTAACTACACTGAAGGAATTTGTTGCCTATGCGAAGGTCAATTCGAACACCGTCAGCTACGGATCAGCCGGCCAGGGAACGTTGCCTCATCTGGCGATGGAACAATTCAAGGAAGAAACGGGCCTCACCATCGCGCATGTTCCGTACCGCGGCATCGGCCCGGCGCTGGTCGATCTGCTGGGAGGACAGACTCAAGTTGCGTTCCCGGGCCTTTCAGCTGCGTTGCCCAATATCCGCGCCGGAAAACTGCGCCCGCTGGCGATTACCGGCGCCACGCGCCATCCGCTTTTGCCGAACGTGCCGACGCTCGCCGAGCTGGGCTACAAGGGCTTTGATGGCGTGCAGTGGTACGGCATTGTCGGCCCAGCCAAAATGCCGCCCGCGTTGGTGAAGCGCCTCAATGCCGAAATCAACAAGCTGATTGTGGCTCCGGATCTCAAGGAAAAACTTTCCGCAGAGGCGCTGGAGCCGATGCCGATGTCGCCCGAGCAGTTCGGCGACTACATGAAGAACGATATCGCCAAATGGGAGAAGCTGGTCAAGGCCCGCAATATCCAGATCAACGATTAATCAGAATTAAAATACGAGAAGATAATGGCTCAAAATACCAAGGTCAGTGCGGATCATAACGCGCCGCCCATCACCCGCATGCTGGCCGAATTCGTCACCCACCATCCCTCACGCGGCTGGAGCGATGCGGTGGAGCATGAAGCGCATCGCACTTTTCTGAACTGGTTCGGTTGCGCGATCGGTGCCGCTACCCATCCGGCGATGGACGCGGCACTGGGTGCGATGATGGAACTATCGTCGGCCCCGCAAGCCTCCATCCTCGGCCGCAATGAGCGCGTCGACATCGCCGCTGCGGCGCTGCTGAACGGCATCGCCTCGCACACCTTCGATTTTGATGACACACACCTGAAAACCATCATTCATCCGGCTGGCCCCGTGGCCTCGGCCCTGCTGGCGTTGGCCGAGAAAACCGGCGCATCCGGCCGCGAAATCATTGATGCGCTGGTGCTGGGCATCGATGTCTCCTGCCGCATCGGCAATATGATGTACCCGGAACATTACGACCGCGGCTGGCACATCACCGGCTCCACCGGCACCATCGGCGCGGCCGCCGCTTGTGCCCGGCTGATGAAGCTGAATGTGCAGCAAACGCAGATGGCGATCGGCATCGCCGCCTCGCAGCCAATCGGCATGCGCGAACAGTTCGGCACCATGACCAAGCCCTTCCATCCCGGTGCCGCTGCCCGTGCCGGCCTTACTTCTGCCTTGATGGCCAAGCACGGCTTCACCGCCTCGCTGCGTGCGCTTGAGGCGCCGCGTGGCTACACGCAAACGGTATCAACCAAGTACGACTGGACTGAAGTCACCGGCGAACTCGGGCAGCGCTTTGAAATTTCTTTCAATACCTACAAGCCTTTCGCCTGCGGCATTGTCATTCACCCCAGCATCGATGCGGCAGTGCAATTGCGCAATGAGCATGGCATCAAGGCCGCGGATGTTGAACGCATCGATCTCAAGGTGCACTCGCTGGTGCTGGAACTGACTGGCAAGAAAACACCCAAGGATGGTTTAGAGGCCAAGTTCAGCGTTTACCATTCGGCCGCCGCCGGACTGATTTTTGGCGAAGCGGGTGAACATCAATACGATGACGCCATCGTCAATCGTCCGGATATGCTCGATCTGCGCAGCAGAATTTTCGCCACGGTTGATGACAGCATCCATGAAGCTTCGGTCGATGCCACCGCTACCTGCAAGGACGGCCGCAAGGTGCATTTGTTCGTGAAGCACGCCATCGGCAGCATGGAAAATCCGATGACCGATGCCAAGCTGGAAGGCAAGTTCGACAGCCTGGTCAAACCGATCCTGGGCGTCGCAAAATCGGACCGCTTGAAAAAACTGTGCTGGGATCTGGCCAAGCTTGCCAATGTGAGCGCACTGGTCGACGAAGCAAGACCATAACGCGCATGAAGATCGTCATCCCCGATGATTATCAGGACGCGGCGCGCAGCCTGAATTGCTTCACCACGCTGGCGGGTCATGACGTCGTGGTGTATCGCGACACCGTCAAGACCGTCGATGCGCTGGTGGAGCGGTTCAAGGATGCGGAAGCACTGGTGCTGATTCGTGAACGCACGCGCATCACCCGCGAGCTGGTGGCGCGCCTGCCGAAGCTGCGCCTGATCAGCCAGGCCGGGCATGGCGGCGCGCATATCGATATTGATGCCTGCACCGATCACGGCATCACCGTGTGTGCCTCGGGCATATCGAACCCGGATGCCGCTGCGGAAATTACCTGGGCGCTGCTGCTGGCGTCAACTCGCTTCTTGATTTCCGAGTCCAACCGCACCCAACAAGGCTTGTGGCAAGGTCGCCTCGGCGAAAGCATTTCTGGCAAGACGCTTGGCATCGTCGGTTACGGCAAGATCGGCCAGCGTATTGCGCGTTACGGCAAGGCCTTCGGCATGAATGTTGTTGTATTGGGGCATCGCCCGAGTACGGTGGAACGGGCCTTGGCAGATGGCTTGAGCATCATCGAGAACCGTCGCGACTTCTTTGCACAGGCGGATTTTGTATCGCTGCATTTGCGCCTCAACACCGACACGCGCGGCTTCGTCACGCTCGCTGACCTGCTGGCGATGAAACCGACGGCGCACCTGATCAACACCGCGCGCTCGCAGCTGATCGAGAGCGGCGCACTGGTCAAGGCGCTTGATTCAGGCCGTCCTGGTTATGCGGCGCTGGACGTCTATGACGATGAGCCGATCACCACCAGCAATCATCCGCTGTTGGGCCGCAATAACGTGATTTGTACCCCGCATATCGGCTACACCGAGCGCGGCACCTACGAGGTGTACCTGGGCGCGGCGTTCGATCAGATTGTTGCGTTCGCAACCGGCAAGCCGATACATGTGCTCGGCAGCGGCCATTAACTTGCCTGTCCGAAAATAAAAAACGAGGCACCGGAGTGCCTCGTTTCTTTTTGCGCTTTATGTTCCCGCAAGCAGGCGCTGCCTACAAGCCGCCGTTCTGCTGAGCCACCATGCAGAACAACATGGGAATCGACAACATCGTGTTGGCGCGTGAGGCCAGCATGGCCAGTCGCGCTGCCGCCGCTTTTTCCGCCGGCTCAACCTGCACAATGCCCAGTGCTTTTTTCTGGTTAGGCCAGATGATGAACCAGACGTTGAACGCCATCACCAGCGCCAGCCACATGCCGATGCCAATCGCGGTAAACGGCCGTTGCAGCATCAGCGCCTGGGCGATGTAGCCGTTCATGGAAGCCAGCGTGACGCCGGTAATGACCGTCCACAACGCGGCGTGGCGGAACCACATCAGTGCCGCCGGTGCGATCACCTTGCTGATGGCCGGTTTTTGTTCGTCCGGTATTTTCGGCATCGACGGCATCTGCACGAAATTGAAGTAGTACAGAAGGCCCACCCACATCACACCGAAAGTGACGTGCAGCCAGCGAACGACAAAGGCCCACCAGGCATGCTGTCCTACCGCCACATAGGTACCGGTAAGTGCGCCGACCAGCACAATGATCACCACCAGTAAAACGAAACCGGCGATAACCGTTTTTTGCAGAGATTGAAAAATTGCACCCATATTGCATCTCCCCTTAATTCATCAGTGGAATGTCAAGCGCAATCAGTCTATCACTGCGCCATGGATGACGCGGGAGTGGCGGGAGCCATCGTGTTGACCATGCGGTTGCGCCCTACCGGGCGGCGACGCGCTTATTTTTTCAATTTGTCGGCAAAGTGCTTGCGGAATTTGGACACTTTCGGCGTCACTACGGCCATGCAGTAGCCCTGGCCCGGATTGCGCCTGAAAAATTCCTGGTGGTAGTCCTCAGCGGCGTAAAACGCAGTCGCATCGCTTACTTCAGTCACCACCTTCGAGCCGAATGTGTTGTCGGCATTCAGGCTGGCGATCAGTTGCTCTGCAGCAACGCGCTGTTCCGGC
>JANMXS010000259.1:0-3289 GCA_031394335.1 Burkholderiales bacterium
TGCCTTCCGGGCACACGCTGTTCGATAGCTATCACTGCTCTCGTTACAATACCAATACCAAACGGCTGACTGAAGCCACTTTTCATGCTGTCTTTGCGAAAATCGAAGCACACCTGGCGCCGCGCTCGTAGCCGCGCATAATCCGCTATTGCATTTGCGGTGATTCCGGGCTTGAAGCTTCAGTAACCCATGCCATGTTCGACCCTAAACTGACCCTCAGCCAGCTCCCCAATCTGCCCGGCGTTTACCGCATGAAAAACGCGGCAGGGGAGGTGATTTACGTCGGCAAGGCACGCGACCTGAAGAAGCGCGTGTCTTCGTATTTCACCAAGCAGCTTGCCAGCCCGCGTACCGCACACATGGTGACGCAGATTGAGGGTATCGAAACAACGATCACCCGCAGCGAGTCCGAGGCGCTGCTGCTTGAAAATAACCTCATCAAGTCTCTGGCACCCAAGTACAACGTGCTGTTTCGCGATGACAAGAGTTACCCGTACATCATGATGACGGCGCATCCGTTTCCGCAGATACGTTTTTATCGTGGCACGCATACCAAACCGCACCGCTATTTCGGCCCGTTCCCCTCAGCCTGGGCGGTGCGCGAGGCGATCAATCATCTGCAGAAGGTGTTCAGGCTGCGAACCTGCGATGACACGGTGTACGCACATCGTTCGCGACCCTGCCTGCTGCACCAGATCGGACGATGCACTGCGCCATGCGTGGGCAAAATCGACGCCGAAACCTATGCGCGCGACGCCGACAACGCGGCGCTGTTCCTGCAGGGCAAGGAAACCGAAGTTCTGGCTGAGCTCAACCGCAAAATGGAAGCTGCGTCGACAGAACTGAGTTTCGAATTGGCCGCCGGCTACCGTGACCAGATACGCACCCTGCAACGCGTGCTGACCAAGCAGTTTGTCGAATCGGCCAGCGAACGCGACGTTGACGTGATTGCTGCGCTCGAGATGTCGGGAACCTGGTGCGTCAACCTGGTCATGATCCGCGGTGGTCGGCACCTGGGCGACAAAAGCCTGTTTCCGTCGAATACGCACAATGCCGATCTGGACGCGATCATCAGCGCTTTCATCGACCAGCACTACAGCAGCCAGACGCCACCACCACGCTTGGTGGTCGATGGCAGCTTCGATACCGAGGACTGGGAGGCGTTTCTCGGTGACGTAGCCGGTCGCAATGTCAAGGTCGTGACGCACCCGCAAGGCGAGGCCAAAACCTGGATGGCGATGGCGATGAAAAATGCGCAGTTTGCTCTTGAGCGCCAATTGGCTGACCGGGCCTCGCTGGACAAGAAGCTCGCAACGATGCGCGACGCCCTGGGGCTGGACAATATCGAGCGGGTTGAATGCTTCGATATCAGCCACACCATGGGCGAGGCGACCGTGGCATCCTGTGTGGTATTCGACCGCGGCGCGATGCAGTCATCGGAGTACCGCCGATACAATATTTCCGGTATCACACCGGGCGACGACTATGCGGCGATGCGCGATGCACTGACGCGGCGTTACAAAAAGCTGGTCGAAACGGAATCTGCTGAAGCCGGAAAGGACACAGATACCGAAGCGCCGGCAGGGGGCGAGCCGCTACCGACGGCCAAGCCTGCCGCACCACGTCCCGATCTGGTGTTGATCGACGGCGGCAAGGGGCAACTTGGCATTGCGGAAGAAGTCATGAATGAGCTCGGTCTCGGCGATATCCAGCTGGTCGGTGTAGCCAAGGGGGAGGAACGCAAACCCGGACTGGAGACGCTTATTTTTGGCGGAACCAGACGCGAACTTCATTTGCCCACTGACAATCTGGGTTTTCATCTGATCCAGCAAATTCGCGACGAGGCGCACCGTTTTGCGATTACCGGCCACCGTGCGCGGCGCGCCAAGAAACGCAATACCTCGAGGCTTGAGGATATCGCCGGTATCGGCCCCAAGCGCCGCAAAGCGCTGCTGGCGCAATTTGGCGGCTTGCAGGGGGTGCAGTCGGCGAGCGTGGATGACCTCACCAAAGTCGACGGCATCAGCAGAGATTTGGCCGAAACCATCTATAACGAATTACACTAGCGTCGTGTCCATCAAGATCCCCTTCAATTTTCCCATTGTTCTGACCTGGCTGCGCATTGCTGCCATCCCGTTATTCGTGGCGGTGCTGTATTTTCCGGACGATTGGCTGACTGCTTACCAGGCCAATATAGTCGCCACCGGCATCTTCATCGCGGCAGCGCTCACCGATTGGCTGGATGGCTATCTGGCGCGCAAATGGAACCAGAGTTCCGCATTCGGCGCATTCCTCGACCCGGTTGCCGACAAGCTGATGGTGGCCGCAGCACTCATCGTATTGGTCCAATTCAAGCGCGTCGATGCCGTCGTTGCATTGATCATCATCGGTCGCGAAATCACTATTTCGGCGTTGCGCGAATGGATGGCGCAGATCGGGCAATCCAAAAACGTCGCCGTATCGATGCTCGGCAAGATCAAGACGATCGCGCAACTGGTCGCCATTCCATTTTTATTGTTTGATGGCATGTTGTTCGGGCTCATCGATTGCCGCCTGGTCGGACGCGCGCTGATCTGGGTGGCGGCAGTACTGACCGTGTGGTCGATGTTCTATTATTTGCGGGCAGCGTTTTCAGGCAGCAAGAGCGAGCCTTGAGGGCGCCGGCTAATCCTGCTTGCCGTAAACTTGCGCGCCCCTTTGACGCCTTGGTTTTTTTGTATATAATGCGAGTCTTACGCGGGAATAGCTCAGTTGGTAGAGCGCAACCTTGCCAAGGTTGAGGTCGAGAGTTCGAGACTCTTTTCCCGCTCCAGAATTCGGGGGAAACCACAGTTTTAGTCTGGCAGGCCGATTAGGCTGCCCACTTTAGCGATGGTTTCCCCGTTTCATTTCAGCAGCACCAAGCCGCGAAATCCATGCGGCGCGATAGCAAAGCGGTTATGCACCGGATTGCAAATCCGTGTAGGTCGGTTCGACTCCGGCTCGCGCCTCCAGCAATAGCAAAAGCCACCTCGCGGTGGCTTTTTTGTGCCGCCACCGGACCGGTCGCCGACATTTAACGGAACAGCGAACGGCGTTCATGGCGTAAAATTCCACGCAAGCCCGGGTGGTGAAACAGGTAGACACAACGGGCGTAAAATCTCCTTTGTCAAGTCTTTTTCTCATCGGGGATGCGGGCGCAGGGCCTGAAACGGCGCGGGTTTCCAGGGCTTTCGTCCAAATGGCGCCAATGGCCCTCTGGCTGCTAGGTGTCATGTAGGGGCCAGGAGAGGCGTACAGTTGAAACAAG
>JANMXS010000260.1:0-6742 GCA_031394335.1 Burkholderiales bacterium
GTGGTGGTGGGGCTGATTGCTTCCACCTCGACCTCAACATCACGTTCTCCGCTGATGGCGCGAACGACATCACGCTGCGCGCCGCGCCGGATCGATGCAACCTTGATGCGCATCAGGTTCAGGGCCGATACCACCGCAAACAGCGTCTTGGCCATCGGCGCGGCGCAGATCCGGTAGGCATAGCCATTCACAGTATGCGCACCGGCGATCAGTCGAATCAGCGAACGTCGCGATTCTGCAATCTGGTTCACCATTGTCATTTTCTGTGCTCCTTCATGATTGCTGCACGACTCGGCCGTCGACGATCTTCACATGGTCACCATCCGCCACTGACGGTTGCTCGCGCTGATAAAGGGCGCGCATTGAGCCATCCGCCATGCGCACCTTGATGCGGTACGAGGCGCTCTTGTGCGTGTTCTTTTCAATTTCGTTGCCGGCGTAGGCGCCGCCACCGGCACCCAGCAACGTCATGGCGGTACGCCCATTGCCCTGGCCGACACCATTGCCAAGCAAGGCACCAGCAATGCCACCGGCCACCGCGCCGACACCGCTACCCTGGCCTTTCACTTCGACCACGCGCACCGATTCAACAATGCCGCAACTGTGGCAGGCAGAGGCCAATGCCCCATCACGCTTGCCGTTGTCGGAAGCAGCTTTTGATGCAGGGCGATCTAGCATGGCCACCGGCGCGCCCGCTTCGGAGTGGGCGAGCGGCAGGGCTCCGGTCAGCGTCGCGATACCCAGCAAGCTGAATACGGTGACGGTGATTGCGGCAATCACCATCGATGGGTACAAAAGTTTTGGGCGATTTTCCATTTGGGCTCTCCTTTTCTGGTTGATTGCAGTTGCGTTGAGCAACGCACTTTTGAGCGGCTTGCGCAGGCTGCGGCGCAAGCGCCTGAGCGGTGGCCAGGCGACGAGACGACGGTGTAATTTCAGCGGGGACATCCATACCGTGATTCCTGTCATTGACCAGGCCTCGATTGCGCTGCTCAAGTTCTGAAGTGCAATGGCCGTGCCAATGTTTCTTCCAGAGAAGAATCAGGGCGTTAGGATCAGCCGGGAATTCCGCGAACGATTGATCCGTCGCCGGTCGGCGACAGGGGGTCGGTGATGTGCCGTAAAGCCCTGAAACCATGGGCTTTCAGCCGTCGCAGATTTACGACTTTACTTGAACAGCGAAGGATCCATCGAGTGCCGCTGCAGCAACTTGTAGAAGTCAGTGCGATTGCGATGCGCCAGCTTGGCGGCCTGCGCGACATTGCCACCGGTCATCTTGAGCAGCCGTGTCAGGTAATCGCACTCGAAGCGGCGGCGGGCTTCATCAAACGGAATGATGTCTTCCAGTTCACGGATCGCGTTCTGTACCAGGGTCGGCGGAACGATCGGCGCGGTGGACAGGGCCACCGCCTGTTCCACCACGTTGAGCAACTGACGCACGTTGCCGGGCCAGCTGGCGCGTACCAGCAACTCCATCGCTTCGGGCGCAAAACCGTTCACCTTCTTGCGGTAACGCTCGGCAATTTTGCGCAGGAAATGATTGGCGAGCAGCGGAATGTCGTCGCGGCGCTCAGCCAGTGCCGGGATGGTGAGGGCAACAACGTTGAGGCGATAAAACAGGTCGTTGCGGAAGCGGCCGGCGGCCATCTCTTCTTCCAGATTGCGGTGCGTGGCGCTGATCACGCGAATGTCGATCGCGTAGGATCGGGTAGCGCCGACCGGGCGCACTTCGCGCTCTTCAAGCACACGCAACAGTTTGACCTGCAACGGCAACGGCATGTCGCCGATTTCGTCGAGGAACAGCGTGCCGGTGTTGGACTCGCGGATCAGGCCAACATGATCGCGCGTGGCGCCGGTGAAGGCGCCCTTGGTGTAACCAAACAGTTCCGCTTCGAGCAGGTTGTCCGGGATCGCGCCGCAGTTCACCGCGACGAACGGCCCGCCACTGCGCGGACTGGCGAGATGGACCGCACGCGCCAGCATTTCCTTGCCGGCACCCGAGGCACCCATCAGCATCACGCTGGCATCGTTGGCGGCAACAAGACGCGCCTGCGCCAGCAAATCCTCCATCGCCGCGTTCTGCGTGACGATCTCGGTGCGCCACACATCGCTGGTCGAGTGCTCGCCGAGATTGGGCCCCGAGAGCTTGAGCGCGCGCGTGATATGTTCCTGCAACTCCTTCGCATCATATGGCTTGGTGAGATAACTGAACACACCACGATTGGTTGCTGCCACCGCGTCGGGAATCGTGCCGTGGGCGGTGAGGATGATGACGGGCAGGGCAGGGTGTTCGACGCGAATCGCCTCGAACAGCGCCGAACCATCCATGCCCGGCATGCGCATGTCGGTGATCACCAGTTGCGGGCGTTCCGCCGCAATCCGCGCCAGCGCTTGTGCGCCACTCCCTGCGGTAGTAATCGCGTAGCCTGCGGCTTCCAGACGCATGGTCAGCAGCCGCAATAAATCGGCATCATCGTCAACCAGCAGCAGCGAACGCTGTTCGCTGTTCATTTCTTTTCTCCAGGGTCGATGATGTCGCGCTGGATCAGGTTTTTTTCAATGTTTTTCAGGGCTTCCAATTTCTTTTCCAGGTCATCGGCCTTGCGCACGCCGTCCTCAAGACGGCGACGCTCCGCCACGTTCAGGCTCTTTTCAATGTTTTTCAGGGCTTCCAATTTCTTCTCCAGGACATCGGCCTTGCGCACGCCGTCTTCAAGACGGCGGCGCTCCGCCCGATCAGTTGTAAGCAGCAACCCCAGCGCGCGCAATTCACGACTTTGTGCACCGCCCTCGCGCGTCAGCGGTTCCAGCAGTTGCTGGGCGCGATGTGCATCGCCACCGGGAATGGAAAGCAGCATAACGTATTGAAGGGCATGAAAATCCGATGTGTTGCGGACGTGAAGCAGGCGCATGCGTTCAGTTTCCTTGGCCAGGTCGGCAGCCGAAAGACCGCGTGCATAGTCAAAGTAATACAACAGCGAGACCGCCTCACCGGCTGGCTGTATTACGCCCACGCCGAGGCGGTACTCATCCTGCGGCGCCTTGAATTGCGCACAACCAGCCAGCCCGGCGAGCAGCAGCGCCAACCATGTGCGGTGGCTTTGCGGGCCGATGATTCTGAGCAAGTTCAGCATGGGTTCAGCGGTAACTTCACAGTGAAATGTCCTTTTCCAACTTCTGCATCAATCTGCCCACCCAGCGCCAGCACGTGCTCCTTGGTGATGGAAAGACCAAGACCGGTGCCCTTCACGGCGGCACTGGCCTTGGCGCGGCCCTGATAGAACGGATCGAAAATATGCTCGCTATCTTCTACCGCAATACCCGGTCCTTCGTCGATGACATCCAGCACGGCGCTGCCGTTTTCTTTTCGCATGGCGATGGTGATGGTGCCGCCGCTGGGAGAGAATTTGACCGCGTTGGACAGCAGATTATCCAGCACCACGCGCAATCGTTCGGCGTCGGTGTGCATCACAAAGTCTTCCAGCTTCCTGACCTGGTGGATATCGCGCGCCGCCATGGCCAGGGTTTGCTTACCGAGCACATGGGCGATGACTTCTGCCGGCTTCACCGGCTGCAACTTGATCGGTGTTTGCTGGAACTCGTTCTCACCATGGCGCAACAGCGCTTCGATCAGGCGTTGCAGGTCGAGGCTGTGCTGCCTGAGAATGCGCACAATCTCTTTCTGCCGGTCCGTCAGCGGGCCGGCCACTTCTTCGGCAAGCAGGTCCGATCCTTCGCGCAGCGCAGTCAGTGGTGTTTTTAGTTCATGCGAAATATGGCGCAGGAAACTACTCTTCTGATCCTCCAACTCGATCAAGCGCAGGCGCAACCAGTCCAGTTGCCGTCCAACCTGCTCCAGATCGTCCGGCCCGTTGACCTCGACTTTGACATCGAGACGGCGTTCGCCCAGATCGCGGATGCCCTGCTCGATCTGCGCGATAGGCTTGGCCAGCAGGTAGGTGAAGCCGGCCACCACGAACAACGCAACGGGCAACAGCAGAAACAATTGGCCGCGCGCTTGTGATTCCATTTCCGCCGCGCGGTCACGCAGCGATTCGGCTTCGCGGTCGATCACGCTGCTGGAGCTCAACAGCAAACCCCGCGCGCTCGCCGCGATCTCGCCATAACGCTTGGACAATACAACGGCCTGTGGCGCCTCAGAACCCATCTTGATGAGATCGTCGCTGAGTTTTTGTTCGTGTTGCAACATCGTCTCGAGTTCGGTCCGCATTGGCATTTCCAGCGGCAACGCAGCCAGCCGCCCACCAGCCTCGACAAAACGGCCATGCAGCGCAAGGTAACCCTGCCACAGGGTGGCGTCGTGCAGCACCGCGCTTTGCTGAGCGGTGCGCTCAAGCGAGGTCGCGGTTTCGCTCAAATCGCGCGTGGCGTGGGCAACCCGGGCTGCGTCATACACCGCACGCTGACTTTGATTGGCCAGTCGTTGTATGGCGACAGTGTTCGCCAGCAAGCCCACCACCAGCGGCAGCACCGCCAGCAGAAAGCCGGCGAACAGCAGTTTGAAGAAGGATTTGGGGTAACGGAGGCGCATATGAGACGTTATAGAGCAAGAGGCGTACCTTGGGACATTGTCGCGCTGCGCCGCCGACTCTTGGATTTCCAACGTCCCATTAGGCGGGGCCGCCACTGCCAAAGCCGCTTAAGATCTGGCGTAGACTGAAAAACATCTGAATTTGATGTCCTCCGGCGAAAATACTACCGGGTCATTGTCTAGGGAATCTGTTTATTTACTCGGAGTTCTTGCGAACTGTAATCAGTTTCGGAGCAGCGCATTAAATCCTGCTTGTATGAAGTGCTGGTCATATGCCAGAGCGTCCGAAATATTGCGTGCCTTCATTATTTCGAACGATGCGCAATCGGTCAGGCTCCATTCTTTGTCTGCCATTTTCTTGTATAGCGCGAAAGCATCCATGAACTGGATAGAGGTTTGCGGAACAACCTCAACATTCGGATTTGAGCGAATGGCGTCAACCCCTCGTATCGCCAGTGTTCTCACCGGAAGTTGAGACAGTGCCGCCAAGAGCTCGTCCAATATCATTTCAGTGGTGAGTTGTCGCATCTTGCCGAGGTTCTTTGAAATAGCAATCGCTTTCTCATGCAGTTGATCCTGCGGATTCAGGATCGCCTGCCAATAGCCAGTATCGGCGAAGACAACCCTCATTTTCGCCCCGTATCGCGACGATAGACAATGTCATCAATACGCATCGACAAATCACCAGGTACTGCATCCCAAGTACCTTTGGGTGCAGATTCACCTATCTCTGCGAGTTGTTCCCAAATTGGCGTGACCGATTCATCAAAGCCACGATCCATCAATGGTGCAAGTTCAATTCTGTCAACACGCGCCAACCGTTTGATCTGACGGTCGTCAGTCGCAAATTCCGCCACGCCTTCAACTCGCAACCGCACGGAACGATGATTACGCAAGGCGTCTAGTACTTCGTTTTCTTGATCAGAAGTGAAACGTCCGCTTATTGTCGCGCCTAACTCATCAAGCTGAAGCGAGAAAGTCCCCGCCCCCACATTGGCCATGCGAACTTCGCCCACTACATCAACCACGTCCTCATATATTGGTCCGACCCATTCGGTCAATCGTTGGCGTGCCTTGGCGGTATAAGCCGCTTCGAATGATCCATGTCGTGCCTTGGTGAACAACACCTCGTCGCTGCGTAGTGATTTCCCGAAATCACGAAACAATGGAATCACGTTTGATGGGAGTCCAACTGGCAACAATTGATCAACGTTTGCGGCAGTGATGGCTGCGTCGATCAGCTCCGCTGCTTCATCAAATTCGTCGAGACTACCCCAATCCAAATTGCTTTGATCAGCCACTCGGACCCGTTGCAAAGGAACTACCGCAGAACCCTCGTCGAGTCTATTGAACTGGAGTCTAAATTCGTCCTCGAAACGATTTGGCAAGCGCACACGGCCTGGATTTTTGCGCCGCCAAAGTTCTTTAGCGCACTCGACAACAAGGTTGCGATACGCAATGAGTTCTTGGGTACATTCAACATCAAGCGCATGCCCCTTGAATCGTTCACCATCAAAACGAAGCGAAGCTAGTTCAACAGTGACTTCTGTAGCCATGATAAATACCTCCTAAATCATCTGACTTGAGTATTCGATCAGATCAATCTCTAGCAAGTCTACACGTGTCCTAGGCTCGCTAAGTGAGCCACCCTATGTCGTGGGGCCTAAATCACCGCATCAACTGCAAGCTCGCGAAGTGCTGATAGAGGTCGTTGGTGCGCATCAATTCCTCATGACTGCCGACGGCGGCGACGCGGCCCTGGTCCATCACCACGATGCGATCGGCGTGCACCACGGTGGCGAGGCGGTGGGCGATGATCAGGGTGGTGCGGTTCTGCATCAGCCGCTCCAGTGCATGTTGCACTTGACGCTCGCTTTCGGCGTCGAGCGCGCTGGTGGCTTCGTCGAGCAGCAGCAACGGTCGGTCGGCGAGGATGGCGCGGGCGATGGCGACGCGCTGACGCTGACCACCGGACAAACGCACGCCGCGTTCGCCGAGATAACTGTCGTAGCCCTCGGGCAGGCGCTCGACGAACTCGTCGGCGAAGGCGGCGACACAGGCGGCTTTGACTTCGTCGCGCGTAGCTTCGGGCCGGGCGTAACGCACGTTCTCGATGACGCTGGTGGCGAAGATGACCGGCTCTTGCGGCACCAGCGCGATGTGGCGGCGCAGGGCGCCGGGGTCCAGCCT